>NZ_JBBGZG010000008.1:159910-263373 GCF_037479315.1 Comamonas sp. MYb69
TATGGAGCGGGAAAACGGGTTCGAACCGTCGACCTATACCTTGGCAAGGTATCGCTCTACCAACTGAGCTATTCCCGCATACATTGTTCGTTTCACCACGAACCCAAAACGTACTGACAAGCATGTCCTGGAGGCGCGAACCAGAGTCGAACTGGTCTAACCGGATTTGCAATCCGGGGCATAACCGCTTTGCTATCGCGCCATGGATTGTTGCCATGCTGAAACCATCAACACAGCCAATTTGGAGCGGGAAAACGGGTTCGAACCGTCGACCTATACCTTGGCAAGGTATCGCTCTACCAACTGAGCTATTC
This sequence comes from Comamonas sp. MYb69, assembly GCF_037479315.1. Taxonomy (NCBI): domain Bacteria; kingdom Pseudomonadati; phylum Pseudomonadota; class Betaproteobacteria; order Burkholderiales; family Comamonadaceae; genus Comamonas; species Comamonas sp. MYb69. Next base: position 160,225 of record NZ_JBBGZG010000008.1, read on the forward strand.
CCGCGTATCCGCTTTACCGGAAGTCCGCTATTATATACCGGGCTCCGCGATGGTATGCATTGTAACGCATATTTTTTGGTCTTTTTGGCAAACCGGCCCGTTTTTGATGACGGGCCGGTTTTCCGTGCAGAGCAGCAGCCGATCAGTGCTTGACCGCACGCGAGCGGCGCGCAGGTGCCGCCTTGGCGGCAGTCGCTGCCACAGCCACGGCAGGCACCACGGGCACCGGCTCGGCGGCAGGCGCATCGCTGTCGCTCAAGGGCGTGGGTTTGACTTCCAGCGCCACTTCCAGCACCTTGTCGATCCAGCGCACCGGCACGATCTCCAGACCGCTCTTGACGTTGTCGGGGATCTCGGCAAGGTCCTTGACGTTCTCTTCCGGGATCATCACAGTCTTGATGCCACCGCGCAGCGCAGCCAGCAGCTTTTCCTTCAAGCCACCGATGGCGGTGACTTCACCGCGCAAGGTGATCTCGCCGGTCATCGCCACATCGGCACGCACGGGGATGCCGGTCAGCACCGACACCAGCGCCGTCGTCATCGCGGCACCAGCGCTGGGGCCATCCTTGGGGGTGGCGCCATCGGGCACGTGGATGTGGATGTCGCGCTTTTCGAACACGTCATCGCGGATGCCCAGCGAACGGGCCCGGCTGCGCACCACGGTGCGGGCCGCTTCGACCGATTCCTTCATCACATCGCCCAGCGAGCCGGTGCGGTTGATGACGCCCTTGCCAGGCATGGCAGCCGCTTCAATGGTCAGCAGATCGCCGCCCACCTCGGTCCAGGCCAGGCCCACGACCTGGCCGACCTGGTTCTTCTGCTCGGCATGGCCATAGCTGAACTTGCGCACACCCAGGTAGTCGGGCAGGTTGTCGGCCGTCACCTGCACCGGTGCCTGTGCCTTGCCCAGCTGGATGTTCTTGACCACCTTGCGGCAGATCTTGGACAGCTCACGCTCGAGCGAACGCACACCGGCTTCGCGGGTGTAGTAGCGCACGATGTCGCGCACGGCGTCCTCGCGCAGCTCGAGCTCACCGGCCTTGACGCCGTTGTTCTCGATCTGCTTGGGCAGCAGGTAGCGCATCGCGATATTGGTCTTCTCGTCCTCGGTGTAACCGGCCAGGCGGATCACTTCCATCCGGTCCAGCAAGGCGGGCGGGATGTTCATCGAGTTCGAGGTAGCGACAAACATCACATCGCTGAGGTCGAAGTCGACTTCCACATAGTGGTCGCCAAACTTGCTGTTCTGCTCGGGGTCGAGCACCTCGAGCAGCGCGCTGGATGGGTCACCGCGGAAGTCCATGCCCAGCTTGTCGATTTCATCGAGCAGGAACAGCGGATTGCGCGTGCCGACCTTGGACAGGTTCTGCAGCACCTTGCCCGGCATCGCGCCGATGTAGGTACGGCGGTGACCCCGGATCTCGGCCTCATCACGCATGCCGCCCAGCGCCATGCGCACATACTTGCGCCCGGTGGCCTTGGCGATCGACTGGCCCAGCGAGGTCTTGCCTACGCCAGGAGGGCCGACCAGGCACAGGATGGGTGCCTTGACCTTGTCCACGCGCTGCTGCACCGCGAGGTACTCAAGAATGCGGTCCTTGACCTTGTCGAGGCCATAGTGGTCTTCGTTGAGCACATCCTCGGCGACGACCAGGTCCTTCTTGACCTTGGTCTTCTTGCCCCAGGGCAGGTTCACCAGCGTTTCGATGTAGTTGCGCACCACCGAGGCCTCGGCCGACATCGGCGACATCAGCTTGAGCTTCTTGAGCTCGCCCTCGGCCTTCTTGCGCGCATCCTGCGTCATCTTGGCCAGCTTGATCTTCTTTTCCAGGTCTTCCAGGTCGGCGCCGTCTTCGCCCTCGCCCAGCTCCTTCTGGATGGCCTTGACCTGCTCGTTCAGGTAGAAGTCGCGCTGGCTCTTTTCCATCTGCTTTTTGACGCGGCCACGGATCTTCTTGTCGACATTGAGGATGTCGACTTCGCGCTCGAGCTGGTCGTAGAGGTTTTCCAGGCGGTCCTGCACCTTTTGCAGCTCCAGCACGGCCTGCTTGTTCTCGAGCTTGAGCGGCAGGTGGGCAGCGATGGTGTCGGCCAGGCGGCCTGCGTCATCGATGCCGGAGATGGAGGTCAGGATCTCGGATGGGATCTTCTTGTTGAGCTTGACGTACTGGTCAAACTGCTGCATCACAGCGCGGCGCAGCGCCTCGATCTCGCTGGCCTTGTCGGCGCTGTCGCCGGGCTCCACGGGCACGATCTGCGCGGTGAAGTAGTCCTCGCCTTCGGCGATTTCCTGCACCTGGGCACGCTGCACGCCTTCGACCAGCACCTTGACGGTGCCATCGGGCAGCTTGAGCATCTGCAGGATGGTCGAGACGCAGCCGACGCTGAACATGTCGTTGACCGTCGGATCGTCCTTGGCGGCCGTCTTCTGGGCCACCAGCATGATCTTGCGGTCGCCTTCCATCGCCGTCTCCAGCGCCTTGATGCTCTTGGGGCGGCCGACGAACAGCGGGATCACCATGTGCGGAAAAACGACCACGTCCCGCAGCGGGAGCATGGGCAATTCCAGGGGGTGGGAGGATTGGGTTTGGTTGTCGGACATGAAAATCCTTTTGAAACTTGTACGAAGATGATTCGTAAAAGCGATATTTCAACCCTTGGCCATGAAAAACCAGGGGCCAGGGCGGGTGCAGGCCAGCAAATGCACCCTCAAGCCCATGGGACACAGCCCGGCGGCGCCAAGCGGTCCTCGTAAAACACCGATGGCAGAGCCCCAGCGGTCTCTGCCATCGCAGCCTGTCAGGCCTTTTTCGCCGCTTCCCGGTACACCAGGAGGGGCGGCTTGCCTTCGTTGATCGTCGCCTCTTCGACCACGACCTTGGCCACGTTGTCGGTGGTGGGCAGGTCAAACATGGTCGTCATCAGCGACTGCTCCAGTATCGAGCGCAGCCCCCGGGCGCCGGTCTTGCGGGCCAGCGCCTTCTTGGCAATGGCGGTCAAGGCATCCGGGCGCACTTCCAGCTCCACGCCTTCCATGCCCAGCAGCTTGTTGTACTGCTTGACCAGCGCATTCTTGGGCTGGGTCAGGATCTGCACCAGCGCGTCTTCCGACAGCTCGGCCAGCGCAGTGACCACCGGCAGACGCCCCACCAGCTCGGGGATGATGCCGAACTTGATCAGGTCTTCGGGCTCGATGTCGCGGAAGGCCTCGGAGATAGAGCGCTGCTGCTTGCTCTTGACGGTGGCACCAAAACCGATGCCCGAGGCCTCGGAGCGGTTCTCGATGACCTTCTCCAGCCCGGCAAAGGCGCCGCCGCAGATGAACAGGATATTGGTCGTGTCGACCTGCAGGAAATCCTGGTTCGGGTGCTTGCGGCCGCCCTGGGGCGGGATCGAGGCCATCGTGCCTTCGATCAGCTTGAGCAGCGCCTGCTGCACGCCTTCGCCCGATACGTCGCGGGTGATCGAGGGGTTGTCAGCCTTGCGGGTGATCTTGTCGATTTCGTCGATGTAGACAATGCCGCGCTGGGCCCGCTCCACATCGTAGTTGCAGCTTTGCAGCAGCTTTTGCACGATGTTCTCGACGTCCTCGCCGACATAGCCCGCTTCCGTCAACGTGGTGGCGTCAGCCATCACAAAGGGCACGTTCAGCTGGCGGGCCAGGGTCTGGGCGAGCAAGGTCTTGCCAGAGCCGGTGGGGCCGATCAGCAAGATATTGCTCTTGGCCAGCTCCACATCGTCCTTGCCGGCCTTGTCCTTGTGCGCCAGGCGCTTGTAGTGGTTGTACACCGCCACGGCCAGGGTGCGTTTGGCGGGATCCTGACCGATGACATAGTTGTCCAGGGTGGCCTTGATCTCGGCCGGTGTCGGCAGATCATTGCCCTTGGCCTTCTCGCCCTCCTTGCCTTCTGCTGCCACTTCGTCGCGCACGATGTCATTGCAGAGGTTGATGCACTCATCGCAGATGAACACGGACGGTCCGGCAATGAGTTTCTTCACCTCGTGCTGGCTCTTGCCGCAGAAGGAGCAGTACAGGGTTTTTTCGCTGGATGAGCCTTTTTTCTCGGCCATGGGGGCAATGCCTTCAATCGAATCTATGTGGAAACAATGATAACCAACTACAAAGCGGCCTCAACCGGTAGGGTTGCGGCCGCTTCACCGGAAAAGCCTACTTATGGGCGCTTTTCTACCACAGTATCGACCAAACCGTACTCCTGGGCTTCTGGTGCCGTCATGAAGTAGTCGCGCTCGGTATCGGCCTTGACCTTGTCATAAGGCTGGCCGGTGCGGTCTGCCAGGATGCGGTTCATCTGCTCCTTGGTGCGGATGATGTCGCGGGCATGGATTTCGATGTCCGTGGCCTGGCCACGGGCGCCGCCCAGCACCTGGTGGATCATGATCTTGGAGTTGGGCAGCGAGTAGCGCTTACCCTTCTCGCCAGCGGCCAGCAGGAAAGCGCCCATGCTGGCAGCAAAGCCCAGGCACATGGTCGAGACCTGCGGCTTGATGAACTGCATCGTGTCATAGATGGCCATGCCGGCCGTCACGCTGCCGCCAGGCGAGTTGATGTAGAGCGAAATCTCCTTGTCGGGGTTTTCGCTTTCCAGGAACAGCAGCTGGGCCACCACCAGGTTGGCGGTCTGGTCATTGACTTCACCGACCAGAAAAATCACGCGGTCCTTGAGCAGGCGCGAGTAAATGTCAAACGAGCGCTCACCACGGCCCGATTGCTCGATCACCATCGGGATCAAACCCAAGTTCTGAATATCTTGTGCGCTCATTACATCTCCGTTCAGGATTGGTGGAAGCTAGCGTCAATGCACTATGACTGCGCTAACTGTACCCCAATAAAATGGGGCCTGCGCCCAAAAGCACAAGCCCCTGATTTTGGCTGGCAAGCGCTGGCGGCCATGGCCGCCCAGCGCACCTGGCTATCAGCCTTGTTGACCCATCAGTTCGTCGAAGGACACGGTCTTGTCGCTGACCTTGGCCTTGCCCAGCACGAATTCGGTCACGTTGTTTTCGATCACAACGGCTTCGACTTCGGCCAGACGCTGGCGGTCACCAAAGTACCAACGCACGACGTCTTCTGGCTTCTCGTAGCTCGATGCCAGCTCGTCGATGTGGGCCTTGATTTGCTCAGGCGTGGCTTCCAGCTTGTTGGCCTTGACCAGCTCGGCCACCACCAGGCCCAGGCGCACGCGGCGCTCGGCTTGGGGCAGGAACACGTCAGCAGGGATTTCCGCCTTTTCAGCGTCCTTGATGCCGCGTTGCTTGAGCTCTTCACGGGCGCCTTCGAGCAGACGGCCGACTTCGGCGTCGATGCTCGCCTTGGGCAGGTCCAGTTCAGCCTTGGACACCAGGGCTTCCATCACGGCTTGCTTGTTGCGCGACTGAACGCGGAACTTGACTTCACGCTCCAGGTTCTTCTTGATGTCAGCGCGCAGGCCTTCGACGGAGCCGTCAGCAATGCCCAGGGACTTGGCCAGTGCTTCGTTCACTTCGGGCAGGTTGGCCGCTTCCACCTTCTTGACGGTCACCAGGAAGTCGGCGGTCTTGCCAGCCACTTCCTTGCCGTGGTAGTCCTCTGGGAATGCCAGGGGGAAAGTCTTGGATTCGCCGGTCTTCATGCCGCGCACGGCGTCTTCGAATTCCTTGAGCATCTGGCCTTCGCCGATCAGGAACTGGAAGGCTTCAGCCTTGCCGCCAGCAAAGGGTTCGCCGTCGATCTTGCCTTCGAAGTCCACGGTCACGCGGTCGCCGTCCACGGCAGCCGTGTCGGCTGGGCGCTGGGCGAAAGTGCGACGCTGCTTGCGCAGGATGTCGATGGTCTTTTCGATGGCAGCGTCGTCCACGTCGGCAGCCAGCTTCTCGACTTCAGCGGAAGCCAGGTCACCGATCTTGACTTCGGGGAACACTTCGAACACGGCGTCAAATGCCAGCTCACCCTCAGGTGCGCCTTCTTTTTCAGTGATCTTGGGCTGACCGGCCACGCGCAGCTCGGCTTCGTTGGCGGCCTTGGCAAATGCCTCGCCGACCTTCTCGTTGAGCACTTCGTACTGCACGGAATAGCCATAGCGCTGTGCCACCACGTTCATCGGCACCTTACCTGGACGGAAGCCGTCCATCTTCACGGTGCGGGCCAGGCGCTTGAGGCGGCTGTCCACTTCGGTTTGCACGGATGCGAGAGGCAAGCTCAGCGAAATTTTGCGCTCGAGCTTTTCAAGGGTTTCAACATTCACTGCCATGGTTAATCCTAGTTAGGCACGAACCCTTCCGGCCACGGTGTGCAAACGCCATTCAAGCCAGCCTGCAAGCGGCAAAGCTTGCGTCCGATGCGAGGACTGTCCGTGTCACATCGGGGATGGCATCAACGGGGATTGGCACCGTTTTACAACCTGGGGTCCCAGTAGATAGGCGACTGGCCCTAAGCCCAGCACACCCAAAAATCAAACGATGACAGCGCATTCAGTAGCAAGCAACACCTGGCGTGACGCGGCAAAAACCAGCGTTGTCACGAAAGCGGTGCAGCGCAAGGCGCCATCGACCGAAACCGAACATTATATATAAAGCCAGCTCTTTTCTTGGCTGCCAATACCGTCTTGCTGCAGGGTCAGAACCCGGATGCGGGCAGCCGCCAATGCAAATCACCAAGAAAAAAGCCGAATCTCCTGCGGGAAATTCGGCTCACATTCAGCAAAAAAGCAGACGGCGCTTATACCTTCTGCTATTAAATTTTGGTGCGCGGGGGGGGACTCGAACCCCCACACCATTGCTGGCGTCAGGACCTAAACCTGGTGCGTCTACCAATTTCGCCACCCGCGCGGTTGCGGCTGCAGCCAGCTTGTGAGCCAACCCGCCTGTTTTAGGTCAATCCAAGATTCTAATGCAAGCCATTGGCGCCTTGGGCAAACCGGGGCAAAAACTGCCCGCGCCATGGCCTGGCATCGCAGGCCGCTCAAACCGCCGCCGACAGTGGCACCTCGCTGTGCTCCTTCTTCACGCGGAACCAGGCCGCATACATCGCCGGCAGCGCCAGCAAGGTCAGCACCGTGGCAACGACCAGGCCTCCCATGATGGCCACAGCCATCGGCCCCCAGAAGATGCTGCGCGAGAGCGGAATCATCGCCAGCACGGCAGCAGCGGCGGTCAGTGCAATTGGGCGCAGCCGGTGGGTGGCGGCCTCGACAATCGCATCCCAGGTCGAGAGGCCCGCCGCATGGTTGGCCTCGATCTGGTCGATCAGGATCACCGAGTTGCGCTGGATCATGCCCATCAGTGCGATCACGCCCAGCAAGGCGACAAAGCCAAAGGGCCGGTTCAGCAGCAGCAAGGCCGCCGTCACGCCCGCGATGCCCAGGAAGCCGGTGATATAGACCAGCACCGAGCGGCTGAAGCTGTGCAGCTGCAGCATCAACAGGGTAAAGACAATGAACACCATGATCGGCATGCCTGCCATGATCGAGTCCGAGCCCTTGGCGCTCTCCTCCACCGCACCGGCAATCTCGATGCGGTACTGGTTCAGGCCCTTGTCGGCCCAGCCCTGCTGCAGCTTTTGCAGATCGGGCCAGAGCTTTTGCGTGACGGTTGGGCCTTGCAGGCCGGCAGCCACATCGCCTTGTACGGTGATCGCATACTCCCGCCCCTGGCGCCAGAGAATGCCCGGCTCCCAGACAAAGCTGGGCTTGGCAATCTGCGACAGCAAGATGGCCTGACCACTGCTCGAGGCCACATAGGCATTGCCCACGTCGGTCACGGCCTGGCGCTCGTCCACCGGCTGGCGCAGCACCATGTCGATCAGCTTGTCGCCTTCGCGGAACTGGCCAATGGTGTTGCCCGACAGCTGGGTGCGCGTGGCCTGGGCAATGCTCTGGTTGCTCACACCCAGCGCACGCGCCTTGCTCTGGTCCACCTCCAGGCGCAGCACCTTGATGGACTCGTTCCAGTTGTCGTTCACACCGCGCATATCGGGCGATGCCTCCAGCTTGGCACGCACTTCGCTCGCCAGCGTGCGCAGCAGTTGGGGGTCCTGGCCCATCACGCGGAACTGCACCGGGTAGGGCACCGGCGGGCCGCTGGGCAGCAGCTTGACGCGGGCGCGCACCTCCGGGAACTCCTGGGCCAGCAAGGTCGGCAGCCGCTTCATCAGGCTGTCGCGATCGGCCAGGTTGTGGGGCAGCAGGATCAGCTGCGACACATTGGACTGCGGGAAGATCTGGTCCAGCGGCAGGTAAAAGCGCGGCACGCCCGAGCCGATCCAGGAGGTGACGGACTCGATGCCGTCCTGCGCCTGCATGCGCTGCTCGATGCGCCGCGTCACCTCTTCGTTGGCGGCCATGCTCGATCCCTCCGGCAGCCAGACATCCATCAGGATCTCGGTGCGGTTGGAATCGGGGAAGAACTGCTGCTGGACCCGGCTCATGCCAAACAGGCCCAGCGCAAACACCAGCACCGTGGCGCCAATCGTCAGCCAGCGGTGCTCCACGCACCAGGAGACAGTGCGGCGGAAGCGGTTGTAGAAGGGGGTGTCGAACATCGCATGCTCGCCGCCCTCACCACCCTCACTCTCTTGCGGCGCATGCCTGGGCTTCTTCAGGAACACGGTGCCCAGGTAAGGCACAAAGTAGACCGAGGCCACCCAGCTGATGACCAGCGCAATCACGGTCACCGCAAAGATCGCAAAGGTGTACTCGCCGGTGGTGGACTTGGCGATGCCAATCGGCATAAAGCCCGCTGCCGTGATCAAGGTGCCCGTCAGCATCGGCTTGGCGGTGATGTCATAGGCGGCAGTGGCCGCGCTCAGCTTGTCATAGCCCTCTTCCATCTTGCGCACCATCATCTCGACCGCAATGATGGCGTCGTCCACCAACAGGCCCAGCGCAATGATCAGCGAGCCCAGCGAGACCTTGTGCAGGCCAATGCCCCAGTACCACATCGCCAGGAAGGTGGCGCAAAGCACCAGCGGAATGGTGATGCCCACCACCAGCCCGGGGCGCGGATCCAGGGTGATGCGGCGCCACAGCGGGTCCTTGCCCTTGCGGATATGCATGCCCAGGCTCACAAAGCTCACGGCCAGCACAATCACCACCGCCTCGATCAGCACGCGCACAAACTCGTTGACCGAAGTGGACACGGCCTTGGGCTGGTCCTGCACGTTCTCCAGGCTCAGGCCGGCCGGCAAGGTGGGCACAATCTTGTCCACCGCCTCATGCAGGTGCTTGCCCAGCGCAATCACATCGCCACCCTTGCGCATCGAGATGCCCAGGGCCACCGTGGGCTGGCCCTGGAAATGCACCTTGGTCTTGGCCGGGTCCAGGTAGCTGCGGTAGATATCGGCGATATCGCCCAGCTTGAGCTGGTTGCCGTTGGGCCCCCGGATCGGCATGGCCTTGACGTCGTCGAGCTGGCGGAACTCGCCCGTCACCTCGACCTGCACCCGGTCGGCGCCGGCCTGCACCTCGCCACCGCTTTGCACCGCATTTTGCTGGCCGAGCTGGGCAATGACCTGGTTCATGTCCAGCCCCAGTTGGGCCAGCTTGCTGCGCGAGATCTCGATATAGAGCTTCTCGTCCTGCACGCCAAAGAGTTCGACCTTGGCGACATCCTTCACCCGCAGCAGGCTCTGGCGCACGCTGTCGGCATATTCCTTGAGTTCGGCGTAGCTATAGCCCTCGCCCTGCAGCGCATAGATCACGCCGTAGACATCGCCAAAGTCATCGTTGTAGAAGGGGCCGAGCACACCCTGGGGCAAGCTGGCGCGCATATCGCCCACCTTTTTGCGCACGGCCAGCCAGGTCTGCGGCACATCCTGCGGGCGCGTGTCTTCGCGCAGGTTCAGGATGACCAGCATCTCGCCGGGCTTGGAGTAGCTGACGATCTTGTCGGCATTGGGCACGTCCTGCAAGGTGCGCTCGACCTTGTCGGTCACCTGCTCGGCCATCTGCTGCGCGGTGGCCCCCGGCCATGCGGCCGAGACCACCATCGCACGGAAGGTGAACGGCGGGTCCTCGTCCTGGCCCAGCTGAAAATACGCGCCGATGCCCAGCACCAGCAGCATGATCAGCAGGTAGCGCGTCAGCGGCACATGCTGCAGCGCCCAGCGCGAGAGGTTGAAGCCCTTGCTGCTGCTGTGCTTTTCGCCATCGGGCTCGGGGGCCGACGCGGGCGTTGCAGCGCCTTGCGGCGTGTTCGGAGGTGTTTGCATGGCCACCTCTTACTGCTTGGCTGCAGGAGCCGCAGCATCCGCAGCAGCGGGTGCATTGACCACCGGTGCATCGGGCTGCGTTTGCGCAGGCGCTGCAGCGGCGTACTTGGACTGGAACACCGTCACCTTCTGGCCAGCATTGAGCACATGCACGCCGGCAATCACCACCTGCTGCCCCGCCTGCAGACCGCTTTGGATCACGGCGTCATTGCCGTCCATGCGCGCCACGGCCACTGCCTGGGCTTGCACGGTGGAGCTGGCCGGGTCAAACACCCAGACCTGGCTGCTGCCGCCCTTGTCCCACAGCGCCGACAAAGGCAGCTTGATCACCTCGCTCGCCTTGTCCGCACCGGCAGGGCGCTCGGGCGGCACCACGGTCACGGTGGCGCCCAGCTTGGGCAGCACATCATTGGGCGCCGCATCCAGCGAGGCCTTGACCTGGTAGGTGCGCGTGGCAGCATCGGCGCTGGCCGCTACCTCGCGGATATGGGCGCCCAGCAACTGCTCCTCGGGCCAGACCTTGACCTGCACCGGCTGGCCGGGCTTGAGCTGGGCAATGCGGTCCTCGGGCACGGCAAACACGGCATCGCGCGCGCCATCCTTGGCCACCCGCAGCACCGGGGTGCCGGCAGACACGACCTGGCCGGGCTCCACATTCACGGCGGTCACGACGCCCGCCACATCGGACACCAGGCGGGTATAGGCCGTCTGGTTGCTTTGGCTGGCCGCATTGGCCTTGGCCTGGTCGAGCTGGGCCTGGGCCGATTTCAGCGCTGCCGCATGGCGCTCCATCTCCGCAGCGCTGATGAAATTCTTGTCCCGCAGTTCCTTGAAGCGGCGGTAGTTCGCCGCTTCCAAGTCACGCTGCGTGGTCGCTGCCTGCACCTGGGCCTGCGCGCCTTGCGCGGCCAGCGCGTAATCGGCGCCATCCAACTGCGCCAGCAACTGCCCGGGCTTGATGGCCTGGCCCAGCTCCACGTTGCGGCTGAGCACCTTGCCGGCCACCCGAAAGCCCAGCTGCGCCTCGGTGCGGGCGCGGATATCACCGGCAAACGCCGTCTGCGCCTGCAGCGGCGCCGCGCCCACCGTTTGCAGCTTGACCGCCCGGATCGGCTCGGGCGGGGATTCCTGGCGTGAACAGGCCGCCAAGGTGGCGATGGACAGCAGCAGCACTGCGGCACGCGCACTGGGCGCTCGAAGAGGTAGGAACATGGTGTGCATGCGGGCGGTGAGGCCAAGATGACCCTGGCCCGGCAGATGAAAAAGAGGGGAACGAACCAAGGACCCTCAGCACAACACCCGGACGCGCGCTGTGCCGAAGGCCCTTAATGACCAAACGGTCACTAATCTAGACAGTTCGCTCCCGGCTGTCAATGCTTGGCAGCCACACCCTGTGGGATGCGCTAGCATCGGCGCTGTGAAAGATTCCACGCCCTCCCCTTCTGCGCCTATCGGCTCGTCAACGCCGGCCGTGGCCACGCCCGTCACCCACTACGAGAATTTTCCGGTGGCCTCCTGGCTGTGCCCACCGGCGCTGCGCCCGCCCATTGCCGCCATCTACCACTTTGCGCGCACGGCCGATGACATTGCCGACGAGGGCGACGCCGATGCCCCCGCCCGCCTGGCCGAGCTGCAGGCCTACCGCGATGCGCTCGCCCATATCGCCCAGGGCAAACCGCCGCAGGAGCGCTGGCAGGCCGTGTTTGCGCCGCTGCAGGCAGCCATCCAACAGTGGCAGCTGCCGGTGGCGCTGCTCGATGATTTGATCAGTGCCTTTATGCAGGACATCGACAAGACCGCCCAAGGCGCGCGCTATGCCGACCGCAGCGAGCTGCTCGACTACTGCCGCCGCTCGGCCAACCCAGTGGGCCGCTTGCTGCTGCATCTGTATGGCGTGAACGATGCCCCGTCCCTCGCCCAGAGCGACGCCATCTGCAGCGCGCTGCAGCTGATCAACTTCTGGCAGGACTTGAGCGTGGATATTCTGCGCGGCCGCTACTACCTCAATGATGCCGACTGCCAGGCCGCCGGTATCACCACGGCCGCCATGCAGCAGCGCCAGGACAGCCCGGCGCTGCGCCAGCTGGTGATGCAGCAAGCCGCCTGGGCGCGCCGCCTGATGGAAGAAGGCGCGCCGCTGGTGCACCGCGTGCCCGGCCGCGCCGGCTGGGAACTGCGCCTGGTCGTGCAAGGGGGCTTGCGCATTCTGGACAAAGTAGAGGCGCTGCAAGGCCAGAGCCTGTGGCAGCGCCGCACCATTGGCAAGGGCGATGTGCCGCTGATGCTGTGGCGCGCCTGGCGCATGTAAGCCGCTATCCGCCCGAACAAAAAAAAGGCCGAATCCTGCGATCCGGCCTAAAGGGGTTATGGGAACCCCCGAGGAGAGTGTTTACGGGCCTTGCGGCCAGGCGGCTCAGTGCTCAGCCATCCTTTGCCCAAGTGGGGAATGTGTTTGACATGGTCTAGCCTTTCTTAACCCAGCTGCACGGGTACAAAAATCTTCTGGCCATTGCGCTCGATCAGCAGCGCCACCGACTTGTCGGACTGGGCGACCTGCTTGCGCAGATCCTCAATCCCGTTCACCGCCGCACCGTTGACGGACAGCACCACGTCACCGGGTTGCACGCCGGCCAGCGCTGCAGGCCCGGCCGCTTGCTCAACGATCAAGCCCTGCTGGCTGCCGCTGGCCTGCTTTTCCTGGGGCGTCAGCTCGCGCAGCGCCAGGCCCAGCTTGCCCTTACCGACCTTCTCATTGCCCGCCACCTGCTCGCCCTTGCTGACATTGCCGCCCAGGGTGGCCTGCAAGGTGGTGGCCTTGCCGCCGCGCCAGACTTGCAGCTCGGCCTGGGTGCCTGGGCGCGCTGTGGCAATGGCCGCAGGCAGGTCGTTGGACGAGACAATCGCCTGGCCGTTGTAGCCGGTGATCACATCGCCGGGCTGCAGGCCGGCCTTGTCGGCAGGGCCGCCCTTTTCCACACTGGCCACCAAGGCGCCTTCGGGCTTGGGCAGCCTGAAGGAATCGGCAAAGGCCTGGTTGACCTCCTGGATCACGACCCCCAGGCGCGCATGGTCGACCTTGCCGTGCGAGACGATCTGGTCCTTGATGTTGACCGCCAGGTCGATCGGGATCGCAAAGGACAGGCCCTGGTAGCCGCCGCTCTTGCTGTAGATCTGCGAGTTGATGCCGACCACCTCGCCCCGCGCATTGATCAGCGGGCCACCGGAATTGCCGGGGTTGATCGCCACATCGGTCTGGATAAAGGGCACCGAGCTGTCATCGGGCAGCGCGCGGCCCTTGGCACTGACGACACCGGCGGTCACCGAGTTCTCGAAGCCAAAGGGCGAGCCAATGGCCAGCACCCATTCGCCTTGCTGGATGGCCTTGGAGTCACCGATCTTGGCAACGGGCAAATCCTTGGCGTCGATCTTGATGACGGCGATATCGGTCTTGGGGTCCGAGCCCAGCACCTTGGCCTTGAACTCGCGCCGGTCGGTGAGCTTGACCGTCACCGTCTTGGCGCCCTTGACCACGTGGGCATTGGTCAGGATGGTGCCATCGGGGCTGATGATAAAGCCCGAGCCTTCGCCGGCCATCGGCACCTCTTGCGGCACCTGGCGGCCAAAGCCGCGCGGCATGCCTTGCTGGGGCACGCCAAAGCCGAACTGGCGGAAGAACTGCAGCATCGGGTCATTGGGGTCGATCTGCTGGCCCCGGTTGGCCGAGGGTGCGGCATCGGCATCGTCACCGTCGTCCTCATCGTCCGAGACCTTGCGCGTGCCGCGCACACTGATATTGACCACTGCAGGCCCGGCCTGCTGGGTGATGGCGCTGAAATTGGGCAGGCTCACCATGGGCGCGGAAGCCGGCGCCGCTTGCGCCATGACCGCAGGCGCGCCCTGGGCATGGGCGCTCCACTGCACATGCTGCAGCGCAGAGGCACCCACGCCGCCCAACACCCCTGCCGTCAGCAAGGCAGCTACCAGTTTGCGCGAACCGAGTTGAAAAGAAGGAACAGACATTTTGTACTCCTGAATACCACTTGCATGAGGCCGATGGAGCTAATGTGCCTGCCCAGACTTAGAGGAAACTTAGACGCGCATCACTTTCGGCCTCAAGACTTTTGGTAGGGGAAATACGGCGGTGCCTCGCCAATGGCCAGCATATCGACCTCCAGCAATGCCAGCCCGGGTTGGCTCGCCAGCTGCGCCACCGCCTCTGCCAAGCCATGGGCCTGGCTGAGCTTGCGGTAGGCGATGCCGGCCGACTGGGCCAGCAGCGCAAAGTCCGGCGGTGCCAGATCGCCATAGACGCGCCGGCCGCCAAAGTTCGCATCCTGCATGTGCTTGATGACGCCGTAGCCGGCGTCATTCATGACGATGAACAGCATGTCCAGCCGCTCCTGCATCGCGGTCCAGAGCTCGCAGACATTCATCATGAAGCCGGCATCGCCGCTCAGCACCACGGTCTTGGCACCTTCAGCGGCAAAGGCCGCGCCGATCCCCAGCGGCAGGCCCTGGCCAATGCCGGCGCCCACCGGGTGCATGGCATCGCGGGGGCCATAGACCTCGAACAAACGGTTGCCCCAGGTCGAGTTGGCCACGGTGATATCACGGGCCCAGACGGCATTGCGCGGCAGCTGGCTTCTGAGCTGCTCGGCAAAGCCGGCATAGGGCCCCAGCGTGGCGGCAAAGGCCTGGCGCGCGCGCTGCTTCATACCGGCAAATTGCGCGCGGTAGCCGGGCTCGGCCTGGTAATTGCCCAGCGCCACCACCAGGCGTTCGAGCACATCGCGGGCATCGCCACAGACAAACTGCGCGCAGTCATAGCTGCGCCCTTCGGCGGCGGGGTCCAGGTCGATCTGCACCCGCAGGCCGGGCAAGGCCAGGCTTTGGTCCACGGTCTCCTGGCCGCGCAGCCGCGAGCCCACCACGAGCATCAGATCCACGGTCTTGTAGAAGTCAATCACCTCCGGCGCGCCGGTGCCGTTGAGGCCGCCCAGATTGCAAGGGTGGTCCTCGGGCACGATGCCGCGCCCGGCCCAGCTCGATGCCATGCCAAAGCCCCTGTCCAGCAGCTGCTGCAGCGCTGCGCCGCCATCGATGGCGCCGCGCCCCACCCAGAGCATGGGCCGCCGCGCAGCCCGCACGCGCTCGGCCAGCTGCGCAATCTCGGCATCGCTGGCCCGGGGGCGCGCGGGCAGGGGCGGCAGCGCCAGGCTTGTGCCCGCATCGGCCTGCGGCATAGGCTGCTTTTGCACATCGATCGGAATCTCGATGCTGACCGGCCCCATCGGCGCCGTCAGCGCCTCGCTGGCTGCCTGCTGCAAGATGCGCAGCGCGTCTTCGGCCCGCTCAATGCGGTAGCTGGCCTTGCAGACCGATTGCAGCATGCCCAGCTGGTCGCGCACATTGTGGGTGGCGCCGGTGTCGCGCCCCAGAAACTTGCGCGGCACCTGGCCGGTGATATGCAAAAGCGGGCTGGAGGCAAACGAGGCCTCCAGCAAGCCCGACACGGTATTGGCCGCGCCCGGCCCGGTGCTGGAGACCAGCACGCCCAGCTTGCCGCTGCGCCGGGCATAGCCATCGGCCATATGCGACGCGCCCATCTCGCCGCGCGTCATCACCACACGGATGCCGCCCTGGCGCGCGATGCCGTCCATGATGGGGATGTTGTGCACGGAGATGATGCCAAAGACTAGCTCGGTACCGATGGCGTGCAGGAACTGGGCGACCAGGTCGCCGATATTGAAGGTGTGTGACATGGTGGTGTTACTGGCTGGCCTGAACGTCCGGGGCCAATGGCTTGAAGAAGGCGTAGTCACTGGCAATGCGTTTTTTCAGATCAGCGGTGCTGACCGGGTCGATCGCATAGCCCGAGCGCTCCATATCGGCGACAAAGCGGGCATCGGCCAGGATTTTCTGGTTGGCCTGGGCCAGCGCCTCAACCACCTCGGGCGCGGTCTTAGCCGGTGCCAAGAGGCCAATCCAGCCTTCGAAATTGAAGTCGGGGTAGCCGGACTCGGCCATCGTCGGCGTCTGGGGCAGCTGCGGGTTGCGCTGCGGCGATGTCAGCGCCAGCGCGCGCACGCTGCCGCCCTGCACCTGGGTGACCGCCGTCGTGTTCAGGTCAAACAGGATGGAGACGCGGTTGGCCATCAGCTCGGCCATGGCCGGCGCATTGCCCTTGAAAGGCACATGCGTCATCGTGATGCCCGCGTACTTGGCCAGCAGCACACCCGAGAGGTGGTTGGACGAGCCATTGCCCGCTGAGGCATACGTCAGCTGGCCGGGATGGGCCTTGCCAAAGGCCAGCAGCTCCTGCAGCGATTTGAACGGCGACTGCGCGCCCACCAGCAGCACATTGGTGTACTTGACGACCGACCCGATCGGCGAAAAATCGGCCACCGGGTCAAAGCTGGTGCTGGTCACCGCCGGCGTGATGCTGATCGTGGGGCTGGCCACAAAGTACAGGGTGTAGCCATTGGGCGCTGCGTTTTTGACCGCATTGGCGGCCAGGGTGCCGCTGGCGCCCGCCTTGTTCTCGACAATCACGCTCTGGCCCAGCAGCTCGGAGAGCTTTTGCCCGTACTGCCGCGCCACGATATCGACCGAGCCGCCCGGTGAATAACCCACCACCAGCTTGATGGGCTGCTGCGGATAGGCCTTGGGCTGGGCCTGCGCTGCAGCGCCCCACACCCCCAACAGCGCTGCGCTGAGCGCGATGCTCCACGGGTTCATGCCGGTCTCCTAAAGGTTCTTGTGCGCTCCTTTATCCCTTAGCTACCGATAGCCCCCTCCCCCTGCTAACCCTAGAAGTTCGCAGATTGAATAAGCTGATATTTACAACGAATCAGTTTGCGCCGTGTGGGCTCAGAAAATCACCCGCACCCGCAGGCCACCCAAGCTGGGAGACGCATCCAGAACCAGCTGCGCACCGTGCTGGCGTGCCACCGCGCTGACAATGGCCAGCCCCAGCCCGCTGCCATGCGCAGCGGTGCCGGGCACGCGGTAGAAGCGGTCCAGCACCCGCTCGCGCTCTTCGGGGGCGATACCGGGCCCGCTGTCTTCAACGCTGAGCACACGCTGGCCTTCGGCATCGGCGTACCAGCGGCACAGTACCTGGCCACCTGCGGGGGTGTAGCGCAGCGCGTTTTCCAGCAGATTGCGCAGCAGCAGGCCGAGCGCATCGGCCTGGCCCTGCACGGGCTCCAGGGTCTCGTCCAGCTGGTGCTGCAAGGTCAAGCCGGCCTGCTGGGCCAGCGGCTGCAGCTCATCGACCGCCATCCCGCACAGCGCAGCCACCGCGACTGGCTGCGCAGGCGCTGCCTGCATCTGCCCGGCCTCCTGGCGGGCCAGGTGCAGCAGCTGCTCGACCATGCGCGTGGCCCGGTCAATGCCTGCCATCACCCGCTCGCTGGCCACACGGCGCGCGGCATCATCGGGCGCGCGGGCCAGGCCCTGCACCTGCAGCCGCAGCGCCGCCAGCGGTGTACGCAGCTCATGGGCGGCGTCGCCCACAAAGCGCTGCAGCGCATCAAAGGCCGCCTGCAAGCGCGCCAGCAGCAGGTTCATCTCCTGCACCAGGGGCTGCACTTCCAGCGGCAGATCGGCATCGGCCAGCGGAGACAAATCATCGGCCTGGCGCGCCGCCAGCTGCTCGCGGGTGCGCGCCAACGGCGCCAAGGTATGGGCCACCACCCACCACACCACCAACATGATCAGCGGGGCCAGCAGCAGCACCGGCACGATGGAGCGCAGGGCCACATTGCCGGCCATCTGGCCGCGCGATGCGGCCTCTTGCGCCACCTGGATCACCTGGGTCGGCGTCTGCAGCGCATAGATGCGAAAGGCCACGCCATGCGCCCGCGCATCGCTGAAACCCAGCACGGCGACCTGGGGCAGCAAGCGCGAGTTGCTGGAGCGGTAGAGCATGATGCCGTCGGAGCGCCAGATCTGCACGATCATGTCCTGCGCCTTGGCCTGCGGATCGGCCAGCGCATCAGACGCAACTTCGGACGCCAAGCCCGCCGACAGCGCCAGCGCAATGCGCTGCATCTGCACATCGAACAGCGCCTCGGTCTCCGCCCGCGCCGTGCGGTAGATGCTGACAGCCTGCAGGCCCGCAGCCACCACCACCACAGCCAGCAGCGCCCAGATGAGCCGCGCGCGCAGCGAAAAAGGCCGCCCCGTCCACAGCGCATGGCTCAAGGTGCCACCCCGCTTGGCAGCGACTCGACCGGCACCAGGTAGCCCAGGCCGCGCACATTCTGGATCAGATCGGCGCCCAGCTTTTTGCGCACGCCGTGGATGTAGACTTCAACCGCATTGCTGCTGATGTCATCGCGCCAGGAGTAGAGCTTTTCTTCCAGCTGCGCGCGGGAGAGCACGCGGCCGGGCCGGGCGATCAAGGGCTCGAGCACCGCCCATTCACGGGCCGACAGCTGCACCGGCTGGCCGGCCACAAAGGCCTCGCGCGAGGCGGGCACCAGGCGCACCTGGCCCCAGCAGTACTCGGGTTCGGCCCGGCCGCTGGCACGGCGCAGCAGCGCCCGGATACGCGCCAGCAGCTCATCGAGGTCATAGGGTTTGATGATGTAGTCGTCGGCACCGGCGTCGAGCCCCGCCACCCGCTCGGCAATGGCATCACGCGCGGTGGCCACCAGCACCGGAATGCGGACCTGGCGCGCGCGCATCTCGCTCAGCACCTGCAGCCCGTCCACCTTGGGCAGGCCCAGGTCCAGCAGCACCAGGTCGTAGCCGGCCGTCGCCAGCGCCGTCTGCGCCATCGCCCCGTCTTTGACCCAATCGACCGCCCAGGATTCGGCACGCAGTGCATCGAGCACCACTTCGCCAATCATCTGATCATCTTCTACCAGGAGTATGCGCATGGCAGCATTATGCAAGCGGCCCGTCACGCGATGGCTCAGAGGCCCAGAAGGAAAACGGGCTGAACCCCTCAATGGTGTTCAGCCCGTACCCGCTAGATCCACGACAGAAAGATCCGCCACAGGCACCCCGTCAATCGTGGTGCCTGCAGCGTCCCTCCGCACATGCCGCCGTCAGTGTGGAAACCCGGACTTGTTGTTGGCTTTGGTCCTGGTGCCCGGGCGGCATGTATCTCCCCTTGTGCTCAATGGCGACCGCGATTATATGGAGGGCGACATGTCAATACCCAACAACTATTGCAACAAAAGACTTCGATACGCCCTCCCGTCGACCGACGCCTGCATGCCATAACACCAAAGATCTTTGAATTTATTTATATTTTTTCCTTTGATCAGCAGCCCCAGTCACCCCAGCAGGCATTGTCAACAAAGCTGTGCAAGCGCTCACCCCCGCCATCGGGGCAGTGCAGCCCGGTTTGCGCGGTCATGCAGAGGAGCCTGGCAAGGCGCCGTGATGACTTGCATCTCTGTCGCTGGGGTAATCCTCCCGGGCCTCCGGCCCATGGGACAATACGGCGCTTATGACCACGCCCCAGCAGTATGTTCAAAACAAGGCCGCAGCCTCAGGCAGCAGCTTTTACTATGCCTTTCTCTTCCTGCCTAAAGACCGGCGTGCAGCGATCACCGCCTTCTACGCCTTTTGCAGAGAGGTCGACGATGTCGTCGACGAGGTGAGCGACCCGGGCGTGGCGGCCACCAAGCTGGCCTGGTGGCAGAGCGAAGTGCGCAAGAGCTTTGCCGGCCAGCCCAGCCACCCGGTGATGCAGGCGCTGATGCCCCATGCCAGCGCCTTCTCCATCCAGGCCGAGCACCTGCTGGCGGTGATCGAGGGCTGCCAGATGGACCTGGAGCAAACCCGTTATCTGGATTTTCCCGGCCTGCAGCGCTACTGCCACCTGGTGGCAGGCGTGGTGGGCGAGGTGGCGGCCCGCATCTTTGGCCAGACCAGCCCGCAAACCACGCAGTACGCCCACAAGCTGGGCCTGGCGTTCCAGCTCACCAACATCATCCGCGATGTGGGCGAGGACGCGATGCGCGGCCGCATCTACCTGCCCGTCAATGAGCTCCAGCAGTTCGATGTCAAGGCGCATGAGATTCTCAACCGCAAGTACTCGGAGCGCTTCGAAGCGCTGATGCGCTTTCAGGCCCAGCGCGCCCACCAGCTCTATGACGAGGCGCTGGCCCTGCTGCCGCAGGCCGATTACCGCGCGCAAAAGCCCGGGCTGATGATGGCCAGCATCTACCGCACCTTGCTGCGCGAGATCGAGCAGGACAAGTTCCAGGTGCTGCACCAGCGCGTGAGCCTGACCCCTCTGCGCAAGCTCTGGCTGGCCTGGCGCATGCAAGCACTGGGCCGCATGTAACGTGGCCCGCAGCCAACGTATCGCCGTGATCGGCGGCGGCTGGGCTGGCATGGCCGCCGCCGTTGAGCTCGCCGCGGTCAGCGCCCACCAGGTCACGGTCTGGGAATCCTCCGCCCACTGGGGCGGCCGCGCGCGCGGCCTGGCCTTGGCCTTGCCCGGCGGCGACGAGATCACCGTCGACAACGGCCAGCACATTCTGATTGGCGCCTACACCGCCTGCCGCGCGCTGATGGAGCGCGTGGGCGTCAGCACCGATGCGTCCTTTATCAAGCGGCCACTGGCCATGCGCTACCCCGATGGCCGGGGCATTCAGTTTCCCGATACTGCGCCGCCCTGGGATGCGCTGATCGGCATTGCCACGGCCAGGGGCTGGTCACTGGTCGAACGCCTGCAACTGCTGCGCCGCGCTGCCGCCTGGCAACGCCAGGGTTTTCGCTGCGCACCGCAGGCCAGCGTGGCCGATCTCTGCGCCGGTCTGCCCCAGCGCCTGCTGGCGGAGTTTTTTGACCCGCTGTG
The DNA here is from genome assembly GCF_037479315.1 of Comamonas sp. MYb69. Classification (NCBI taxonomy): domain Bacteria; kingdom Pseudomonadati; phylum Pseudomonadota; class Betaproteobacteria; order Burkholderiales; family Comamonadaceae; genus Comamonas; species Comamonas sp. MYb69. The sequence goes on from NZ_JBBGZG010000008.1 coordinate 181,254, forward strand.
CATCTCGGCGCTGAACACGCCCCTGCACCAGGCCAGCGGCCAGGTCTTTCTGCGCGTGCTGCAAGACAGCCTGTTTGCCACACACAAAGGCTCGCATTTCTGGCTGCCGCTGGTGGACCTGGGCCGGCTCTTCCCCGATGCCGCCGCCAGCTGGCTGCAAGCCCGGGGCCATGACTGCCACCTGAGCGGGCGGGTGCAGCAGCTGGCCAGGTCCGATTCCGGCTGGCGGGTCAACGGACAGCGCTATGACCAGGTGCTGCTGGCCTGCCCGGCCTGGGAGGCCGCGCGTCTGGTGCAAGCGGCCTTTGCAGATTCATCAGCGCCCGAGCAGGCAGAGGCCCAGGCCTGGGCGGACGACGCCCAGCGCCTGGCACACACCGCCATTGCCACCGTCTACGCCTGGAACCCGGCCCCCAACGCCCAAGGCCACAGCCTGGCCGCGCCCTGGCTGGCGCTGGAGAGCAGCCCCCAGCAGCCCGCGCAGTTTGTGTTTGACCGCGCCCAGCTGGGCGACCCGGCGGGCCTCTTGGCCTTTGTCATCAGCACCAGCCATGGCGACCGCGCCGAGATCGAGCAGCAGGTCATCGCCCAGGCGCAGGCCCAGTTGGGCCTGGCCTTGCAGCCCCTCAAAACCATTGTGGAAAAGCGCGCCACCTTTGCCTGCACGCCTGGCCTGCAGCGCCCCGGCATGCTGATTGCACCCGGTCTGCTGGCCTGCGGCGACTATATCGACGGGCCCTACCCCGCGACCTTGGAAGGCGCCGTGCGCAGCGGCATCGCCGCCGCCCACGCGCTGGCCTGACCCTTCCTCAAGCAGCGCCTTCTGGCTGGCGCCAGGGAGCGCCCTGCGCAAAATGCGCCATCACCCAGTCGCGCCAGGCGCTGGATGCGGCACTGCGCCACTGGCTGGAAGGCCGCACCAGGTAGATGCCGGCATCGGCCTGCAGCTGCCACTGCGGCAGCACCTCCTGCAGATGGCCCGCTGCCACCTCGGGGCCCAGCAACCAGTCGCCACCCGCCATGATGCCCAGCCCTTGGCGCGCGGCGACCAGCAAGGCCTCGTTGTCATTGCTCACCATGCTGGCGCGGATGCTGACCGTGCAGGATTCCCCCACGCGCGAGAACTGCCACTGCGGGTAGCTGCGCAGCCCGGTAAAGCCCAGACAGCGGTGGCTGGCCAGGTCCTGCGGCGTTTGCGGCCAGCCTTGCGCGGCCAGGTAGCTGGGCGCGGCACAGACCAGGCGCCGGTGGTCACACAGCCGGGTCGCCACCAGGCTGCTGTCGGCCAGCGAGCCGATGCGGATCGCCGCATCAAAACGCTCGCCAATGATGTCGACAAAGCGCTCGGCATACTCCACATCCAGCACCACCTGCGGGTGGGCCTTGGCAAACCCCGCCACCATGGGGCTGAGCCAGCGCCGCCCCATGCTGGCCGGTAGCGACAGCCGCAGCGACCCACACACAACAGCTGCGGCCTCGCTGGCCTGGCGCTGGGCCTGGTCCAGCAAGGCCATGGCCTCGCGCACCTGGGCCACAAAATGCTGGCCCTCGCTGGTAAACCGCAGTTGGCGCGTGGACCGCTCCAGCAACCGAATCCCCAGCCGTGCCTCCAGCGCACTCAGCCGGCGCGACAGCACCGTCGGGTGGCGCTGCAGCTGCGCGGCCGCTGCAACAAACGAGCCGGCATCAAACACCGCCAGCAAGGCGCTGAGTTCATCGGCGTGTTGGCTGTCGAGCAGGGGCATGGTGGTGGGGCGGAGTGGGCATTGGCAGGACTATAGGGCAGAGATCTGCATGCGCGCCATTGGTTCGGAGTGATGTTCTCGACACTTTGCGTGTCAGCGACCTATGTGCATCGGATTATTCGCAAGCTGCTATCTTCGCCACTCAACCGAATGCAACAATCATTTTAGACGCATCGCTACAGTTCACTTCTAAAAAATATATAAAAAACTAAAATAGAAGAAATGATGTAATTTATTAAAAACACTATTTTCATCCCGTTTATATAATAAATATTATATCCATGATTATATGGCAAGTAAAATAACAAGACAATCTAAAAAGCATTTAGGATTACTGATATTGACAATTATAAATACTTCAGAAAATATACATAGATGAAAGCAAATAAATCACCATCGGAAGAATTCTCATCTTTCAGCTTCCCAAGCTCACCACTAAGTCTGAAATCGCCACGAATATACAATCCTTTTATTTAGATTCATATATAGTTTCACATGAGGAAGCACGAAAAACGAACTAATTTATGAAGCTTTATTAAAATATGTAAAAACAACAAACACCGTCAGCAAGAAAGGTAAAAGATAACTTATGTAAAATATCTTCCTATATCCATCTTTGAAGAATATTTTATAGCCATGCTCATATATCATACACATCTGCAGAATGATTAAAAAATAATTCCAATGAGTTCCCCTCGAGATTCAATGACATTAGCGCAAATAAATAAACAAAATGCCAAATCACCTATTATTGCATATAGTTTCATTAGCCACCCCTAAGTTTTATGCTACTTCAAAATATGCACGCACTTACCCGGAGCGTGAGCCACCCTATTTTATTCAAACATAGGCTAATATAGAAATGTACAAAGTCACCATTAATGGAATAATATATATTATTAGAAATAAAATCTTGCTGCTTTGATTTTTCATAAAAACTTTGTATCCATGCTCATATACCATGGACAATTGCAGCGCGACAAAGAAAAAAATCGCTATAGATTTATCTTTTAAATCTAGAATATTAATACAGATATTAAAACTCATTATTAAATAAAAAACAATCAGGAGAATTTTAATTTGAATTCGCATTTACTGCATCTTTGATATATAGAAATGACTGAGATACTTGAAGTAAGTTCGAGAATGTATTCAATTCCGGGGATGAAATAGCCGAATAAGTTGCAGGCGACGTGAAATTACTACTATCTATTTGCGGATACCCCACCGAGTTTCTTAAGTAGCCACTAGGGTTGTTTTTGAAGCCTGCGGGCAGCCTCCCAGCTGCCAAGTCGAGTGCAAGCTCAGCTGCATCTGCGTAGCGCTCTGCATTTGGGCTGCAACTGATCGACGTAGCCACTACTCTTGGCAGAGTTTGATATTTACTTGGCATATCGTAAGAAGCATCATCACTAAATGCTCTAGTAAGCCCATACATGCTTGTTCCAAATCCGTATATCGATTTAGAGAACACTGCAGCTCCGGCGACTTGGGAGACACCACTCGGGAAAGCAAATAATGCTGCCCCCAGAAAAACTCCAGCGCCAGAACCGACTACACCAGCCGCGTTAGCGCCTACATCTGCCCACCTAATAAGTCCAACCGGATCGCGATAGGTTAAGGGGTTACCTTCTACATAGGATTTTTTATTTAGCCCTCCAACCAATCCGATTGGATCTTGATTAATGTAGTCTCCAAGCTCCGACTCATAATACCGATACCGGTTGTAATAAAGCCCCGTATCCCCATCCGCATGCTGCCCCGGCAGCCTGATCGGCTGGTACAGCCCGCTGGGGTTATGCTCCACCCGCACATTGCCCCAGGCATCCAGTTGCACCTCCCACTCCACCCGGGTGTCTTCCCGGATCAAAGCATGGGGCGTTCCCAGGTGGTCGCACAGGTAATGCCGTATCTTGATGCTTTGCGCCGCTTCCTCGCGCTGGCTGGTCACCGTCTGCTCCAACTCCTGGAACTGCTCGAACATAAAGCGCTGCACATCTGGGGGCATCGCCTGGATGGCGATGTTGTGCTGCATCGAGGCATTCATCGCTTTGATATCGGAGAGCACGCCGCGCAAGGCGTCTTGCACCAGGCCGGGCTGGGTGTTGGATAGCAGCTGGTCGGCCAGATCTGGCGGGGCCTTGGTGGCCCGTCGCAGTTGGATGAGGGGTGTGAAGCTGCCTGGCTCATAGATGGTGTGGATGATTTCGGGCTGTGGTGCGCCGTTGCTGTCTTGGTTATTGGTGGTGTTGAACCGCTCGGTGTGTACGAGCCGGTCACCATCCCAGCCGAAGTAGTCGGTGCCGCTTTCTTGGCTGGTTGATGCGTTGGCCGGATGGTTGTATTTGGCCAGGCGCCTGCCAAACGCGTCGTAGCGGTAGTGCTGCAGGTGGTGTTTGCCGCCTTCTTGCACATGTACCTGCACGAGCTGGTTGCCTGTGTCCCAGTGCAGGTCCATCTGGCGGCCTGTGGTCTCATCCAGGCTTTGGACTCGGTTGCCTCGGCTGTCGTAGCGGTAGTGGGTTTTGGCGCCCTGGCTGCTTTTGTCTTCGCTGTTTTCGTAATAGGCCACGCGGTTGCCGACCCAGCGTTGGGTTCTCGGTAGCGGTTGGTGGCTGGCTGGGTCTTGGCTGGCCTGCAAGGGGTTGAAGTCAGGGCGCAGCAGCTGCTCTGGGGTGATGGGGTTGGCCTGGGCGCTGGCGCGCTGCTGGGCACGCAGGCGGTCGGTTTCGTTGAGCTCGCCGGTGATGGCCTCTGTCGGCGCGGGTTTGCTCTGGGGGCCAGCGATGGGCAGGCGGTTGCCTGCGGGGTCAAACTGCCAGCGCTGGGCTCCGGCATGCGGGGTGTCTGCGCCTGTGAGGCGCCCTGCTGCATCGTAGGCAAAGCGGCTTATGCCTGCGGGGCTTTGGATGCCGACCATTTGGCCCAGGCTGTCGTAGTGGTAGTGCTTGGCGGTTAATGCGCCCAGCACGGTTTGCGGCGGGCGAGTGGGGTTGGATCCGCTGTAGATATGGGTGGATGTGGCTCCAGGCAGTTGGTCCAGCATATCTGGCAGGCTTGCGTCTTGCTCCAGGCCGCTCCACTGCATGTGGGTCAAGCGCCCTGCGGTGTCCCAGCCTAGCTGGCGCGCCAGCGGCTTGCGGCTGTTCCCCGGCGCTGGGTGGGGGATGTCGGTGAGCAGCTGGCGCCTGGTCTCGCGGTGCAGCACATCGCGCTCGATATCGATAAGGGCTTCGCCCTGCCAGGTGATGCCGTGCACATGGCCTGGGCCGTAGAGCAGGTAGCCGACTTCGCCCAGGCCGGGCAATTGGCTCGATAGGCGGTTGCCCATGGCGTCGAGCTTGTGGCTGATGCGGTGCTCGAACTCAATCTCGGGCGCTGCAAAGGGATGGCTTCTTTGGTTGGTAGCTTGGGCTTTGTACAGGCGCTGCACTTCGCCAATGACCCGGCCTGCTGCATCGCGTTCAATCAACGCCTGGCTTTGCAGTGCATCTTTGCTGCCAACTTGGCCATCCCCTTGGTGCCAGACGCTCGCCTGCAGCAGCTCTCCAGTCTTGCCCCATTCATAGCGGTGGGTCGCCGCAGGAGTCCGGTCGCTGGCAGGCAGATGGCGGGCAGCGAGCTGGCCGTTGAGGGTCCACTCGTAGCGGCTAGTGTGTGATGCCAAGCCCTGCTCTGCGGCCCAGCCGTCGCTGGACTCGGTGAGCTGCCCAGCTGCATCGTACTGGTAGCTTTGCACGCGGGCGTCAAACCCGGCCTCCTGGGTGAGGCGGTCCATCGCATCCCAGGCAAAGCTGGTGTGCTCGCCGTTCTCGTTGGTGAGCTGGGTGAGGCGCCCGGCGGCATCGTAGGCAAAGGCCAGGTGCTGACCTGCATGGCTGCGCTGCACCAGGCGGCCCCAGAGGTCGTACTGCATGCTGACAGCGGCTGCGGTGGTGCTGGGCACTACCGGCATATTGCTTTCGCTTGCTTGTCTGCCTCGTTCTTGAAGGTGGCCCGCTTTGACCTCCACGACCTGGCCCTGTGCGTCGTACTGGTAGTGCTCCGTGCTGCCATCGGGGTACTGCACCGCCTGCAGCTGGTCTTGCGCGTTGTAGTGGTAGCGCACCCGCTCAGCCAGAGCGTTGCTAACAGCCAGGGTCTGGCCCCAGCGGTTGTACGCGTAGCGCGTGCTGTGGCCCGAGCAGTCGGTGTAGCTGGCCGTTTGCCCTGTGCGGGTGTAGGTAAGGTGTTTGTCGCCTCCCTTGGCATCGGTGATGCGATGGGGCTTGTCTGCGTTAAGGCGCGTGGCCAGGTCTGCCTGGGCGCCGCTCGCATCTGTGATGGCCGGGTAGTGGTAGTGCTCGGTGCTGCCATCGGGCAGTGTCACCTGCGTCATGCGGCCGTAGTGGTCGTAGGCGTAGTGGGTGGTGCGGCCCGCCGCATCGGTGCTGCTTTGCAGCCGGCCAGTGGCGTCATCAAAGCGCTGGCTGCTGCGCGCCCCGCCCGGGCCCTGGCTGGACAGGAGCTGGCCCAGGGGGCTCACCTGCATGCTGACTCTGCGGCCCAGCGGGTCGGTCACACTGGTCAGGTGGCCAAACTGGTTGTAGCTGCGCTGCACCGTGCTGCCATCAGCCCTTTGGTGTTCTACGAGGCGCGCCAGGCCCGCTTCGCCTTGGAAGATGTAGGTGTCAATGCGGCCCAGGCTGTCGGTGACCACGCAGGCTCTGCGCGGCTGGCCGTTCGCTTCGGGCAGGGTTTGGTAGGCAAACTGGTAGTCCAGGCCCTCCTGGTTACGCTGGGCAATGGCCTGGCCGCCCGGTTCATAACGGTCGTAGGCGTAGTGGTGTTCGGGGCCGCTGCGCTCTTGGTGAAAGACCATCAAATGGTTGCGCCAGGCAAAGCGACGGGTGACCTGGCCGTGGCGGTCTTGCACCTCAAGCAAGTCACCCTGGGCGCTGTAGCTGTAGTGCACCAGGGTGATGGGTTCCGTTTGATCGGTGACAGCGGGGTCGCGGGCGAGGCGGATGCGGGTCAGGCGCACACCGCTGTCGGCCTGCCAGAAGAAGTGGCTGTCTTGTGCGCCCTCTTTGTGCCTGTAATGCTGGGCATCCTGCGCGGTAATCGCCTGCGTGTAGTGCAGTTCGTAGTGGCGGCCTACACCGTCGTCAATGCCCGTTATGCGCTCCTGGCCCAGCACCTTTGACCAGTGGTAGCGCTGCTTGCGGTCCAGGCGGTCTATCTTGCCCAGCAGGACCCAGTTCGGGTCTGGCTCGGGCTCGGAGGTGTGAGTGGTCAGGGGTTTGCCAGCAGTTTGCTGCGCCTGCCTAGCCGCACGTGCTGCCTCGATCTGCTGCCAGTTGGCCGGCGCAAACACCCAGACGGTGTCGCCGTTGCCTGTCGAGGCAGAGACCAGCAGATCACTGCAAGCCATATCGCGCCCAATCCAAGCAAAGCGGCCTTGCCACCACAGCGGGGCTTGGCCCGGGAGCTGCTTTGCGTTTGCGTTTGCGTTTGCGTTTGTGTTTACGTTTGTGTCGTGCGGTGCCTCTGCACTGAATCTTGCAGCCCCCGTCATCGCGGCCAATTCCTGCGAGAGCCCACCGGCGTGCATGCCTGAGCGCAGCAGCCAGATATCTTCGCTCGCGCTGTAGATCGATTCGCCCGGCGCCAGCGCATCAAAGGTGATGGTTCGGCCCTGGCTGTCGTGCAGCAAGGTGGCGCTTGCCTGCATGGAGAGGCGCAGCTCCATCGGCAGGCCCCAGCCGTAACCGAGCATGCCGCAGTAGCCGCCTTGCTCGGCATTGACGTAGCTGCTGTACTGGCGCTGCCAGACCAGAGGCATGGCGCCGGGCAGCGCAAAGTCGAGGTCAGAAGCACCGGACAGAACCTTGGCGCCTAGCTGCGGGTTGACGGGGTTGCCGACTGCTGTGCCGCTTGGGCATACCGAGCAAGCCACCCCGCCCTGGGTGCCGATCAGGACCGTGCGCGAGCCCGTGACGATGCGTGCGTATTTGACCTTGTCATCGATGCGGGCGGCGGGTTTTCCTGACATGCAAGTTCCAATCGAAAAGTGATGGTGGATAGTTTAAATCTACCATATACAACTTTTCGATGGAACTTGGCTGTTGCTGATTGGACGCTGTGCAACAGGTCTACTTCAAGGCAGCAGCACCACCGCCCCCTGCGTCTGCCCCGCCTCCAGATCAGCATGGGCGGCAGCCACGTCGGCGAGCGCATAGCGGCGCCCAATGGCCGGTTGGAGGATGCCCTGCGCTACCGCCTGCAGCACGGCAGCGGCGCGCTGCTGGTACTCGGCCGCCGTGGCAGTGTGCGCGGCTAGTGAGGGGCGGGTGATATAGAGCGAGCCCTTGGCGTTGAGCGTGGCCATGTCCACGGCGGGCGGCGCGCCGGTCGTGGCGCCAAAGGACACCATCAGGCCCCGGGGACGCAGGCAGTCCAGCGATGCGGCAAAGGACAGCTTGCCCAGGCCGTCATAGACCACATCGGCCATGCGGCCGCCGGTGGCCTCGCGCAGCTGCGCGGCCAGGGTCTGGGGATCGAACACCAGTGCCTGGTCGCAACCGGCGGCCAGCGCGCGTGCCTGGCTTTGCGCTTTGGAGACCACGCCGATGACGGTGGCGCCCAGGTGCTTGGCCCAGGAGGCCATCAGCTGGCCCACACCGCCCGATGCGCCATAGAGCAGCACAACGGTGCCCGGGCCGACCGCATAGGTGCTCGTCAGCAGGTACTGCGCGGTAATGCCTTTGAACAGCACGGCAGCGGCCTGCTCGGCGCTGATGCTATCGGGCAGCTTGACCAGGCGCTCGGCCGGGTAGAGGCGCTCGCTGGCATAGGCACCCAAGGGCCCCGTGGCATAGGCCACCCGGTCGCCCACCGCCAGCTGGCTCACCCCAGCGCCCAGCGCCAGCACGGTGCCCGCGCCTTCCAGCCCCAGGCCCGATGGCAGCGGGATGGGCGCCAGGCCCTTGCGCTGCAGCACATCAAGCGGGTTCACGCCCACCGCCTCCTGCGCGAGCAGGACCTCCCCCGGGCCGGGTGCGGCCAGCTCCAGCTGCTGCAGCTGCATGCATTCCGGGCCACCGGCTGCTGCCAAACGAATCACTTGCGCCATGCATCACTCCTTGCGGTTTTGTCGATGGCGCCAGCTTAGAGACTGCATGGCTACAGATAAATAGTGCGCCATACAGTAGATAGCTGCAGTGGATGCAGCAATCACCGCGCTGGCGCTACCCAGCGATCAGGCAGCGGGCCGTCCCAGCAGACCACAGAGCTCGCTGAGATTGCGCACCAGCGCCTGGGGCGGGGGGCTGCTCAAGGGCCAGCGCAAGGCCAGGCCTGCTTCGCTGCGCTGGTGGTGGTCCAGCTCCTGGCGCTGCACCCAGGCGGCCTGCATGCCGCAGGCCAGCGCGCCCTGCACATCCAGCTCGGCGTCGTCGCCCACATGCAAGAAAGCGGGCAGATCGATGCCGGCGCGCTCGGCAGCAGCGGCAAAAATGCGCGGATCGGGCTTGGCCACCCCGACCTCGCGCGCACTGGTGCTGGCCACAAACCAGGGCGACAGGCCCACCAGGTCCAGCTGGGCATTGCCGTTGGAGACGGCGACCAGCGGGTAGCGCGAGGACAGCCAGGCCAGCGCATCCTCGACCTCGGCAAACCAGGTCACCCGGTTGCGGGCGGCAAAGAACTGGGCAAAAACCGCCTCGACCAGCGCTTCATCGCCACCGCTTTGCTGCAGCGCACGGCGGATGAACTGCTGGCGGAAATGCGTCATGTCATGCGCCAGGTGCACAAAGTCATCGCGCACCGACTGGCGGATGCGCTGGGCCTCGGCCGGGTCCTGCAGCAGCGCCGCCGTGGCAGGGGCATGGTCCAGCAAAAATGCGTGCTGTGCGGCCTCGGCCGCCTTCAAGGTGGGCAGCACGGGCCAGAGGGTGTCATCCAGGTCAAGGCTGATGGCACGGATTCGGGAGAGATCGAGCATGGCGCCCAGCATAGCGGATCGCGGCCGCCCGGCGCCGCGCAGCCGTCCGCTGCCCGACAAGTGCGCGCGGGCCCGCTGCGCCCAGGGGTATGCACGGTGGCCCGCTGCCAAGCTGCGACAATCCCAGCCATGGTTTCACGCTTTCGACCCGAGCCTCTTGGCCAACCCCTCCCTGACCGAACCGGCATCCTGCTGTGCAACCTGGGCACACCGGATGCGCCCACCACAGCGGCCACGCGCCGCTACCTGGCCGAGTTTCTGAGCGACCAGCGCGTCGTCGAGATCCCGCCGCTGGTCTGGAAGCCGATACTGCATGGCGTCATTTTGCGCACCCGGCCGGCCAAGTCGGCTGCCAAGTACCGCAGCGTCTGGATGCCCGAGGGCTCGCCGCTGGCCGTCTGGACCGACAAGCAGGCCAAGCTGCTGCGCGGCACCTTGGGCGAAGCAGGCCACCAGGTGCTGGTGCGGCCAGCCATGCGCTACGGCAACCCCTCGATCGCCAGCCAGCTCAACGCCTTCAAGGCCGAGGGCGTGCGCCGTGTGCTGGTGCTGCCGCTCTATCCGCAGTACTCGGCCACCACCACGGCCAGCGTGGTCGATGCCGTCAACGCCTGGTGCGCCAGCGCGCGCGACATCCCCGAGATCCGCTTTGTGCGCAGCTACCAGCGCGACCCGGGCTATATCCAGGCGCTGGCCCAGAGCGTGCGCAAGCAGTGGCAGATCGACGGCCGCGCGCCCAAGCTGGTGATGAGCTTCCATGGCATCCCCGAGCGCAATGTGCGCCTGGGCGATCCCTACCAGCAGCAATCGCAGGAGACAGCCCGCCTGCTGGCCGCCGAGCTGGGCCTGGCCGAGAGCGAGTACCTGCTCACCTTCCAGTCGCGCTTTGGCAAGGCCAAATGGCTGGAGCCCTATACCGAGCCCAGCCTGATCGCGCTGGCCCAGCAAGGCCTGCGCCATGTGCAGGTGATGTGCCCGGGCTTTCCCGCCGATTGCCTGGAGACGCTCGAAGAGATCAACCAGGAGGTGCGCGAAGCCTTTGTCCATGCAGGCGGCCAGCAGTTCGACTACATTGCCTGTTTGAACGACCAGCCCCGCTGGATCCAGGCGCTGCGCGAGCTGGCCCTGCAGCACCTGCAAGGCTGGGACACCAGCGCCCCGCCGCCCCAGCCGCGCTGAGCCCAGCCGCACAAAGCCCGCCCCACGCTGCCCGAGACCGTACCCTATGATCCTCCTCACCCCTTACCGGCCCGAGCAGCGCGAGCGCGTGCTGGCCCTGTCCCTGCACGAGGCGCAGCAGCCCTATGTCGCGCCAATGGCCCAGACGCTGGCCGAGCTCCACCCGGGGCTCAGCGCCCACCTGATCGGCCATGGCGAGCAGATCGCCGGCTTTTTCCTGATCGACCAGGACTACGCGCAGCACTATCCCTTTGCCTCGGCGGACAGCCTGGGCCTGCGCAGCTTCTTTGTCGACCAGCGCTTTCAGGGCATGGGCCTGGCCAAGCGCAGCCTGCAGGCGCTGCCCGCCTACCTGCAGGCGCAAGGCATGGCCGCCACGGCCGTGTTCCTGACGGTGAACTGCAAGAACGCCGCCGCCATCCCGCTGTACCGCCAGTGCGGTTTTGCAGACACCGGCGAGCTGTACCTGGGCGGCGGCTATGGGCCGCAGCACATCATGCGGCTGGCGCTGTAACCCTGCACTGCGCCTTGCCCAGACACCCCCATTGACCCACCACAAGGCCCCTGCCGCCCCGCGCGCCTGCGGCCCTCCAAAAAAAGATTCCCTTGTCCGACACGCCATTGACCCCTTCCCGATCTGCCGCCTCCTTGCTCTGCGCCGAGCTGCTGCAGGCCCACGAGCTGCGCCTGCGCATTGACCCGGCCCAGCTGGGCTTTGCCAGCACGGCCGAACTGGTGCAGGAGCCCTTCTCCTGGATCGGCCAGCAGCGCGCCCAGGCAGCAGCCGAGTTTGGCCTGGCGATGGACCCGCCCGACTACCACCTGTTTGTGCTGGGCGAAGAAGGCAGCGGCCGCACCTCGCTGCTGCGCCAGGCCATGCATGCCGAGGCACAGCGCCGCCCCGCTGCGCAAGATATCGCCTTTGTGCACAACTTCGCCGTGCCCGAGCGCCCCCAGGCGCTGCGCCTGCCCGCTGGCCAGGGCCGCAGCCTGCGCCGCCGCATCGAGGCCATGGTGGACAAGCTGCCCGAGCAGCTCGACAAGGCGGTGCAGCAGGCGCAGCACCGCAGCCAGATCGAGCAGCTCTACAACCAGGCCCGCCAGGCCGAAGAGGCCGCCTTTGGCACGCTGCACGACTGGGCCCAGAGCGCCGGCCTGCGCATTCGCCGTGAAGAGGGTCAGCTGGTGGTCGAGAGCCAGGACAGCGGCGCCGCCGGCCAAGGCGATGCCGGGGGCCCGGACGCCGGATGCCCGGACGCCGGACAGCCCGCTGCCGATGCGCCTGCCGCGTTGACTGCCGCAGAGCGGCTGCAGCAGCCGTCTGCCGCTGACACCGATCAGCTGCCGCCAGCGCTGCAAAGCGACTCTCAGCCCCCAGCCGACACCGACACCGACGCCGACCCGGCCCTGCTGCTGTCGCCTGGCGAAGGCGCAGAGCAAGAAGGCGAGGATGGCGCAGAGGCCCCCAGTGCCACGGCACCTGCCGAAGACCTGGAATACCAACTGCGCGTGCAGCTGGCGCAGTTCCGTGGCCTGGTGCGGCAAGCGCAGATGGCGCGCGATGCGGCGCTCAATCTGTTCTACCAATCGTTGGCCACGCCGCTGTGGCAGGCCGCATCGGCGCAGGTGCTCGAAGGCCTGACGCCCAGCGCCGAGCATGGGGCCACCTTGCAGCGCTGGCTGTCGCAGATGCAGGCCGAGTGGCTCAAGAACATGGCGCTGTGGGTGCCGGGCAGCATTGCGCAGGATGCCGATGCGCTGCTCGACCAGACCGACAGCATCGAGGGCGAAGGCGAAAGCCAGGACGCACGCGACGATGCCCGCGCCCTGCTGGAGGCCAAGCGCAAGGCGCTGCGCGCGCTCAGCCAGCTCAACCTGATCGTGGACCACCATGGCGAGGCCCATGCCCCCGTGGTGCTGGAAGACCAGCCCAGCCTGCGCAACCTGTTTGGCACCATCGACCCGCCGGAAGACGACGAGCGCCGCAGCGATTTCTCCTGCATCCGCGCGGGCAGCGTGCTGCGCGCCGATGGCGGCTTTTTGATGCTGCACCTGCGCGATCTGCTGGGCGACGAAGACAGTTGGCAGGCGCTGCGCCGGGTGCTGCGCACGCGCCAGCTGCGCATTGAAGATGCCCATGCCGCCCAAGGCCCCAGCAGCAGCGGCGCGATGCTGCCCGAGCTCTTGGCGCTGAACTTCAAGCTGGTGCTGGTCGGCTCCGAAGAGGCCTATTACCAGCTGCAGGAGAGCGACCCGGACATGGCCCGGCGCTTTCGCGTCAAGGTCGATTTTGCCGACCAGTTCCAGGCTTCGACCGCTACTTACCGCGCCACCGCCGCACTGATGGCGCAGCGCTGCAAGCTCTACCAGATGCCGCACTGCGACGCCGGCGCAGTCGCCCGGCTGCTGGAGCAATCCCACCGTGAGGCCGATGACCAGCAGCGCCAAAGCGGCCGCTTGAACCAGCTCGAAGCCTTGCTGCTGGAAAGCGCTCAGCGCGCCCGGCAATCCGGCCAGCAACCAGGCCAGGAGCGCCTGGTACAGGCCGCCGATGTGGAGGCCGCGTTGGCTGCCCAGCGCCTGCGCCACAACGCGATGGAGCAGGACCTGCATGCCGCGATCACCGACGGCGAGCATCTGATCTCCTTTGTCGGCAGCCAGGTCGGCCAGATCAATGGCATGTCGCAGATCGACACCGGTGACCACCGTTTTGGCCTGCCGGTGCGCATCAGCGCGCGCACCCATGCCGGCCAGGAAGGGGTGATGAACATCGAGCGCGAGGTCGCCATGTCCGGCCCCATTCATGACAAGGGCGTGCTGATTTTGCAGGGCTATCTGACGGCCTTGTTTGGCCACCTGGCGCCGCTGGCGCTCAATGCCTCGGTGGTGTTCGAGCAGGAATACAGCGGTGTCGAAGGCGACTCGGCCAGCTGCGCCGAGCTCTATGCGCTGCTGTCATCGCTATCGGGCCTGCCGCTGCGCCAGAGCATTGCCGTCACCGGCGCGCTCAACCAGCACGGCGAGGTGCTGCCGGTGGGCGGCCTCAATGAAAAGATCGAAGGCTGGTTTGACCTCTGCGCCGCGCAAGGCCTGGATGGCAGCCATGGCGTGCTGATCCCGGCGCGCAACCAGCGCCATCTGATGCTGGCCGAGCGCGTGGTGCAGGCGGTGGAGGCCGGGCAGTTCCATGTCTACACGGCCGAGCATGTGGGCCAGGGCCTGGCGCTGCTGATGGACCAGTGCAACCTGCCCGCTACGGGCGCCCTGCACCCCATGCCTGAGGCGCAGCGCCTGCCTATTGCGGTGGTGCAGGCGGCCGAGGCCAGCCTGCTGCAGTACCGCCTGGCCTGCCAGCGTGCCGATGCGGCGCGGCCCCGCGCCCAGCGCTCCCGCCAGCGGCTGCTGCCCAAAGCCGCCAAGCGCCCGCCGCTGGATTGACGGCTAAGCCGTTCAGGCTTCGTCGGGAACGGGCAGATCCTGCGACGAGGCTGCCGCCAGCTGCAGGCGCAGCTGGGCGTTTTCCAGCTCCAGCGCCTGCACCCGGGCGCGCAGGTCGCTGATCTGCTGCTGGGCCTTGTCCAGCGCAGCATCCACCGCCTCGGCGCCATGCGCGGCCGAGGGGGCGCTGGCGGGTTCTTCGGCTTCGGGGGCCTCTTCCTTGGGCTTGCGCTTGGACTCGCGCACCTGTTTGACCACCTGCTTCAAGCCATCCTTGCCGCCCTGGGCAGCGGCCTGCTGCGCTTCATGCGGCAAGGTGGCCACCACAGCGGCTGCATTGATGGAGATATCGCCGGCCTTCAAGGCCTCGACCAGCGCAGGTGCGGCGCTTTTCTGGATTTTCTCGATCTGCGCGACCTGGCTGCTCGACAAGCGGGCCGCCTTGGCAATCGCCTCGCGCGTCGCTACCTTTTCCAGCTCGGCCGCATCGACCGGCGAGAAAGCCTCATCGGCATTGCTGAGCGCTGGCGCCTCGCCTTCGGCGGGCTGCGCAGGCACCGGGTGGGCCTTCTCCAGCTTGCGGTGCTCCAGAATCTCGCGCTTGCGCAGCGCCAGCACGCCACGCTGAAAATCAGAAACACTGCGGCGCCCCAGGTGCTGGTCGATCATCCACAGGTAGACATCCTGCATCGACTGGAACTGGGTGTTCTGTACCGTGTTGAAAGGCAGGCCATGCTTTTGGCAGATGCCGTAGCGGTTGTGGCCGTCGACCAGCACATTGCCCCAGAGCACCAGCGCATCGCGGCAGCCTTCGGCCAGGATGCTGCGCTCCAACGAGGCATGCTCGTCCGGGGTCAGTGGGTCGATGTAGGCCTTGAGTTCTTCGTTGACAACAATATCCATAATGCAGAGCGGCGGCAGGGTGCCGCCGCTGGTAATCCTTAAAAAAAGCTTGCGCCGATTGTAGAAGTGCGCAAAAGTGGCAGCCGCTTGACAAGGATTTGACAGCCATGAACAAGACCGAACTGCAGGCATTGATCGCCGTGCTGCAAGCGCGCTTTGAGGCCCATATGCCGCGCCACCCCGAGCTGGACTGGGCGCTGGTGCTAAAGCGCCTGGACAAGAACACGGCCGCCCACCAAGCGCTGGCCCAGATGGAGGCCACCGGCGGCGAGCCCGATGTGATCTTGCAGGATGGCGCCAGCGGCCAGCTGCTGTTTGCCGATTGTGCCGCTGAAAGCCCCACGGGGCGCCGCAGCCTCTGCTTTGACGAAGAGGCGCTGGCCGCGCGCAAGGAAAACAAGCCCGCAGGCAGTGCGCAGGGCATGGCCGACGCGATGGGTGTGCAGCTGCTGAACGAGGCGCAGTACCGCCATCTGCAGACCCTGGGCGCTTTTGACGGCAAGACCTCCAGCTGGCTGGCCACGCCCGACGAGATGCGCCGCCTGGGCGGCGCGCTGTTTGGCGACCGGCGCTATGGGCGCGTGTTCACGTACCACAATGGCGTGCAGTCCTATTACGCAGCGCGCGGCTTTCGCGCCGGGCTCTGGGTATAGAAATCCTCTCTCGGCACTCCATATTCCCTGGGGGCATATAACCTTACCGCGATATATTCAATCCGCGCATAGCGTGCTTGCGGACTGCAATCGCGGGACAATAGAGCCCATTGATTTGCCTCTACACGCTATTGCCATGACAACCTTTCGCCAGCTGGCTGTGGCCAGCGCCCTGTTTGCCAGCAGTTGCCTCACGGCAGCCCATGCCGCCCAGCCCCTTTTGAGCCCGGCCGAGCTGGCCAGCGCCCAGCAAAGCGCGGCCGCGCCCGTCGTTATCGATATCCGCGAGCCCAAGCTTTATGCCGAAGGCCATATTCCCGGCGCGCTCAATGCGCCCTATGGCAAGTGGCGCGGCCCGGCCACCAACCCCGGTGAGCTGCCCGATCTGCCCAAGCTCACGGCCTTGGTGCAGTCGCTGGGCCTGACCCCGGCCACGCATGCCGTCGTGGTATCGACCGGCGCCGATGCCACCGATTTTGGCGCGATGGCGCGTGTCTACTGGAGCCTGAAGGTGCTGGGTCTCAAGGATCTGTCCATCGTCAACGGCGGCATGAAGACCTGGGTGGCCGAGGGCAAGCCCATCAGCACCGAGGCGCCCCAGGTGCAGGCCAGCAGCTACCAGCCCGTGCTGGACGAGAGCCTGATCGCCACACGCGACCAGGTGCGCTCCCATGTCGACCTGAGCAATGCTGCGCTGGTCGATTCCCGCCCCGATGCCTTCTACCAAGGCAAGACCCGCGCGCCAGCGGCCAAGCTCTCGGGCACCCTGCCCGGCGCGCAGCAGCTCGATTTCAACCAGTGGTTTGTCAAAGGCACGGCCCAGTTTGTCGACCCGGCCACCGCACGGCAGATTGCGCAGAAGGTCAGCCGCAAGGACGGCCAGGACACCGTTGCTTTCTGCAATACCGGCCACTGGGCCGCCACCGACTGGTTTGGCCTGAGCGAGATGGCCAGCCTGCCCAATGTCAAGCTGTATGCTGGCTCGATGGTGGACTGGACCCAGCAGCCCGATGCCCCGGCGATGGAGAACCAGCCCGGCCGCGCCGAATCGCTGGCCTATGACGCCAAGCAATGGTGGCAGCGCAAGTTCAAATAAGCCGGACCCGGTTCTTTGGCTGCCAGCACTTCTGCAGAAGCGCTGGCAGCTTTTTGTTGTATTGACTCTCAACGGTGATCGTGATGAAACGACTTCCCCTGTCGATCCTGATGGCGGCCTTTTTCGGCTGGCTGCTGTGGTCGGTATCGCTGCGCCAGGCGGCGCTGTTCCTGGTCGGTATCGGCCTGGGTGCCATCCTGGCCGGCCAGCGCTTTGGCTTTACCACCGGCTGGCGCATGCTGGTCGAGGACAAGGACCCGCGCGGCATGTTTGGCCAGCTGCTGCTGCTGGCACTGGCCGCTGCCATGGCCATGCCACTGCTGGGCCACTACCCGGAGCTGACGGCCGCGCTGGGCCCACCCAGCATCAGCCTGCTGGTGGGGGCCTTTGTCTTTGGCCTGTGCATGCAGATTGCTGATGGCTGCGGCAGCGGCACCTTGTACAAGGCGGGCATGGGCATCCCGATGAACACGGCCATCCTGCCGATGTTTGCGATTGGCAGCTTTTTAGGGTCGCTGCACCTGGGCTGGTGGCTGGACCTGGGCCGCATGCCGGCAGTCGGCCTGGTCAGCACCTGGGGCTGGCTGCCTGCGCTGCTTGCCACCTTGGCGGCGCTGGCCGTGATCGGCTTTGCGGTCCAGGCCTATTGCGCCAAGGCCCATGCCGCGCAGCAGCGCAGCATGCCTGGCCTGTGGCAGCGTAAGTGGGTGATGGGCGCCATTGGCCTGGCCATCTTCGCGACCCTGAACCTGGTGATTGCCGGCCAGCCCTGGGGCGTCGTTTATGGCTTTGGCCTCTGGGCCGCCAAGGTAGCGAACGGCACCGGCATGGTGGACCTGGCAGGCAACTGGTTCTGGATCCAGCCGGGCAATGCCCAGCGCCTGCACGAGACCGTACTGCTGGACATCACCAGCATCACCAACATCGGCATTCTGGCCGGTGCGCTGTGGATTGCGGCGGGCAAGCCGGCTGCCGCCAAGGCGCTGACCGGCACGCAGTGGCTGGTGGCCCTGGTCGCTGGCCTGGTGCTGGGCTATAGCTCGCGCCTGGCCTTTGGCTGCAATGTGGGCGCGATGCTGTCTGGCATCAGCACCGGCAGCATCCATGGCTGGATCTGGGTGCCGCTGGCCTTTGCCGGCACGATCTTCGGGCTGCGCATTCGCCGCCATTTTGGTTTTTAAGCGCGAGGAGCCGCATATGAACACCACACTTTTGCGCAGCAGCTTCTGGCTGCTGCTGGTCGCCTTCATCGCCTGGGATTACGTCCACAGCCAGCCGGTGGACCTGCGCTACGAGGCACCGCTGATCGCCGCAGGCTCGGGCCAGCATGCCAGCGGCGGCCACTGCTCGATGCCCGACTGAGCACGCCAGCGCGCGTCATGGCTTTGTCATGAAACAGTCACGGTAGCTGCCAAAAATACGGGGTTTGGCGCGGGGCATCCGCCCGTCCCCGGAGTGCTATCTTGACTGAACCCCTGCCGCGCGCGCCTGATACGGCCCCGCTGGTCTCCCCCCATGACAACAGCGGCCTGATCTGGGGCTATGCCTTTGACGGCAACGGCCCCGCCACGGCGCTGAACGCCGAGCAAGCGCAGGCCTGGCTGGCCGCACCGCCCAGCAGCACCGGCTTTGTCTGGCTGCATTTCAACCTCTCCCATGCCCACTGCCTGCGCTGGCTGCAGCAGTATGCGGCCCTCGATGAGCAGTACTTCGAGGCGCTGCGCGATGGTCTGGCCTCGACCCGCATCGAGCGCATGGACGATGCGCTGCTCGCCGTCATCAACGACATCGATTTCGACTTTCAGTTCGAGTCCAGCGACATCCACACGATGTGGATCCAGGCCTCGCCCCAATGGGTGATATCGGCCCGCGCCCATCCGCTGCGCTCGGTCGATGCGCTGCGCCAGCAGATTCGCCAGGGCGACACGCCCGGCTCCAGCCCGCAGTTGCTGGAGCGCCTGCTGCGCGCCCAAGCCGATGTGCTGGTGCGCATCGTGCGCGATGTGACCCACCGCGTCGACCAGATCGAGGACACCATGCTGGGCGGGCGCACGCGCATGCAGCCGCGCCAGCTGGGCGCGCTGCGCCGCCTGCTGGTGCGCTTAAAGCGCCTGCTCGCGCCCGAGCCCTCGGCGATGTTCCGCCTGCTGCAGATGCCCCCGCAGTGGATGCTGGACGAGGACCTGCATGCGCTGCGCGCCGCCAGCGAAGAGTTTTCCGTCTTCCTGCGCGACATGCAGTCGCTCGAAGAGCGCATCAAGCTCTTGCAGGAAGAGATTGCCGCCGGCATCAACGAAGACACCAACCGCTCGCTCTACACCTTGACGATGATCACCGTGCTGGCCCTGCCGGTGAACATGATGGCCGGCCTGTTCGGCATGAATGTGGGCGGTATCCCACTCAGCCAGGATCCGCTGGGCTTTTGGCTGCTGGTGGGGGTCATCGTGCTGTTCTCACTGATCGCGGCCTGGTGGCTGCGCAGCAAGCGCCGCAACCCGCCGGCCTGAGAGCCTGCTGAGCGTCTGCAAAAAGACATTGAAAACCCATCACTGATTATTTTTTTGTAAAATGGAAGGCTTGGGTGTCGTCACATAGGGTGTAGCGGCAGGTTGTGAGCGAAGGTCGGGCCGCCTCGCTGGAACCCTGTTGCCTGCACCGTTTAGCCTGCGGGGCGCTGACACCCCCGTGCGCGCCCAACGGCCTGCAAACGGCTGCATGCTTCGCACCGGAGCACACCATGTTTGCCATTGAGCACCTGGCGGCTGGCATTTTTGCCATCGCGCTGGCCCATACCTTTCTTGCCAAGCAGTTCGAGCGCCTGTCGCACCGCTACCCGCGCCATGCCGGCGTTTTCCATCTGCTGGGCGAGGTCGAGATTGTCTTTGGCTTCTGGGCCATGGTGCTGATAGGCGTCATGGCCTTGGCCAGCGGGCCGGCCCAGGCGGTGGACTACGCCGAGTCGCGCAACTACACCGAGCCCCTCTTCGTCTTTGTTGTCATGGTCATGGCCGCGTCCCGCCCCATCGTGATGACGGTGCAGCGCACGCTGGCGGCTGTGGCCAGCGCCACGCCGCTGCCGACGGCCCTGAGCCTGGCCTGGCTGGGCCTGGCTGCCGTGCCGCTGATGGGCTCGCTGATCACCGAGCCGGCCGCGATGACCATTGCCGCACTGACCCTGGCGCCGCTGGTCTTCACCCCGCGCATGCCCACCCGCCTCAAGTACCTGGCGCTGGGCGTGCTCTTCGTCAATATCTCGATTGGCGGCACGCTCACCTCTTATGCGGCGCCGCCGGTGCTGATGGTGGCCGCTACCTGGGGCTGGGACAGCGCCTTTATGCTGAGCCAGTTTGGCTGGAAAGCGGTGATTGCCGTGCTGGTCAACGCCAGCATCGCCACCTGGTGCATGCGCGGCCATCTGGCGACAGCACCGCAAAGCGAGGATGCGCAAGCGACCATGCCGCTGGGTGTGGTGGCCGTGCATGCGGCCTTGCTGGCAGCGGTGGTCGTGCTGGCCCACCACCCGGTGCTGTTCCTCGGCGTATTTCTGCTGTTTCTCGGCTACACCCATGCCTATGCCCGGTACCAGAGCCCGCTGATCCTCAAGGAAGCGCTGCTGGTGGGCTTTTTCCTGGCGGGCCTGGTGGTGCTGGGCGGCCTGCAAAGCTGGTGGCTGCAGCCGCTGGTGGCCAGCATGGCGCCGCTCGCGCTGTTCTTTGGTGCACTGGGGCTGACCGCCATCACCGACAACGCCGCCCTCACCTACCTGGGCTCGCAGATCGAAGGCATGAGCGATGCGGCCAAGTACATGCTGATGGCCGGTGCCGTCGCCGGCGGGGGCCTGACGGTGATTGCCAATGCGCCCAACCCTGCCGGTGTGGCGCTGCTCAAGCACGGTTTCAGCAACGCGACCATCAGCATTGGTGGCCTGTTGCTGGGCGCCTTGTTGCCCACCGCCATTGCGGCGCTGGCCTTCCTCTGCCTATAAATCGCTGCTGATCAAGCGGGCGCAGCGCTGCTGCCATGCACCTGGTAGCCCGCATCGATCCAGGCATCGATGCCGCCCAGCAGCGGCCGCACCCGCTGGATGCCGGCGCGGCGCAGCAGCTGGGCAATGCGGGCAGCCGATACCTCATTGGGGCAAGCGCAGTAGATGATCACCGAGGCCTCGGGATCAATGGCTGGCAGCCGCGCGCCCTTGGCATGCGGGTCGTAGGAATGCGCGCCGGGGATATGCGATGCCTCGAACGCCGTGCCGGCACGCACATCGAGAATGACGGGCAGATCGCTGCCGCCCAGCAGGTCATTGAGTTCATCGACCGTGAGCCGCTCCATGCGCAGCGAGCGGATCACCTGGCGCCGGCTCCACCAGCGGCGCGCGATGAAAATGGCAAACGCCAGCCCCAGCAGCAGCAAGCCCCACTGGCCCAGTTGCGCGAGCACCGCCAGCAGGTCCTCGACCGTGGAGCTGAACAGCCCCCCCAGCAGCACCGCCGAGCCCACCCACAGCAGCGCGCCCAGGCCATCGAACAGCACAAAACGGGCGGGCGTCGTGCCCACGGCCCCTGCCAGCGCACTGGCAATCGACGCAAAGCCGGGCACAAACTTGGCAATCAGCAGCGACTTGGCGCCCCAGCGGCCGTAGAGCGATTCGGTGTTCTGCACGCAGGAATCGGGCGAGAGCGAGACCTTGCACACCCTGGCGAGCACGCGCCGGCCATAGCGCCGCCCCATGGCATACCAGACGCCATCGGCGATCAGCGCCGCCAGCACGGCCACCGCAATCAGCAGCAGCTGCTGCGCCAGCGAATGGCCATGGATGGCGCCGGTCACCATCAGCACCGGATAGGCAGGGATGGGCGCGCCCAATTGCTCGATCAGCACATTGAGAAAGACGATACCAATACCGTATTCGCGCACCAGGGCGACAATCAGATCCATGGAAACAAGCCATTCATCGCTGCCGGGGCAGCGCCAGTTTTTGATCTGTCGATACTAGGCCATGGGCAGGCGGCTGCCTAGCCCGCAAATGGGCAATACAGTGTTGCAGCTTTAGAACGCTAGCGCCGCGAACACCATAAAAAAGGCACCCCGCAGGGTGCCAAGAGAAGGATGCTTTGCCAGGTCTGGGCATCAAGCCGCTGCGGCCTGCAGCGCCTTTTTGTTGCCCATCCACTTCAGAACCCGGGGGACAATCAGCACCGCCAGCACGATGATGATCAGGGTCAGCGACATGGGGCGCTGCAGGAAGATGGTCCAACTGCCCTCGCCAATGGCGACGGCGTTGCGCATCTGCGCCTCGGCCAACGGGCCCAGGATCATGCCGACGACCACCGGTGCGGTGGGGAAGTCAAAGCGCCGCATCACCACACCCAGCACGCCAATGCCCAAGAGCAGGAACAGGTCAAAGGTGCTCTGGCGCATGCCATAGGCGCCGACGGTGGCGAAAATCAGGATACCGGCATAGAGTTGCGGCTTGGGGATCTTCAGCAGCTTGACCCACATGCCCACCATCGGCAGGTTCAGCACCAGCAGCATCACATTGCCGATGTAGAGCGAGGCAATCAGCGCCCACACCAGCGCCGCCGAGCTGGTAAAGAGCTGGGGGCCGGGGTTGATGCCATAGTTCTGGAATGCGCCCAGCAGCACAGCCGTGGTGTTGCTGGTCGGAATGCCCAGGGTCAGCAGCGGAATCAGTGCCGCCGTCACCGTGGCGTTGTTGGCGGCTTCTGGGCCGGCCACGCCTTCGATGGCGCCACTCGTGCCGAACTCGGCCTTGTCATCGCCCTTGGCCAGCTTTTTCTCGGCCGCATAGCTCAGAAAGGTCGGGATCTCGGTGCCGCCCGCAGGGATGCAGCCAAAGGGCGTACCGATGACCGTGCCACGGATCCAGGCGGGCACCGAGCGCTTCCAGTCGCGGCGCGTCATGTGCACACGGCCCATGGTGTTTTGCGTATCGCGGGTCTTGGCTTCGTAGAGCGCAAAGTACAGCACCTCGGCCACGGCGAACAGGCCGACGGCCACCAGCACGATGTCGATGCCGTCGAGCAGCTCGGGCTTGCCCATGGTGTAGCGCGCTGCGCCGGTGATCTGGTCCATGCCGATGCAGCCGATGGCCAGGCCCAGGAACAAGGCGGTCAAGCCGCGCAGGCTGCTCTTGCCCAGCACCGCGCTCACGGTGGTGAAGGCCAGCACCATCAGCATGAAGTACTCGGGCGGGCCCAGGCGCACGGCAAACTCGGCCACGGTGGGCGCAAACAGGGTCACGACCACGGTCGCAATCGTGCCGGCCACAAAGGAGCCGATGGCCGAGGTCGCCAGCGCCGCACCAGCGCGCCCGCTCTTGGCCATCTTGTTGCCCTCCATCGCCGTCACCATGCTCGCCGTCTCACCCGGGGTGTTGAGCAGGATCGAGGTGGTCGAGCCGCCATACATGGCGCCGTAGTAGATACCGGCAAAGAAGATCATCGAGGCGGTCACCTCGACCTTGGCGGTGATCGGCAGCAGCATGGCCACCGCCACGGCAGGGCCAATGCCCGGCAGCACACCCACGGCCGTGCCCAGGGCGCAGCCCACCAGCGCCCAGAGCAGGTTCACCGGCGTGGCCGCCGTCATGAAGCCTTGAATCAGTGCATTGAAAATTTCCATCACAGCCACCCTGTCTCGGTCAGTCCAGGCAGGTTGATTGCCAGGAATTGGGTAAAGGCCCAGAACACGGGCGCAGAAATCAGCAGACCCGTCACCAGGTCCTTGCCCATGGTCTTGAACGAGCCCGCCTGCGTTTGGCCGGTGGCGCGGCGCAGGCCTTGCGTGGCCAGCACATAGCACAGGCTGCAGCTGAGGATGAAGCCCAAGGTGGTGATCAGCGCCGCGCTGCTCAGCAGCCCTGCGCACACCCAGGTGAGCGCACCCCAGTCACCATGCTGGGCGCCATCGGGCGCGTCGAGGTGGTGATAGCCGCCGGTCAGCGCCTCCCAGCACAGCCAGATGCCGCACAGGCCCAGCACGCTGGCTGACAGCCAGGGCAGAAAATCCGGCCCCACGCCGCTGTAGCCCGCCTGCGAGGGGATGTGCAATGCCCCCCAGGACAGCAGGCCGGCGATCACCAAGACCGCTATGCCGACCAGCAGCTGCGAGGTGGTGCGCGGTGTGTGCGCATGCTCGAAAGCCTCCGGCGCAGGCGCGGCGGCGCCGTTGGCGGCCGGCCCCGAAGAATCTGCGGTGTTGCTCATGTCGAAACTCCTGAAAAGATGACGGCGCCTCCCCCTCGCCACCCATCAGGCGGCAACAGCCCAGCCGGGCACCGGGCCAGGCCGGTGCCTCCATCAGCTGAACGGGGGGGGAGCGCAATGCGCGGGGCATGGCCGCCCAGGGCCATGCGTGCTGCACTTAGACCATGCCTGCGCGGGTCATGGTGTCCTTGAGATTGGCGAACTCGGCCGTGACGAACTGGCTGAAGGCGTCGCCTGCCAGCCATGCCGAGGTCCAGTCATTCTTCTTCATCGACTCAGCCCAGCTGGCGCTCTTGGTGGCCTTTTCCAGCATCGCGATCAGCTGCGCGCGCTGGTCGGCCGAGATGCCGGGCGCGCCATAGACGCCGCGCCAGTTGCCGATTTCCACATCGATGCCCTGCTCCTTGAGCGTGGGCACGGTCGAGCCTTCGAGGCGCTGGGCCGAGGTGACCGCGATCGGGCGCATCTTGCCGGTGGCGATGTACTCGGCAAATTCGCTAAAGCCGCTACCGCCGACGGTGACATTGCCACCCAGCACCGCAGCAATCGCCTCGCCGCCGCCCCGGAAGGCGACATAGTTGATCTTGGCTGGATCAACACCCACGGCGCGGGCAATCATTGCCGCAGCAATGTGCTCGGTGGAGCCTCGCGAGCCGCCGCCCCATTTGATCGAGCCAGGATCCTTCTTGAGCTGGGCGACCACTTCGGCCATGCTCTTGTAAGGCGAGTTGGCAGGCAGCACAAAGACGTTGTATTCGCTGGTCAGGCGCGCCAGCGGCGTGGCCTGGTTCAGGTCCACCGGCGGCTTGCCGGTGATGATGCCGCCCAGCATGACCGCGCCCATGACCATCATCGCGTTGGGATCGCCCTTGCTGCCGTTGACGAACTGCGCCAGGCCGATGGCACCCGCCGCGCCGCCCTTGTTGTCATAGGTCACGGAGCCAGCTACGCCGGCATCCTGCAGCGCCTTGCCCAGCGCGCGGCCTGTCGTGTCCCAGCCGCCGCCGGGGTTGGCGGGCAGCAGCATTTTGACGTTGGTGGCTGCCTGGGCAACCATCGGCAGGCCGCCGGCAGCGGCCATGGCCAGCAAAGATTTGAGGAACGCATCACGGCGCATGGTTGTCTCCTGATCGTGTTGTTAGTGCCTGAATCATCGCTGCGCTAGCTGTCAAATGGCTGTCAGCCAGGCTGTTCAGAGCTAGGGAAAACACCGAGCCCGGAGGCGCTGGGGAATTGGTGCACACTCCCGCCATGCACCTCTTGCTGATCGAAGACGACCCCACCATGCAGACCACCTTGCAGCGCACCTTGCGCCGGCGGGGCATGGAGGTCACGCCCATCACCGATGGCGGTGCAGCGCTGCCGGCCTGGCGCAAGCTCGAGCCCGATGTGGTGG
Source organism: Comamonas sp. MYb69 (assembly GCF_037479315.1). Classification (NCBI taxonomy): domain Bacteria; kingdom Pseudomonadati; phylum Pseudomonadota; class Betaproteobacteria; order Burkholderiales; family Comamonadaceae; genus Comamonas; species Comamonas sp. MYb69. Next base: position 206,877 of record NZ_JBBGZG010000008.1, read on the forward strand.
TGCTGGACCTGAGCCTGCCAACGATGGACGGGCTGGAGATCATCGCCCAGGCGCGCAGCGAAGGCCTGGCCGCCCCGACCTTGATCCTGACCGCACGCGGCACCGTCGGCGACCGCATTCTGGGCCTGAACTCGGGCGCCGATGACTACCTGGCCAAGCCCTTTGACCTGGACGAGCTCGAAGCGCGCATCCGCGCGCTGGTGCGCCGCGCGCAGCCGCTGGTGGCCGAGCCCGCTGCACCGGCTGCGCAGCCCCCCGGCATGGCACTGCGCTATGACAAGGCCTCCGAATCGTTTTACTGGCGTGGCACGCTGTTTGAGCTGACACCACGCGAGGTGGCTTTTTTGCGCGTGCTGAGCCAGCCCATGGGCCAGGCCGTGACCAAGGAGCGCTTGTTCAGCGCCGTCTTTGCCGGCGAGAGCGATGTGCAGCTCGAAGCGGTGGAAGTGGTGGCCTACCGCTTGCGCAAAAAGCTCGCGCCCACGCATATGCAGCTGATGACATTGCGCGGCCTGGGCTACCTGCTCAAGCCCGGTGCCGCCGATGGTGCCTGACAGCAGCAAGGCCTCGGGCCGATCCCAGGCGCCGCGCATACGCTCGCTGCGCCGCAACCTGCTGCTGGGCATCCTGCTGCCCGTGGTGGTCTTCATCATCTACAACACCAGCAGCCTCTACCGCCAGTCGCTGCAGGCCATCAACACCGCTTACGACCGGAGCCTGCTCGCTTCAGCCAAGGTGATTGGTGAGCAGCTGACCGTGTCCGGTTATGACGACCTGGCGATTGTCGACTCCGCCGTGCCCTATTCGGCGCTGGAGGCCTTCGAGGCGGACAACCAGTCGCGGCTGTTCTACCGCGTCTCCAACATGAGCGGCGAGCTCATCGGCGGCTTTGCCGAGCTGCCCATCTGGCGCGGCCGCATTGCCCAGCAGCCGCCCTATGCCGCGCTGGTCGACTTCTACAATGCCGAGTTCCGGGGCATGCCCGTGCGCATGGCCGCCTTGCTGCAGCCGGTGGCCAGCGCCACCGGCCGGGGCATGGCCCTGATCCAGGTGGCAGAAACGCTGGAGATCCGCGAATCGCTGGCGCGCGACATTCTCTGGGGCACGCTGGTGCAGCAGGCCTTGCTGTTTGGCTGCATTGCCGCCGTGGTGGTCGCCGTGGTGCGGCGCGCCACCTTGCCGATTCTGCAGCTGAGCGACCAGCTCAATGCGCGCAGCGACCATGCCTTGCAGCCCCTCAAGACCCCGGCGGCGACGCCATCAGAAGTGCTGCCGCTGGTCGATGCGACCAACCGCGTGATGGCGCGGCTGTCGCACCTGGTGCAGCACCAAAAGCGCTTTGTGCGCGATGCCTCGCACCAGCTGCGCACACCGCTGGCGGTGCTCAAGGTGCAGGTGCAGTCGGCCCAGCGCGGCGATGTGGAGCCCGAGCAGGCGCTGCGCGAGATTGCCGCCACGGTGGACCGCGCCACCTTACTGGCCAACCAGATGCTGTCGCTCGCCAAGGTCGAGCAGCTGCACCAGTCCGAGCACCCCCAGACCGCCCACCTGACGGCCATCGTGCGCGACATGGTGATTGAGCTGTCGCCGCTGCTGGCCGACAAGAACCTGCAGTTCGAGCTGCAAAGCGACGAGGTGCTGCTGGCCGCCCACCCCTGGATGCTGCGCGAGCTGGTGCGCAACCTTTTGCACAATGCGATCCAGCATTCGCCGCCCGACGCACCGCTGCTGCTGCAGCTGACGCAACAAGGCCCGGCGGCTAGCTTGCGCATCAGCGACTGGGGCCCGGGCGTCAGCGCCGAGATGCAGGCGCGCCTGACCGAGCCCTTTGTCAGCGGCAACCTGCGCGACGGCTCGGGCCTGGGCCTGGCGATCTGCCACTCCATCGTGACGGCACTGGGCGCGCGCCTGTCACTGCACAACCGCCTGCACCAGGGGCTTGTCCAAGGTTTCGATGCTGTAGTAGAGTTCAAACCGAATGTCCAACCACCCGCCGAAGATGGCCCATACTGAGACCGACCAGACTCCCACCATGCGCATCGACAAATGGCTGTGGTGCGCCCGCTTCTACAAGACCCGCGCCATTGCCGTCGAGGCCATCCACAAGGGCCATGTGAAGGTCAATGGCACAGTCGCCAAACCCTCCAAGGAAGTGCGCGCGCAGGACACCGTCGAGCTGCTGCAGGCGCAGACACCGCGCACCGTTGCCGTGCTCGGCATGGCGGCCACCCGCGGCCCCGCCCCGGTGGCCCAGCAGATGTACGAGGAAACGGCCGACAGCATCCGCCAGCGCGAAGTGCTGAGCGAGCAGCGCCGCCTGGCGCCCGAGCCTGCCAACAGCCTGCAGGCCGGCCGCCCCACCAAGAAAGACCGCCGCGACATGCAGGAGCTGCGCAGCTGGAACGACCGCTGGAGCGCGCAATAGGCGCGCTTCGTCGGGCGCATGCGGTGACCTGAGCCGCCAGCAGATCAGCGCCAGCAATCGGCGGTACTGCTGCCCTGCGCCAGCTGCAAATTGCCCTGCCGGCCATCCTGGGTCAGCGTGTAGTTGCCGCAGCGGTCCCGCTGCTGTGGCCCCTGCCGGCGCATTGCCACCAGGGTGTAGCGCGCAGCACTGTTGCCTTCGGCAAAGCCGATGGTGTAGCGCTTGTCGGGCAGGTCCTGCCAGCTAAGCTGGGTGGGCAGCTCCAGCGGATAGACACCATTGGCCGTCGCGGCACGCTCCAGCCACTGTGCGGCCTGAAAAAGCCCCGTGCGGGCCTCCGTGCGGTGGCCCCGGCGCAGGTATTCGCTGTAGCTGGGCCAGGCCACCGCGCTCAGGATGCCGATGATGGCCAGCACCACCATCAGCTCCACCAAGGTCCAACCTGCGCGCGCCGTAAAAAGATGTTTTCGCATGGTTCCCCCTTTCATCGCGCCTGGCGCCAGGTGGGCCGGATCGGAACTTCGGGCAGGTCGCGCAGCGATTCACCATCGATGCGGATGCGCTGCTGGCCCTCGTCATCGCGCACGCGCAGCAGCGCATGCGGGCCCGCGCCCAGCGACATGCGCGAGGCCTGGCCATCGGCCTGCGGATCAAAGAGCCCATCGCCATCGGTATCGAGCAGCTGCAAGCGCGGCCGCAGGCCATCGATGCTATTGAGCAGGCTGAAAAACTGGCGTTGCGCTGTGCCTGGCGCGGGCTCGCAACGCTCATCGCCGGGCTCGCCCTGGGCGCCATGGCTGGCATGCGCCGGCACCTCGCTGATCACCGCCAGCAGGTTGCTGCCGCTGTAAAAGCGCAGGGGCTGCAGCAGGCGCTCGCCTGCCTCGGGCAAATCCAGGAACCAGCCCCGGTGGCGGCTCCAATCGAGCGCATCGGCGCCTTCGCTTTCGTCAGTGCGCCAGAACATGCGGCGGTCGCTGCTGCGCGCCTGCACGGGGCGGGGGCTGATGCGGCGCTGCAGCAGCTGGCTGTGCGCCACCGGCCCGGGCAGATCGGCATCGCCGCCCAGCGCCGACTGGCAATCCGCATCGGCCACGGAGGCGCAGACCGCCACCCGCTCACCGCGCTCGCCCACGCGTTTGTAGCGGCTGGTATCGAGCACCGCATACAGGCTCTGCACGCTGTCGTCTTGCGGATCCTGGCGGCTGGCATTGCGGCCGGTGCCAAAGGCGACCACCAAGCCACCGACGGGCACCTGGCGCTGACCACCCGCCTGCTGCAGGCTGCGCAGGCGGTCATTGCTGCGCACCAGCGGTGCGGTGCTGATGGGCTGGGGCTTTGTGCGCTGGCCTGGCGTGCTGCGCTGGCCCCCGCGCGCTTGGTACAGCGGCACGCCCATGGTCGACTGGTTGCTGGTGGTGGCCGCCATTGCGCCCCACTGCGCCACACCCCATTCGCGGTCATCGTCTGCGTTGATCAGAAACTTCCAGAGATTGCCCTGGTTGTCGCCGGCATAGACCACATCGGGACGGCCATCGCCATTGATATCCACCAGCCTGGGCGCAGACAGGCCGTTGTCCTCCAGCTGGCTGCAATGGGGCTGGGGCGGCGTTTGCTGCCTGCAGGCCTGCGCCGATGCATTGCCGGTCGCCACCAAGCGCAGCAGCTCACGCCCGCCATCGAGGTACTGGATCAGCAGCACCGGTCTGCCGTTGGCGCTGTTGTAGCCATTGCCCAGCACCAGCGCCCAGCGGCCGTTGTTCAGTTGTGCGATCTGCGTTGTACGCTGCGGGTCGATGTCGTCGCGGGACGGGCTGGCGGTGATATGGCCGATATCGGCAAAGGCCTCGGCCAGCTGTGTGCAAGCCTGCAGCGCGGCGCCCGTCTCCGCATCGCAGCGCGGCGCAGATTCCGTCGCATGCCAGCTGCGGTCCATCAGCACCCGCTCTGCCGCCTGCGCCTCGGCAAAGGCCGTCTCCGGTTCAGTGACATCGAGCACAAAATAGCCCTTGCCCCCGGCGCCCAGGGTGCCCACCAACAAGCTGCGCCAGCGCGGGCTGCTGGCGCTGCCCAGGTTGGCATCGCCGGCCAGCGGCGAGCCATCGACAAAATAGCGGTGCTGGCCATCGTAGGCCGGGCTGGTCAAGCCCTGCAGGCTGGGGATCACGCCCCGGGGCACATAGGCTATTTTTTCCTCGCCCGTATGGGCCGAGAAGCCGTGCAGCATGCCGTCATTGCCGCCGACATAGAGCATCGGCAGGCGGTTTTGGTGGCGCAGCACAAAGTCCAGATAGCTCGCCTCGTGGTAGCGGGCCGAAGGCTTGCCCAGGTACCAGATTTGCGAGTTCACAATATCGCCTTGGCGCGAATGCCGGTTGCGCAGGCTGCCGCCATGCTGCGCCTCATGCCTGCGCTCGCCACGCAGGTAGTTAAGGCGCTGCTCACCGCTGGCCTGGCCTTGCGCGCCATCGGCAGGGCCTTGCAGGGCCCGCTTGTGCGCAGCGCTCCAATGGCTCTCATCGGCCGCCCAGCGAAAAGGCACGCCGCGCTGCTGCACATCGCCCCAAGTCAGCACCATGCGCTGCTGCCAGGCGATGGCATCGAGCTTGTCCGCCGTTGTCTGCCCACCCCAGCCGGGCGCCGGCTGCAAGCGGCCATCACTGCCAATCGCCTGCGCTTGGATGGCGCCGGACCAGGCCCGGCCCGGGTCGTAGCTGGCGCTGAACAGCAAGGCATCCTGCGCAATGGCCTGGCTGGCGCTGACGGCCACTGTGCTGGCTGTGGCGGCGCCCAGCGCGCCACCTGCATGCGGGGCCTGTATATCGGCCAGGATACTGCGCAGCGCAGCCGCTACATCTTGGCCATGGGCCGCCGCATAAAAACGGCCCCGGCCATTGAGCGCCGCATGCCACAGATCCAGCGCGCGCACGCCCTCGCCCTGCGCCTGCATATCGGGCCAAACGGCATCCCCTTTGGCCAGCGCTGCAAAGCTGCCGTCAAAGCCCAAGGGCAGTTGCTGCGTAGGCGCCAGAATCTGCGGCGCGCCGGGCCAGGTGCTGGCATCCAGGCCGATGCCGACCGTATAGGTCTGCAGATGCGGCCAGCTGGCAGGGTTGTAGCGCGGGTTCCAGTAGCGCTCCAGCACGGCAGGCTGGCCGCCGCCATCGGCAAAACGCTCGCGGGGCGGTGCCTGGCGGTAATCGGAGTCAGGTGCCAGACTACCGCTCAGGCCTGCCCGCTGCAAGGGGTCGGCCCAGCTGCGAAACGCCCAGTCGGCCAGGGTGCTCGGCACCGCATCGCTGTAGAGCTGGGTGGCAGCCCTTTGCGCGGCGCTGCCACTGCCGTAGACCTGGCCATCGGGCAGGACCTTGGCACGGGTGTGGTCGTCTTGCGCACCACCGGTGGCCGGGCCAGCCCAGCGGCTGCCCGCCAGCACAATGTGGTAGTTGCGGCGGCAGCCCAGGTAGGTATTGCTGGCGCCGGTGGCAGCGCCCGGCTGGCTGGCCCAGGGCCCTTGCGGGCTGAGGGGCCGGCGCAGGTAGGCATCGGCCTGGCCGAGCAGGTGGTGCAGGTCACTGCTGTGGCCGGTACGGAGCGAATCGGCAAAGGCCAGAAATTGCTGGCGATGGCGGCCCTGCAGCGCCTGCATGCCGTTGGTGGCCAAACGCGGGCTGTTGACCGTGCTGGCCCCGGGCCTGCGCCGCTGGCCTTGTACCATGCCACCGGGCCCGCCACCAGGCGCAGCGCCATGGTTCCACATCGCCTGCCAGGCCAGGCGAATGGCGCCATCGGGCAGCTGCTGCCCATCGCCCAGCACATCCTTGAGCGCATGGCGCAGCACGGCGATGCGCTGTGCCCGCGCATCCCAGCGGCCGTCGCCATCCGGCGCGGTGATGCTGGCAACACCTTGCTCGGCGCTACCCATGCGGCGCTGCATGGCGGCAGAGTCATCGATGGAGACGATGACATTGGGCGCCACCCAGGCGCTGGCACCGCCGGCAGGCGCGGTGGCCAGCTCCAAGGGCCAGGCAGCAGCAGGCAGCAGCGCCAGGCTGAGCAGCGCAGCCTGCCGCTGGCTTGCGGAATTGGGCAGTACAACCCAGCTTGGTCTTGTGCCATCCATAGCTGCCTCTCAGTCTTTGCGCCGGGGGCGGGCGTAGCTTTGCTCCAGCACCACCAGGGAATCGGGCTTTCTGCCAAAGGCCACCGCAGTGATGCGGTAGACCACATGCGGGCTGAGCCCTGCGAGCTCCAGCTGGTGGGCGGGCGCATTGCTGATCAGCCCGGGCTTGCTGTCGATATAGGGAATGACTTCGATCCAGTACCAGCCGCCGGCGTCAGGCGCCGTCCGGTCCGCCAGGATGGGATGGGCCGGGCGGTCTGCATCGCCCAGCTGCGCGCCGGTGTACTGGCCATAGCGCGCGCCGGTGCCGGCCCGCAGCAGCGCAAACAGGTCCTGCTCACCCGCGCGCCGGCCAGCCGTGCCTGGCGCCGGCGCATTCCAGATATCCTGGCGGCCCACCCGCTTGGCACAGAGCGCCTCGATGCAGCGCTGCGGCTGGGCACTGAGCCGGGCCAAAAACACCGGCAAGTCGGCGTTCTCCAACGGCACCCTGGCGGTGCCGGCGCGGCGGCACACCTGGGCCGAGGCGCCCCGGGGCAGGCCGCCATGGGCACAGGGCCGGCCATCGGCCCGCTCGCCACGGATATCCAGTTCGGCATCGTGCAGCAAGGCCTCTGCGGCCTCAAACGCCCGCTGGTAGTCGGCATCGTTGCCGGCCACCAGCTCGCCATACCAGGCCGTGCGCGCCGACCACAGGACCAGCAGCATCGACAACATGCCAAAGACCAGCACCGTCAACAAAGCTGCGCCCCGGGCGCGATGCCGGCCCTGGCAATAGCGGGCGTGGCGGGGGCTTGTCATAGGCTGCCCTGGCTGCGCAGCTGAAACAGGTTGCGAAAGCTGCGGTGCATGCGCCCTTGGCGCGCGCCGGGCAGGCCGGCCAGCTCCACCCATTCACCGTCGCAGCCGGTGTAGCCGCTGACGGCAGGCAGTGGGCCGGACTGGCGGCCAAACAGCACCAGGCAGACCTCGACCGCCACGACCTGCGACCAATCGCCGCTGGCCTGCTGCGCATTGACGTACTGCAGCTGCGGTTGCGCCGTGCCCGCCGCCTGCATACGCAAATAGCGCAGGCGAAAGGCCGCCACGTTGTCGACCAAGGGCTGCGGCGATGCAGCGGTATCGTTGCCGCCACAGCGCAGCACCTGACCACGCAGACTGAAGTGCGATTCCAGCCGCAGATCGGGACTGGCATCCACCGGCCCGCCCAGGCAGTTGCGCGCCTGCGCAGCCAGACCGGACTGCGCAAAGACGGGCTGCTTGTAGCGCCGCAAGCCGGCCGCCAGGCTGCTATCGCTGCCCCGCAAGGCATCGGCGCGCGGCGCATAGCCACGGGCGCTGCCCGCCGCGGGGGCTGCGGTCTCAAAAGCCGCTGGCGTCAACGCAGCGCTGAGCGAGGGGTCCGCAGCGGCGGGCAGCTGCAGGTTCAGGTACAGGCTGCCCGATGGGCGCAACTGCTGGCCGATGACGCGCAAGGCATAGCTGGCTTGCTGCTGCAGATGGCTGGCGTCGCTCACGGTGCCCGCCAGGCTGCGCGAGGTCAGCAAGGCCACACTGGCCGCAGCCACCACCAGCAGGCCCAGCGCCAGACCCACCATCAGCTCGACCAGGCTAAAGCCAAGCTGCCCGCGCCCCCTTGCACGGCAGCGCCCGCCGACCCGATCCAACGCCCACAGGGGATGGAGGGGATGCGGCATCTCAAGTCCCCCCGCAGTGGTAGTGCAGCGCGCTGCCCATGCGCTCTGCTGTGCAGCGTGCGTTCAAGGCCAGGTACTGCAGATGGCAGCTGTAGCGCAGATCGCCATCGCCATCCTGGCAGACCACCTCGCCGCCGCGTTCATCCACCGCATCCGCGCCCCGGCCCTCGCCGACACTGCGGGTGGCATCGACCAGGTCCCAGTACAGCGCCGGATCGGTGCCACCTTGCGGGGCATGCGTGCTGTCGCGCCAGCGGACCATCACGCCCAGCTGGCGCCGGTTGGCGTCCACCTCTTCGCCGGGTGCGAGAAAAATCCGGGATTGCCCCAGCGGCAAGCTGCGCGCCACCTGCAGGCGCCACTGCGCCAACTCATGCTGGGCCAGCTCAGCGGCGCTGCAAGCCTGCGCCGCGCAAGACCTGGCCTGAGGGGCTGGTGCTGCATCCTGCCAATCGCTCAGATAGTGCTCCAGCTGGTCCCAGGCATGGGGGTTGGCGCGTATGCGCTCGCCCAGGTCTTCGATCAGGCGAATGGCCTGCACACGCCGGGTACTGGTCTGCACATCGGCCAGCGTGCGCAGCTGCATGGCCAGCATCGCCAATACGCCCAGAACCAGCACCACCAGGGCCACCAGTGACTCCAGCAAGCTGATGCCGCCTGAGAGGGAGGCCTGCGGGTGGGTGGGCACGGCAATGCGCATGGCTTAGCTCCTGGAGCTGCAGCCGGGGCCGTCAACGACCCGTACGCGGCCGCCCCGGCTGGTGCACAGGCCCTTGGTGGCCGGGTGCTCTACCGTTTTCCCCTCCGGGAGCAGTGCAAAGGCAAAACCGGCTACGGGCATGCCCCAGCGGTCAAAGCGGATACCTTCACCCAGGCTGTTGCGCTGCACCTGCAGGCCCGGCGGCGTTTCAAAGCGCTGCAGCACCGGCGCATCGTCGGCGCACTGCTGCTGGCCCAGCGCATGCACACAGACCTGCCAGCCACAGCTCCAGTCACTGCTGCTGGCCTGGGCTTGGCAATGGCCGCTGTCGGCAATCCTCTGCAAGGCGACCAGGCCACTGCGTTTGATCGCTTCGGAGCGCGCCAGAAATACCGCCGAATGCATGGCCTCCAGCGACTGCCGCACACGCCAGCGCTGCAGCAGCCCGCTCGCACTGGGCACGGCCAGGCTCGCGATAATGGCCAGCACGCTGACCACCACCATCAGCTCGACCGCGGTCAGCCCGCTGTGCCCGCGCCCGCGTTGATACTTCAATAAATTATTTAAAACTATTGAATTCATGCGATTGATTATTTAATCTTCAGCCGGCGGCGTAAAGCCTTTTTCGATTTAAAAATTAAATGCGCTTGGGCGGACAGCATTGCCAATACAGAGCCGGCGCGGTGTTGCGCCGATAATCAGCCAGCGGGCCTGAGCCTCCATGCCCTGCCCCTCCGTACCAGCCCTATTGCGACCAAGCTCCATGACTGATCAACACCTGCAAACCGCGCTGGAACTGGCTGCCAGCGCCCTGTTCATTACCTCCCCCAATCCCCGCGTCGGTTGCGTGCTGGTTGCCGCCGATGGCCAGGTCATCGGCCAGGGCCACACCCAGCGCGCGGGGGGGCCGCACGCGGAAATCATGGCCTTGCGTGATGCGGCGGCCCGTGGCCACAGCACCGCAGGCGCGACCGCCTATGTCACCCTGGAGCCCTGCGCACACCAGGGCCGCACGGGGCCTTGCTGCGATGCGCTGGCCGCCGCCGGTGTGGCCAAGGTGGTGGGCGCCATCACCGATCCGAACCCGCTGGTCGCGGGCATGGGCTTTGGCCGGCTGCGCGCCGCTGGCGTGGAGGTCGTGGTCTGTGCGCCGGAAGACGGTGGCGATGTCGCACGCGAATTGAACATTGGCTTTTTCATCCGCATGGTGCGCAAGCAGCCCTGGGTGCGGCTCAAGGCCGCCATGTCACTCGATGGCGCAACCGCCTTGGCCGATGGCAGCAGCCAGTGGATCACTGGCGAAGCCGCCCGGGCCGATGGCCACCACTGGCGCGCCCGGGCCTGCGCCATCCTGACGGGCGTGGGCACCGTGCTGGCCGATGACCCGGCGCTGGATGTGCGTTATGTGGAGACACCACGCCAGCCGCGCCTGGTGGTGCTGGACAGCCAGCTGCGCACCCCCCCGCAGGCCCGCATTTTTGCAGCAGAGCGCGAAGTGCTGGTCTACACCCACAGCGAAGACAGCGCGCGCCAGGCAGCGCTGCAAGCGGCGGGCGCCACCATCGTGCGCCTGCCCGGTCATGCCTCCGCAGGTCCCAACGCCCGCATCGACCTGGCGGCCTTGATGCAAGACCTGGGCAGACGGGAAGTCAACGAGCTGCATGTCGAAGCGGGCGGCATCCTGAATGGCGCGCTGCTGCAGGCAGGCCTCGTCGACGAGTGCCTGCTCTACCTGGCACCCAAGCTGCTCGGCCAGGGCCTGCCCGCGTTTGCCGGCATGGCGCTGCAAAAGCTGGACCAGGCGCCCGCCTTGGACATCCGCTCGATCGAGCCCTTGGGCGCCGACCTGCGCGTGCTCGCCCGGCTCCAGGGCCATGGGGTCTTCTGATTCAAGCGCATTAGAGCCTCTCACACGACCCAGCAAACCGAAGGTTTGCGGTTGAGACGAGGCGCCAAGCCGCAGGCAGTACAGGCGTACGACAAGGCTTGGTAACGACGTATCAAGGGTGGTGTTAGGGGCTCTTGGCGTAGCCCAGGCAGGCGCCCGCATTGGGCAGCCCCTTACATTCACGCAGCAGGCGGCGGTCGCGCTCGGCCAGGGTTTCGGCACTGCTGCTGCGCTGGCGTTTGACTTTGACTCTGGCCTTGGCCGGTTTTTTGGACGCCTGCGTGGCCTCGGTATTTTTCTTGCGCGCGGCCCAGGCGCTCTCGGGCGGCATGGCCATGGCCGCCAGCAGCAGCACCAGTGTGGAAAAGCGCAGTGATCGCAGCATAAGCAGGCCTCCTATTGGCTATCGATGTCCATCTCCCCAATGCTTTCAACAATCCTAGCGGCAGGTCTGCAGCAACGGTCCGGGCACAAACCCTGCTGAGCGGCCACCCCGCTTGCCGCGGCGTTGCTGCGCCACGACGCAGTAGCGCCATCTGGCTGTACGACAGCACCGCCAAAGCAGCCACGCGGCCACCGCAATGGCCTGCGCTCACGCACAATAGCGCCAGCCCACTGATTGAACCTGCCGCCATGCTGCCTGCTTTGCTGACCTCTGCCCTGTCTCCGTTGCGCCCCTCCGAGACAACCTCCTGGCCCCAGTTGCAGCGCGGGCTGGTGATGGTCTGCGCGGCCGTGCTGCTGGCCGGATGCGCCAGCAAGCTGCCGACCCAGGTGGACAGGCCGGTCTCATCGGCCCAGCCGCCAGCGGCCAGCAGCCCGCTGGTGCAGATCAGCCAGCAGCGCCAAAAGGCCGAGAGCAAGGCCGGGCCCGGAGTGTCGGGCTTCGAGATACTGGCCGGCGCGCAAGCTGCTTACGGCGCGCGCCTGGCACTGGTACAAGGCGCCAAGCACACGCTGGATGTGCAGTACTACGCGATCCATGCCGATGCCAGCACCGCGCGCCTGCTCGAAAGCGTGGTGAATGCCGCGCGCCGGGGCGTGCGCGTGCGCGTGCTGCTCGATGACTTCCATGGCACCGGGCGCAATGCGCAGGTGATGCGCCTGGCTTTTGAGCCCAACATCGAGATGCGCATGTTCAACCCGCTGCCCGGTGACCGCGACTCGCCGATCAGCCGCATGTGGAACGCGGCCACCGATTTCCAGCGCGCGCAGCAGCGCATGCACAACAAACTGTTTTTGGCCGACAACGTGATGGGCATCATGGGCGGGCGCAACCTGGGCGATGCCTATTTCGACAACGACGAGAGCTCCAACTTCTTGGACACCGATGTGCTCGTCATGGGCCCGGCCGTGCGGGATCTGTCGAGCAGCTTTGACAGCTACTGGAACAACGAGCGCGCCTACCCGGTGCAGTCGCTGATCAGCAAAAAGACCTTGGAAGACATGCAGCAGGCCTACCAGGCCCGCCAAAGCAAAGGGGGCGATGACGATGCGGCGAATGCGGCATCCGAGCCCGCTGCCCGCAACAGCAGCGGCGGCGCCCTGCCCTCGCCGCCCGATGGCGAGCCGCGCCCGGGCGGCGCAATCTCCGACGAGCAGCGCGAGCGCGCCTGGGACATGCAGCCAGTGGACCTCCAGACCGTTCCGCTGGTCTGGGCCCATTCGGTGGTGATGGCCGATGCGCCCAGCAAGATACCGGCGGTCGACTCCGACGGCCAGACCAACCCGCTGAGCGCCGCACCTGGCGTGCTGGACAACAAGCGCCTGGCGCAGCTGCGGGCGCTGGCAGAAACGCGCAACCCCGGCCACAGCCCCAGCGCCGATTCAGTGGTCGATGGCCTGGTGCAACTGCTGGGCTACGCCAAAAAGGATTTGCTGATCGTCTCGCCCTACTTTGTGCCCGGCGAATCGATGCGCCAGGCCTTCAAGGATGCCGTGCAGCGCGGCGTGCGGGTGCGCATCCTGACCAACTCGCTGTCCTCCAACGATGCGCCCATTGCCCATATCGGCTATGCCCGCCACCGCGAGACCTTGCTGCGCGACGGGGTCGAGCTGTACGAGCTGGTCAGCGACGAGAGCGACTTGCGCGCCGCCTTTGGCCTGGGCAGCGGACAGAACAGTTTTCGTGAAGGGCGGCGTGTGATGCTGCACAGCAAGGTGCTGGTGCTTGACGGCCAATTGCTGGTCGTGGGTTCGATGAACCTGGACCAGCGCTCCAAGCTGCAAAACACCGAGATCGCCGTGCTGGTGCGCAGCCGCAAGCTCTCGGGGCAGGCCGCTGGCATGATCGAGAAGGGCCTGGAGAGCGCCGCCTGGCATGTGGTGCTCAAAGACGGCAAGCTGCTGTGGCAGGCACCGCAGAACACGCGGCTGAAGGACCAGACCACCGAGCCCGATGCCAGCCTGCCGCTGCGGCTGATGCTCAAGATCATCAGCCCCTTTACGCCTGACTCTTTGCTTTAAGCGCTGATTTAAACAGCTGCTTCCACCTGCGTCTGCTGCTGCAAGTCATCCAGCCACACGGTGATCGCTGCCTGGTCCGTCATCACCCGCACATGCTGGTAGGCGTCCTCGGCCTCGGGGAAGGCCCGGCGCATCAGGTTGAGCCACTGCTTTAAGCGGCCAGCGCGCTGGCGCGGCTCCAGGTCCTCGCAGACCAGCTGCCAAAAGCGCAGCAAGGCGGGCAGCAGATCCGGCCATTGCACATCGCGCATGCCCGCGGGCAGCGGCAGGCCATCACGCTCGGCAACGGCCTTGCGGATGCGCCAGGCCAGGCCCGGGTCGGCCACAATGCCACGGCCCAGCATCAGGTCCTGGCAGCCGGATTCGGCCTGGCAGCGCAAGGCGTCCTCCACGGTCCAGATCTCGCCATTGGCCACGACGGGGATGTGCACCGCCTCGCGGATCCGCGCAATCTGGTCCCAGTAGGCAGGCGGGCGGTAGCCATCGAGCTTGGTGCGGCCATGCACAACCAGCTCGCAGGCGCCCGCCTCCTGCATCGCCAAGGCGCAGTCCAGCATCAGCGCCCGGTCGTTAAAGCCCAGGCGCATCTTGGCCGACACCGGCATGGCGGCGGGCACAGCGCCGCGCACCGCGCTGACCACCGCATGGATGGCGGCCGGGTCCTGCAGCAAGGCCGCGCCACCGCCATGGCGGTTGACCACCTTGGCCGGGCAGCCAAAGTTCAGATCGATCCCCTCGGGCGACAGCGCCGCCAGCTGCACCGCATTGGCCGCCATGCTGGCGGCATCACTGCCCAGCAGCTGCGCGCGCACCGGGGTGCCGGCTGCCGTGCAGCTACCGTTGCGCAACTCAGGCATGGTGCGCAGGTAGACCTTGTCGGGCAGCAAGCTGCCGGTGATGCGGATGAACTCCGACACGCAGCGGTCGGCGCCGCCAATGCTGGTGAGCACATCGCGCAGCACAAAGTCGAGCAGGCCCTCCATGGGCGCAAGCAACAAGCGCATGTGGGCCCCCGTTCAGACCATCAGGCCGATCACCAGGCCACCTGCAGGCGCCACAGCGTGGTCATCTCGGCCGCGCGGGCCTGGTGCAGCGGGTTGCTGCCATCCTGGGCCTTGGGGTGGCGCGGGCGGATGTGGTTCTTGCCCACCACCTGCAAGCCGGCCTCGGCGATCCAGCTGAGCAGCTCCTCGCGGCTGCGCAGGCCCAGGTGCTCGGCAAAATCGGACAGGATCAGCCAGGCCTCGCCACCGGGCACCAGATGGGCGGGCACTCCGGCCAGAAAGCCGCGCAGCATGCGGCTGCCTTCGTCATAGACGGCGCGCTCGACTGGCGCGCTGGGCTTGGCAGGCACCCAGGGCGGGTTGCAGACCACCAGCGCGGCCTTGCCTTCGGGGAACAGATCGGTCTGCGCCAGCTCCACGCGCTGGTCCACACCCAGGCGCTCCAGGTTTTCCTTGGCGCAGGCCAGGGCACGCGGGTCGGTATCGGTGGCCAGCACCTTCTGGATGCCACGGCGCGCCAGCACGGCAGCGATCACGCCGGTACCGGTGCCGATGTCATAGGCCAGCGACTGCTTGGCCAGCGCGGTGGGCAGCGGCGCCTGCGCAATCAGGTCGACATACTCGCCGCGCACCGGCGAGAACACGCCGTAGTGCGGGTGGATGCGGTCATAGCCCTTGGGCGCCAGCTTGGCCAGCGCGGGGATTTCCACGCCTTTTTTGCGCCATTCATGGGCGCCCACCAGGGCCTGCAGCTCGCGCAGCGACACCACCTGGGGCTGGTCGCCTGCGGGCGCGCCCCAGGCGTCGATACAAGCGGCCTGCACCTCAGGCGCGCGGCGCAGGTGGATGGCATATTGCGGGTCCAACTCGATCAGCACCATCGACAGCACGCGGGCGCGCTGCGCCTGCAGCTGGCGCTGCTGGTGGAAGGGCAAGGCCAGCTGCGGCGTGGGCATGCCGGCCACCGCAGCGGCAGCGGGCTTTTTCTTGGCCTTGCGCTCGCCGGTCTTGTCCAGACGGCGCGTGAGCGACTGCAGCAGCATGCGGGCATTTTGAAAGTCACCGCGCCACAAGAGCGCCGTGCCCTCGCAGGCCAGCCGGTAGGCCACATCGGCGGGCAAGGTGTCATCGGCCAGCACCACGCGGGCGGCGGCGGCCGCACCGCGCTCGCTGCGCCAGCGCGCGCTGCGTGCATCGCCGCCTTCCTCCCAGTGGATGGTGGGCAAACTCTCTGGCTGGGCAGTGGTCATACAAAAGGCTTTCTGGGGCAGTGCGGCAAGGCGCCAGCTGCCAAGGGGGAAAAACAAAGAGGCCGTCCAAGACGGCCTCTTGAGAGCAAGGCTGCCCCGCCCTGCCTGCGCAGGGCCGGCGCATGCCCGGCCAGCAAGGATCAGCGGTTCATCAAGGAGCGCTGCATGCGCACTTCTTCGATCTTGATGGCACCGACGGTGGCCGTCTTGGCGGTCGACATCTCGCGCTTGAAACCGGCAGACTCATGGAAGCGCAGTGCGCGCTCGTTGCGCAGTGGCACCCAGGCGGTCACCGAGGTGCAGCCTTCTTCGGACAGGCCATCACGCGCCGCATCCCACAGTGCCACGCCCACGCCCTGGTCCCAGTGGGTAGGGGCAGCATAGATCGCCCAGATCTCACCGGTGGTGGGGCGGGTCTTGGCATCGCGCGAGCGGTCAAAACCGATGAAGCCGACGATCTTGTCGTTTTCAACGGCCACTTGCACCTGCGGCTCGCAGTATTCGATGGCTTCGCGCCAGTAAGCCTGGCGCTTTTCGACGGAAGAGATGGACTTCAGTTGGTCATCGGGCAAAACACCGCGATAGCTCTCCACCGAAGCGGCGGCATGGATTTGGGCAATGGCTTTGGCATCACGGAGAGTTGCGGGACGAACCTGGATAGTTTCAGACATGGATAACCGAAAACAAAAATCAATGAATTAACCAAAAAGCACGTATATCTCGTCGTACACTGCGACCATCACGCCCGGCCGGGTGTCAAGTGGGGATGGAGCACCCTGAGGCTCAACATCCACCCACCTGCAACACACCATGGCTCACGCAGCATCAGCAGGCAACAAGGCACTGCTGAAGGCTTTTTTAAGGGCATATGGAAGAGTCAGCGCGTGAACAGCGCGCTAGAGAGTATGGTGCGCGAAAGCCCGCCATTGTCTCACTCCTGACATCATTTGGGTAGCCCCACAATAGGCTTGTAGGTCAATTTGTGCAGGGGTTTGCAAATGACTGCATTTGCGCTAGGCGTTTACCCGAAGGGTGCCCCTGCCTACAAATCAAGGTCTTAGCGCATAAAGCTGCGACCGAGCCACCGCATCAGGCCATCAAAGCGCCGGCCATAAGGCGGATAGAGCCATGTAGCCGCTGACCAGGCACCTTGACACAGCACAGGCTTGCCATGAGAAAAGCGCATGAATCCATGGTAGCCATGCAGCGCGCCCCAGCCGCTCTTGCCCCAGCCGCCAAACGGCAGGGCCCCATGGGCAAACTGCAGCAGGCAGTCATTCATGCACATGCCAGCAGCCCGCACGCGCTGCGCCACATCGCGGCCCTGGCGGCGGTCCTGGCCAAACCAGTACAGCGCCAGCGGTATCTCGCCATGGTTGATCGCTGCAATCGCCTCCTCGCGGTCGTCGTACTGCAGCACCGGCAGCACCGGGCCAAAGATTTCCTCCTGCATCAGCTGCATCTGCGCGCCCACCCCCAGCACCAGCGCCGGCACCAGCTGGCGGCTGATGCCGTCGCCGATACGGCTTTGGGACACCTCCTCCCCACCGCCTGCCAGGCGGATCACCTGGGCACCGGCCTGCTCGGCCTGGGCCAGCATGCCCAGCAGCCGGCTGGCATGGGCCGCATGGATGACCGAGGTGTAATCGGGGTTGCCCTGCAGCTGCGGGTACATGCGCTGCACGGCCTGGGTATAGGCCTCGACAAAGGCGGCAGCGCTGCTGCGCGGCAGCAGCACATAGTCGGGCGCAATGCAGGTCTGGCCGGCATTGAGCAGTTTGGCATGGGCAATCTTGCGCGCCGCGTCCTGGATATCGCAGCTTTGCTCCAGCAGGCAGGGCGATTTGCCACCCAGCTCCAAGGTGGTGGGCACCAGTTGGTTGGCAGCGGCCAGCGCCACCTTGCGGCCGGTAGCCGCCGAGCCGGTGAACAGCAGGTGGTCCAGCGGCAGGGCCGCCATCTCGGCTGAAGCCCCGGCGTCACCCGCCAAAAGTGCCACCTCGTCATCGGCGAAATAGCTGGGCAGCAGCTCGGCGAGCAGCGCCATGGTCTGCGGCGTGTATTCGCTGGGCTTGATGATCACGCGGTTGCCCGCAGCCAGCGCGCTGACCAGCGGCCCCAAGGACAGCAGCAGGGGATAGTTCCAGGGAGCGATCACTCCGATGACGCCCAGCGGCATGGGCTGCACCCAGGCGCGCGCAGGCCAGAAATGCCAGGGCGTGGCCTCGGGCCGGGGCGCTGCCCAGCGCCGCAGAGCGCCCAGCGCCTGGCGCAGCTGGCTGTACAGCGGCAACAATTCCGTCAAGGTCGTCACCCGGGCCGAGCGCTGGCCAAAATCGGCCTGCACGCTGGCGCACAGCCGCGTCTCGTTGTCCTGCAGCAGCTTTTGCAGCCGCAGCAAGCGCTCGCGCCGCAGCAGCAGCGGCGTATCGGCCTGCGCGCGGCTGGCCGCACGCATGGCCTCAAAACGGCTGTGCAACTCGCTCACATCCATAGCATGGCCCCATAAAAAAACCCGGTCTGCATCAGGCACAACCGGGCTTTGTACACAAGGCAGGCCGCAGCCTGCGTCAGGTCAGTCAGTGTTGTGAACGGATTTCACGAGGCTCCACGTCCGTCACATCGATCACGGAAGCGCGCATGCCCGAGGGGCTGGCAGCCGATTCAGCAGCGCGTGCACCCTTGTTGGCCGACCAGCGCGCCGTGCTGCGGTAGACCGTGGTCCAGCCCGAAGCGGGGTTCATCTTGAACGCGAAAGGCACCACAGGTTTGCCGGTGACTTTGGCCCATAGCAGGCGCACAGCCCAGAGCATGGCAGCGATTGCGGCCACCACCATCAGACTGACAAAAAACACCAGACCAGCCAGCACCATCGCAATACGCAAAGTCCAGCTCACCACAGTTGCCAACAACTCGTTCAACGCACTTCCTTTCATCGCTGTATGACAGCGCTTGCTACCCATGTTATGCCGATGCCAGGCTTTTTCAAGCCCCCTGCACTGTCAACAAGCATATCGCAGCGTAAAGATGGTGGGCCATGCATGGTTATGCATGGCCCACCGCCAAGGGCATTACTGCACATCGGCCTTGCCAAAATGGAACTCGCCCGGTGCCTGCACCGGATCCACGGTCACGGGGATACGGCTCTTGGGCGGGTAGACGCCTTCGAGCAGCAAGCGCGACAGCGGGTTCTCGATGCGCTGCTGGATCGCCCGCTTGAGCGGCCGTGCACCAAACACCGGATCAAAGCCCACCTTGGCCAGCTCGGCCATCGCCGCATCGGACACCTCCAGATGCAGGTCCATCTTCGCCAAGCGGTTTTCGAGCTGGTGCAGCTGAATGCGTGCAATCGACTCGATGTGCTGGGCGTCGAGGCCATGGAACACCACGGTTTCATCGATGCGGTTGAGGAATTCGGGCCGGAAATGGTTTTTCAGTTCCCCCCAGACCGCGTCTTTTACATCCTCATACGATTCGCCGACCATCGCCTGGATCAGCTGCGAGCCGATATTGCTGGTCATCACGATCACGGTGTTCTTGAAGTCCACCGTGCGGCCCTGGCCATCGGTGAGGCGGCCGTCGTCGAGCACCTGCAGCAGGATGTTGAACACATCGGGGTGGGCCTTTTCCACCTCGTCGAGCAAGATCACGCTGTAGGGCTTGCGGCGCACGGCCTCGGTCAGGTAGCCGCCCTCGTCATAGCCCACATAGCCCGGGGGCGCACCAATGAGGCGCGAGACCGAGTGCTTCTCCATGAACTCGCTCATGTCGATGCGGATCAGGTGGTCTTCGCTGTCAAACAAAAAGCCCGCCAGCGCCTTGCACAGCTCGGTCTTGCCCACGCCGGTGGGGCCCAGGAACAGGAAGGAGCCGGTGGGCCGGTTCGGATCGGACAGGCCCGAGCGCGAGCGGCGGATGGCGTTGGACACCGCAGAGATCGCCTCATCCTGGCCGACCACGCGCTCGTGGAGCTTGTCTTCCATGCGCAAGAGCTTGTCACGCTCGCCCTGCATCATCTTGGAGACCGGGATGCCCGTGGCGCGGCTGACCACCTCGGCAATTTCTTCGGCGCCCACTTGCGTGCGCAGCAGCTTGTGGCCCTTGTCCTTGGCCCCTTCGCTTTTCTCGTCGGCCTGCACTTCGGCCAGCTGTTTCTCCAGCGCGGGCAGCTTGCCGTACTGCAACTCGGCGACCTTGTTGAAGTCGCCGCTGCGCGTGGCTTCCTGGATCTGGAAGCGCACCTGGTCGAGCTCCTTGCGCAGTTGCTCCGAGCCCATCGCATCGGCCTTCTCGGCCTTCCAGATCTCTTCCATATCGGCGTATTCACGCTCGATCTTGGACAGGTCCTCTTCGATCAGCGACAGGCGCTTTTGCGAGGCCTCGTCCTTTTCCTTCTTCATCGCCTCGCGCTCGATCTTGAGCTGGATCATGCGGCGCTCAAGCTTGTCCATCACCTCGGGCTTGGAGTCGATCTCGATCTTGATCTTGGCCGCTGCCTCATCAATCAGGTCGATGGCCTTGTCGGGCAGGAAGCGGTCGGTGATATAGCGTGCCGACAGCTCGGCCGCAGCGACAATCGCCGGGTCGGTGATGTCCACGCCATGGTGGGCTTCGTACTTTTCCTGCAGGCCGCGCAGGATCGCAATGGTGTCTTCCACCGAGGGCTCATTGACCAGCACCTTCTGGAAGCGCCGCTCCAGCGCCGCATCCTTTTCGATGTACTTGCGGTATTCGTCCAGGGTGGTGGCGCCAATGCAGTGCAGCTCGCCCCGCGACAGCGCAGGCTTGAGCATATTGCCCGCGTCCATCGCACCATCGGCCTTGCCGGCGCCGACCATGGTGTGGATCTCGTCGATGAAGAGAATCACCCGGCCCTCTTCCTGCGCGACTTCCTTGAGCACGGATTTGAGCCGCTCTTCAAAGTCCCCCCGGTACTTGGCGCCCGCGAGCAGACCGGCCATGTCCAGCACCAGCACCTTCTTGTCGCGCAAGGTGTCCGGCACTTCGCCCGCCACAATGCGTTGGGCCAGGCCTTCGACGATGGCCGTCTTGCCCACGCCGGGCTCACCGATCAGCACAGGGTTGTTCTTGCTGCGGCGCTGCAGCACCTGGATGGTGCGGCGGATCTCGTCATCGCGGCCAATGACCGGGTCGAGCTTGCCCAGCTTGGCGCGCTCGGTCAGGTCCAACGTGTATTTCTTCAAGGCTTCACGCTGGCTTTCGCCGTCGGCGCTGTCCATGGCTTGGCCGCCGCGCACGGCGTCAATCGCCGCTTCCAGTGCCTTGCGGCTCAAGCCCCCCTCTTTGACGATACGGCCGGCCTCCCCCTTGTCATCGGTGAGCGCCAGCAAGAACAGCTCGCTGGCATAGAACTGGTCGCCGCGCTTGATGGCTTCCTTCTCGGTGGCCTGCAGCATGCGCTGCAGATCGGGGCCTACCGTGACCTGGTCCTGGCCTTGCACCTGCGGCAGGCGCTTGATCGCGTTTTCTGCGGCCGTGCTCATCGCCGTGGCATTGGCGCCTGCGCGCGCCAGCAGCGATTTGGGGCCATCGGGCTGGCGCAGCATGGCTGCCAGCACATGGACCGGGTCGATATAGGCGTTGTCATTGCCCAGGGCCAACGATTGGGCGTCGGCCAGCGCTTCTTGAAATTTGGTTGTCAGTTTGTCGATTCGCATGAATGTTCCCCACTCAACAATTGTTACTGGGGAATATTTTGCGCTGGACGCCGTATTTTCAAGAACCTCGCCGCACATATAGCTTCTGTCGGCCCACGTCGCCAAGTGCTGTGCGCCGTCTCCTACGCCCTGCGAACATTGCAGCAAGGCGGCCGCGCTCCCCGCACCCATTGCAGCAGCTATAGGGCTGAGAAAGCTTGCGCCCGGTCAAGGCCGCTGCAATGGGCCCGTTTTTTAGCTTTGGCGCTGGGGCAGGCCCCATCGCGCCATCGCCGCCTCGTCGCTGACGCGGGCATCGACCCAGCGCGCGCCCTCCGGCGTGTCTTCCTTCTTCCAGAATGGCGCTTCGGTCTTGAGGTAGTCCATCAAGAACTCGCAGGCCTGGAAGCTCTCGCCCCGGTGCGCCGAGGAGACGGCGACCAGCACAATCTGCTCGCCAGGCGCGAGCAGCCCCACGCGGTGGATGATGCGGGCGCCAAAGATGTCAAAACGCTGGCTGGCGGCCTCGACCATCTGGGCGATCGATTTTTCCGTCATGCCCGGGTAGTGCTCCAGCTCCATCGTCGCCACCTCGCTGCCCGCATTGCGGTCGCGCACCGTGCCGACAAAGCTGCAGACCGCGCCGATGCGGCCATCGGCGGCGCGCAGCAGGCGCAGCTCCTCGCTCACATCAAAGTCAGCGGTCTGGACGGCGATATGGGTGTGCAGCATGGCGGTATCTCGGCGAAAAAAGCATCAAGACCGAAGCCTAGCATGCCCACCGGGCCTGGCTGCAAACCATGGCAGGCCACCCCAGCTTCGCGATTGCGGCACACTGGTGGCCCTCTGCAAGCTTTGCGCTGCTGGAATGCCCGCATTCCAGCAGCTGCCCGCGCGCTTGCAGGACCTGTTTTCTCTTTGGATGCTTTCCATGCCCAGTCAGACCCTGAATGCCCACGGCTTCCTGCTCTACCCCAATCCGCGCAACCAGCACCGGATTGTGTTCGAGCACCACGTGTTCGTGCCCTACCCTTACGCGATCATCGACATCCCGGCGATGGACCTGGTCGGCAAGACCAGCGTCTATGCCGCCTGCCGCGAGAGCGACAAGAAAATGGGCCAGGTCGTGACCTTTGAGCTGGAAGAAGATGTGGCCCGCTTTGAAAAGCGCTTTACGCCCTGAACACGCACACCACCTGAGCCACTCCCATGCAAGACGGCAGCCAGATCTTTGTCCCTGATTCCTTCATCGCCCTGTTCCAGGGCCGCAACCAGCGCCTGCGCCAGCCGCTCGATGAGATCGCCCAGCGCTATGAGCTTTGCGAAGACCTGGCGCAGATGCTGGTCGAGCAGGCGCAGATCCTCTACCACCAAAGCGCGCCCTCCGAGAGCGCCATCCTGCAGACCATCTACAGCGGCCTGCAGACGCCGGACGCCGGCGTCTGCGCCGAGGAAGCCCGCTGGTTAGTGCTGCGCCTGGCCGAACTGCTGGAATGGAAAGCGCCCGAGCTGCTGCTGCCCAGCCCCGCAGAAGATGGCGCTATCTAAAGCTTCTTAACCGCCCGTCACTGGCGGAAAAAACGCCACCTCGGCACCCGCCTCCAGCACCGTGCTGTCATCGCTGAGTACCTGGTTGACGGCGGTGCGCACCGCGCGCCCCCGAGCCAGGCAGCTGGCATAGGGCTCGCCGCGTGCCAGCAGGGCCTCGCGCAGCTCGGCGACGGTGCCGGCCTCGGTGGCAAAGGCCTCGCTGCCGCTGCCAATGGCCTCGCGGATACTTGCAAAATAGCGCAGTTGCAAAGTCTTCATCGTCATCTCCTCAGCCCAGCAGCTGGGCAAAGGGCACAAAGCGCACGGTGTCGCCCTGCGCAATCGTCTGGCCGGGCGGGTTGTCGACCAGGCCATCGGCCCAGACGGCCGAGGTCAGCACACCCGAGCCCTGGTTGGCAAAACGCTCCAGCCCGCCTTGCGCATTGACGCGCACCCGCAAGAATTCGCGGCGCTTGTCGGCTCTCGGCCAGTCAAAATCGGCGCGCATATCGATCGCCTGCGGCGCCAGCGCCTGCACGCCTTGCAGGCGCAGCAGAAAAGGCCGCACCAAGAGCGCAAAGGTCACAAAACTGGAGACCGGGTTGCCCGGCAGGCCGATGAAATGGGCCTGGCCCACGCGCCCATAGGCAAAGGGCTTGCCCGGCTTGACGGCAATGGCCCACAGGTCAAGGCTGCCCAAGGCCTGCACGGCCGGCTTGACATGGTCTTCCTCACCCACCGACACGCCGCCACTGGTCAGCACCAGGTCGCTGTGCTGCGCCGCCGTCTGCAGCGCGGCCACGGTGGCCTCGTAGCTGTCGGGCACGATGCCCAGGTCGCGCACCTCGCAGCCCAGGCGCTGGAGCATGGCGCGCAAAAAGAAGCGGTTGCTGTTGTAGATGCTGCCCAAGGGCAGGTCCTGGGGCGCCACCTCGCCGGGCATGACCAGCTCATCACCAGTAGAGAACAAGGCCACGCGCGGGCGGCGGGCCAGCGGCAGGCGCGCACAGCCCATGCTGGCAGCCAGGCCCAGCTCGGCCGGGCCCAGGCGCGTGCCAGCGATCAGCACCGTGCTGCCCAGCTGCATGTCTTCGCCACTTTTGCGGATGTTCTGCCCTGCCTTGACCGCCGCATTGATCTGCACCCGGCCATCGTCCAGCAGGCTGCATTCTTCCTGCATCACCACGGCATCGGCGCCCGCAGGCACCGCGGCCCCGGTAAAGATGCGGGCGGCGGTGCCCGCTGCCAGCGGCTCGCCGATGCTGCCCGCTGCAATGCGTTGGCTGACCGGCAGGGCCAGTGCGGGCCCGCTCAGGTCGGCGGCGCGCAGCGCATAGCCATCCATCGCGCTGTTGTCGAAAGGTGGCACTTGCAAGCCAGCGACCAGGTCCTGCGCCAGCACGCGGCCGTCGGCATCAAAGGTGTCCAGCAGTTCGTGGCCCGCCAGCGGCTGGGCATGGGCCAGCAGCTCGGCCAGGGCGGCATCGAGGGATTTCAGAGGGGGACGGGACTGGCTGTTCATTCAATCATTCCTTGGGTTGTCGGCCGCCTTTAGGCTGGCCGAACATCGACACGGGCCGCTTAGCCGGCGGTATCGATCGCAAAAACACCGGGCGGGGTATAGGCAAAGCGGGCGCTGTGCGCCAGCAGCCACTGCGCCACGGCAGCGGGCGCATCGCGGGGCAGCAGCGGCAGGGCCGTGGCGGGCAACAGCTCGCGGGCGGGTGACAGCACCACCGCCTGCACGGCCGCATCCTGCGGGTAGAGCGGCGCCTTGCCGTTAGCCTCTGGCGCATTGGCCAGCACCTCCAGCTTGGGCAGGTCGCAGTCCTTGAAGCCCTCCACCAGCACCCAGTCCACCTGGCTGTCGAGCTGGGCGATCAGCGCATGCACATCGGGCTCCTGCGTCTTTGGCAGCTCGCGCATCAGCACCACGCGCTGGTCGGAGGCAGCCAGCACCTCGTAGGCGCCGGCCTGGCGGTGGCGCCAGGTGTCCTTGCCAGGGGTGTCGATGTCAAAGCGGTGGTGGGCATGCTTGATGACCGACACCTGCTGGCCCTGCGCAATCAGTACCGGGATGACCTGCTCGATCAAGGTCGTCTTGCCACTGCCCGAATAGCCTGCAAAACACACGACCTGCATACCCGCCTCCTTGATGATTCCACGGCCGGCCTCGGCACCCAGGCTCGAAGCGGTAGCGGCAGCTTAGCCGGTTCAGCGGCAGTGGTCCTTGATATAGGTCTTGACCTGGTCCACATCGGCGGGCATCACGACCACGCGCTTGGGCAGGTCTTCGATGCCGTCAAACTTGGCGGGGCGCTCGGGTGTGCGGCCCAGCGCCTCTTCAATGGTGGCGGCAAACTTGATCGGCAAGGCCGTCTCCAGCACGATCATCGGCTCGGCACCCAGGTGCTCACGCGCCACCTTCACGCCATCGGCGGTATGGGTGTCGATCATCTGGCCCAGGCGCTGGTAGGTGTCCTGGATGGTGGCCAGGCGGTCGGCATGCGTGCTCTTGCCGCTGACAAAGCCATAGCGGCCGGCAGCATCCTTAAAAGCCGGATCGGCCTGCAGGTCAAAGCGGCCCTCTTGGGCCACGCCTTGCGCAAACAGCTGCTGCAGGCGTGCGCCATCGCGGCCGACCAGGTCGAACACAAAGCGCTCGAAATTGCTGGCCTTGGAGATGTCCATCGACGGGCTCGAGGTCTCGAAGGTGTGGGCAGCGCCGCGCACCTGGTAGACACCGGTGCGGAAGAATTCGTCCAGCACATCGTTCTCGTTGGTGGCCACCACCAGCTTGGCAATCGGCAGGCCCATCTGGCGCGCCACATGGCCGGCGCAGACATTGCCAAAGTTGCCGCTGGGCACCGTGAAGCTCACCTTCTCGCTGTTCTGGCTGGTGGCCTGCAGGTAGCCGGCAAAGTAGTAGACCACCTGGGCCAGCAGGCGCGCCCAGTTGATGGAGTTGACGGTGCCAATCTTGTACTGCGCCTTGAAGGCGTGGTCGTTGCTGACCGCCTTGACGATGTCCTGGCAGTCGTCAAACACGCCTTCGATGGCGATGTTGTGGATGTTCTCGTCCTGCAGGCTGAACATCTGTGCCTGCTGGAAGGGGCTCATGCGGCCGTGCGGGCTGGTCATGAACACACGCACGCCCTTTTTGCCGCGCATCGCGTATTCTGCTGCGCTGCCAGTGTCGCCGCTGGTGGCACCCAGAATATTGAGCTCTTCGCCGCGGCGCGCCAGTTCGTACTCGAACAGGTTGCCCAGCAGCTGCATGGCCATGTCCTTGAAGGCCAAGGTCGGGCCATTGGAGAGCGCCTCGATCATCAACTGGCCTTCGAGCTGGCGCACTGGAACAATCGCCGCCGTGCCGAACACCGCCTCGGTGTAGGTCTTGTTGCAGAGCGCGCGCAGGTCATCGGCGGGGATGTCGTCGATGTACAGCGACAGAATCTCGAACGCCAGCGCGGCATAGCCCTTGCTCTTGAGCGTCTCGCGCAGCGCGCTCAGCTTGGCGTCGTCAATCTGCGGGTACTGCACCGGCATGTACAGACCGCCATCGGGCGCCAGGCCCTCGAGCAAAATGTCGCAAAAACGTTTTTGTTCGGCATGGCCGCGCGTGGAGAGATACAGCATGGAGGGTGCGAAATAAGTGGACACAGCCCGCTCACGGGCAAGGAGCAACTGCTTATTATCCTGCAGTCGCCAGTACTGGCACAGCTTGCGCAGGAATGTGGGGCACAGCAGCTGGCAGCAGCGGCCAGGCTGCGACACCGAGGGCAGCCGCTGGCATAAAAAAGCCCCGGACTGGGTCCGAGGCCTGGCTGGGTTGTGGAGCAGCCGTTAGACCTGCTCTCCCATGCGCGCCAGCTCCTGGCGGGCATAGTAGGCGCGCCACTGGTTCAGCACCAGCTCGGCAAAGGCCTGGTTCTTCATCTTCTTGACGCCCTTGAGCATCACGACGACGCGCTGCTTTTTCTTCTGGAACTGGGCGCGGCGCTTGCCCACGCCCATCGCAGGCGGCTGCACACCGGGCTCCAGCGCCATGATGACGGTGAGCATGTGGTTGGCCTGGTTGAACTCAAAATCATCGATCGACGACCAGGGCAGCAAGGCCTGCGCGTTGAAGAGGCGCACACCCGCGGGCTGCAGCACCATCGCCGGGCTTTGGCTGTCGCGCCAGAACAGCCGCGCCACCCATACGCAGACAAGACCACCGGCCAGCACACCTGCACCGACCGCCATGTGCAGACCCGCCATGAACAAGGCCACCGCGCCGCCAAAGCAGGCCAAGGCCAGAAAGCCGAACAAGCCCACCATGAAGGCCGAGCGCTCATGGATCACCGTCTCGGGCGCAGCCAGCGCCGCGATCTCGCGCAGCTCGGCCAGCTTGGCGCTGCGGTGGGACGCGGCTGCGCTGCTGAGCTCGTTTTGCAAGGCGGCATTCAGATCGGCGACCGGGGCCGGTGCGACCGCCCCGGCCAGGGTGCGGCTGCTGGCAGCGGGCGCGCCCTGCTCCAGGCCAAACTCCTGCAGCAGCTGGCTGCCCTGGGCATCCATCGCGCGGGCCAGCAACTCGGGGCTGACGGGCACACCCAGCGCAGCGAGGCGCTCGGCCAGCTCAGGGTGGGTGTCGGTCGGGTGGGCCTGGCGCTGGTCCAGGTGCTCACTCGGGTCGGTCATGCCCTTGGCAGCGACCAGCTGGCGCACATGGCCCAGCACGCCGCCTGCGACCGTCTCGCCCCGGTCCCAGTTGGCCTGCAGCGCCTCATCCACCAGGGGGGCCAGCGCGCTGATGCGCAGCAAGGACGACGCAACGGCCTGCGGGCTCACGACCTGCGCGCCCACCGCATCGGCGGCCAGCTCGCGCTTGCGGCTCCAGTAGCGCACCGCTTCGTGGAAGCTGTCCAAGAACATCTCGCCAAACAAGGTGGCTGGCCGGCGCAGAATGTCCATCCAGGAGCCCTCATGGCGCTCACCGCCGCTGATGGCCACCAGGTGGTGGAGGGTGGCGCTGTAGATCGGTGAGAAGCGCTGGCTGTAGAGCGTGTCCTCGCCGATGAAGTGGCCCAGCTCATGGCCGATCACCGCAGCAACCTCGCCGGCATTGAGAAAGGCCATATAGGGCAAGGGCAGGTACAGCACCCGCCCCTGGGGCAGCAAGGCGCCACTGGCCAGCTGCACCGGGTGCTCGGTCACAAAAAAGCCTTCGTTCAGGCCGACAACCAGAGCATCGGGCATGCCGGCGCCGGTCTTGGCGGCCACGCGGTCCACAAAGGCCCAGAGTTCGGGCGCCTGCTGGCGGCTGACGGTCTGGCCCATCACCTCGATGGGCGCGTTCTCCAGCGGCTTGCGCGATGCCTTCCAGACATCGATCAGCACCTTGCAGCCCGAGTAGAGCAGGAACAGCGCCAGGCCGCCGAGGATGAACATCAGCTTCATGTCGCCCTTACTGTAGTTGCGGTGGCGCAGGATGGGCATCATCTCGTAGACCAGCAGCGGGATGGCCGCACCGAACAGCAGCAGCACCATGACCACCATATAGGTCGGCAAGAGCTTGCGGCCCTTCTGGAAGGTCGCGAGCAGCTGCTCGCGCGATTGCAGGGCCTTGGCGCCCATGCCGCGCTGGTACACCACACCCAGCGCCGACCACAGCAGCGCCAGCACGCTGAAGGCGATGGTGCAGCCCGCCAGCACCGGCTGCAAGTTACGGGTGGTGACATTCAGACCCTGGTTTTGCAGGTCCTGGATGGCCATCAGGTACTCGTTTTTGACCTTCCAGACCGGGTATTCCTTGCCCTCGCTGTCCCGCACCGTCGCACGGCGGCCGGGCTTTTCGGCCTCGATCGCCTCGAGCTGACGCACCACCTGCTGGTACTGGGCGATCTGCGCGCCCACATCCGAGACCGGCGTATCGGCCCGCGACCATTGCCAAAGGCCAATGGCCAGCATCAGCAGCGGAATCCCGAACAACACCCCCCAACGCTTGGCCAGCGCCAGCCATTTCTTGTCGGTGTCCGACATAGTGCAACTCCCCGTCTTTGTTATCGATCTGCAGCCCCCGAGGGGCGCTGCATTTGTGAGCGGCCATTATTTAGAAAAATAATGACGTGAACAAATGCCGACAAGTAACAGAATGATGCGAATGTTTTTGCAGCCGTTGGACCCCAAAAAGCAAAACCGCCTGGGCCGGATCGGCCACAGGCGGTTGGGTAGGCGGCAGGCGCCGGGCGGTGCGACCGGCGGCCGCAGCGGCTCTAGCGCTCGCTTAGTTCAGCTCTTCCTTGCGGATGCGGGTGATCGGCGCCA
This sequence comes from Comamonas sp. MYb69, assembly GCF_037479315.1. NCBI lineage: Bacteria > Pseudomonadati > Pseudomonadota > Betaproteobacteria > Burkholderiales > Comamonadaceae > Comamonas > Comamonas sp. MYb69. Next base: position 235,929 of record NZ_JBBGZG010000008.1, read on the forward strand.
GCACGGTGGGCAGGCCCTGGATTTCGGCGAGCGCCTTGTCCATATCGCCTTCGCGCGTGTCGTGCGTGAGGATGATCAGGTCGGTCTGGGTCGAGCCTTCGCCACCGACTTCGTCGGCTTCGCGCTGCAGCACCGCATCGATGCTGATGCCGGCGCCCGCCAGCAGCCCGGTGACCTTGGCCAGCACGCCGGCCTCGTCGGCCACGCGCATGCGCAGGTAGTAGCTGGTGGTGATATCGGCCATCGGCAGCACCGGCAGCTCCTGCCCCGCTTCACGCAAGGTGCTGCTCTGGAAGGCCAGGGGCGGGACGCGGTGGGCCACAGCAGCGCCTTCGAGGCGGGCGATGTCGACCAGATCGGCAATCACGGCCGAGGCGGTGGGCTCGGAGCCTGCGCCCTTGCCGTAGTACAGGGTCGTGCCCACGGCATCGCCATGCACCACCACGGCATTCATCGCGCCTTCCACATTGGCGATCAGGCGCTTGGATGGCACCAGCGACGGATGCACCCGCAGCTCGATGCCCTTGTCGGTGCGCTTGGTGATGCCCAGGAGCTTGATGCGGTAGCCCAGCTGCTCGGCATAGCGGATATCGACCGACGACAGCTTGGTGATGCCCTCGACATAGGCCTTGTCGAACTGCACCGGCACGCCAAAGGCGATGGCGCTCATCAAGGTGGCCTTGTGCGCGGCGTCCACGCCTTCGATGTCGAAGGTCGGGTCGGCCTCGGCGTAGCCCAGGCGCTGCGCTTCTTTGAGCACCACGTCAAAGTCCAGGCCCTTGTCGCGCATCTCGGAGAGGATGAAATTGGTGGTGCCGTTGATGATGCCGGCAATCCACTGGATCTGGTTGGCGGTCAGGCCTTCGCGCAGCGCCTTGATGATCGGGATGCCACCGGCCACGGCCGCTTCGTAGGCCACCATCACGCCCTTGTCGGCCGCTGCCTTGAAAATCTCCGAGCCATGCACGGCCAGCAGGGCCTTGTTGGCCGTCACCACATGCTTGCCAGCGGCAATCGCCTCCAGCACCAGGGTCTTGGCCACGCCATAACCGCCGATCAGCTCGATGACCACATCGATGTCGGGATTGGCGATCACCTCGCGCGCGTCCTTGAAGACGGCGGCCTGGTCACCCACCACCGCACGGGCACGGGCTTCATCCAGATCGGCCACCATGGTCACGGCAATATCGCGGCCAGCGCGGCGGCGAATCTCGTCATGGTTACGTTGCAACACGTTGAAGACACCACTACCGACGGTGCCGATGCCCAACAAGCCTACTTGGATCGGTTTCATAAATTCTCTTGGATACGTTGAATAACCAACAAGGCGCCCAGCCGGACGCCTGTCGTTGTCAGATAGGAAAGGCGGCGACTCAGGCAGCGGATTTTTCTGCCTTGGTCTTGACCAGCTTGATATCGGCCTTATGGGCTTGCGCAAGCTGCTCGGTTCCGTGGCGAAGTCGGTACTTGGCCAGGAAAGCGGCCAGGCGGTTGATCGCTTCGCGCAGGTCCGCCTCATGGGGCAGGAACACGATGCGGAAGTGGTCAGGCCGTGGCCAGTTGAAGCCGGTGCCCTGGACCAGCATCACGCGAGTCTCCTTGAGCACCTGCAGGAAGAATTCCTGGTCGTCCTCGATCGGGTAGACCGCAGGGTCGAGCTTGGGGAACATGTAGAGCGCGCCCTGGGGCTTGACGCAGCTGACACCGGGGATGGCATTGATCAGCTCCCAGGCCAGGTCACGCTGCTTGCGGAGGCGCCCGCCTTCTTGCACCAGCTCATCAATGCTCTGGTGGCCGCCCAGCGCGGTCTGCACGGCCCACTGGCCGGGCACATTGGCGCACAGGCGCATGTTTGAGAGCATGTTCAGGCCCTCGATATAGTCGGCAGCGCCCGTCTTGTCGCCGGAGATCACCATCCAGCCGGCGCGGTAGCCGCAGCTGCGGTAGGCCTTGGAGAGCGAATTGAAGGTGATGGTCAGCACATCCTGCGACAGCGAGGCCATCGGCGTGTGCTTGGCATCGTCATACAGCACTTTGTCATAGACCTCATCGGCAAAGATGACCAGGCCATGCTCACGCGCGATCTGCACGATGTCGCGCAGCAGGGCGTCGGAATACAGCGCGCCGGTGGGGTTGTTGGGGTTGATGACCACGATGCCCTTGGTGCGGGGCGTGATCTTGGCGCGGATGTCCGCCAGGTTGGGCATCCAGCCGTTTTCTTCGTCGCACATATAGTGCACCGGGGTGCCGCCCGACAGACTGGTCGCCGCCGTCCACAGCGGGTAGTCGGGGGCTGGCAGCAGCATTTCGTCGCCAGTATCGAGCAGCGCATTGGTGGCCAGGCTGATCAGCTCGGAGGCGCCATTGCCCAGGTAGATGTCGTCCAGACCCACGCCCTTGATGCCCAGGCGCTGGGTTTCGTGCATCACCGCCTTGCGCGCGGCAAAAATGCCCTTGCTGTCGGAGTAGCCCGCCGAGTTGGGCAGGTTGCGGATCATGTCCTGCTGCACCTCTTCAGGGGCATCGAAGCCAAACACCGCCAGGTTGCCGATGTTGAGCTTGGTGATCTTCTGTCCTTCGTCCTCCATCCGCTTCGCCGCGTCCATGATCGGCCCTCGAATGTCGTAACACACATTGGCCAGCTTGGCGGATTTTTGAATCGTCTTCATGACAGAAACCACTACCTCTGAAAACACGGGATTGCAGCCGGCTGGCAACCATGCCAATACCTCGAACCCACAACCCAACTAGGTGAAAACTATAATTTGACCACAGATCCTTGCGTTGATCGCCCTGTAGTGGCTCCCTGTGCCTGCGGCACCGGGCACCGCCCCGTCCCAGCCCCGTTTGCAGAAAGCCCGCGCCATGAAGTTCCAGCCCGATAAATCCGACACCTTGACCATCACAGGCTATGGCCCGGGCTGGCTGGCCGTGGACAAGCAGTCCTATGCATACAGCCTGGTGGTCGGCTCCAACGGCACCCTCCAGCGCTGGGATTGCGAGCGCTTCGAAGACCTGGGCCCCGCCCATTTCGCCCAGCTCGCCGAGGCCGATGTCGAAACGGTCATTTTCGGCAGTGGCAATCGGTTACGTTTTCCTTCGCCTGCCTGGCTGGCTCCACTGATTGCAAAACGTATCGGCTTCGAGACCATGGATACGCCCGCTGCATGCCGTACCTACAACGTATTGGCTGGTGAGGGACGCAAGGTCTTGCTGGCCGTGCTGCTGGAGGCTCCTGCTCTATAACCACAATCGATAGCCTGTGTTTATCAGTGGGGCTCGATAAATATTTCGATTCGGGTTAAAATACTCGCTTGCGGCCGCGGGCCTGAATAACAACTAGATGAATACTTTGATTCCTGCGGCCTTTTTGCGATTACTCCGGAGAAAATAGAGAGCTATGGCTGTTGTTGTCAACAAACCCTTGCCAGAATTTGAAGCACAAGCGACGGGAGGCCTGAAGGTCTCCAATGCGTCGCATCAGGGGCAAATTCTGGTGCTGTACTTCTACCCCAAGGATAACACCCCCGGTTGTACCACCGAAGCCATGCAGTTCCGCGACAAGTACGCGGATTTTGTCAAGGCTGGTGCAGCCGTCTTCGGCGTGTCGCGCGACAACATGAAGTCGCACGACGACTTCAAGGAAAAGCTTGAGCTGCCCTTCGAGCTGATCGCCGATACCGAAGAGAAGCTGTGCCACATGTTCGGCGTCGTCAAGAACAAGATCATGTACGGCAAGAAGGTCAAGGGCATCGAGCGCTCGACCTTCCTGGTCGGCCCTGATGGCATCTTGGTGCAAGAATGGCGCGGCCTGAAGGTGCTGGGCCATGTCGAAGAAGTGCTCAAGGCCGTCAAGTCGATGAAGGCTGCGCAAAAGAAGGCTGCCTAAGCCGCTGCGCCAGGCGGCAACCGTGTGGCGGCGCGCGATCTGCGGATGCGCGCCGTTGCTGTTTCCGTCTTTCTGGGCCGACACCGCGATCCATGACTGCGATTGCTGGTTTCGGGGCGCCCAGAATGTGCATAATGGGCTCCATATGTATGTGAGTCCGGATTGTTCTGTCATTCCCCATGAAAAAGGCTGTCTTGCTTGCGAGATGGCCTTTTTTGCATCCGGGGTGGCAGGCGTTCGGAGTGAGTTCGCCCATTTGGCGAGTGTTTAGATAAAGGCCCCGAGCTCCATGCCCTTGCCTCCCGCACCTACCCGCCGTGGCAGCCAGCTTTCCGCTGGTGACTTTTCCGCCAAGACCAACACCCCATCCCGTGCATCCGCGGCCGCTGCGCGCGATGAACAAGACGACGATCTTCTAGACCTGGACACGGCGCCCGCCGCCGTGGCCGCGAGCCCTGCGCCGCGCCGTGGCACGCAAGCCGCTGCCGCCCCCAAGGCCAGCAGCCGCAGCAAGAAAGCGGCGGCCACCCCTGCTCCCGTGCAAGCCCCTGCGCCGGTGGCCGCAAGCGCCAAGGCGCCGCCAGCAGCCAAGCCTGCGCAACCGGCCCGCAGCCCTGCCGTGGCCGAAGCCAGCCCCGTCGTGGCCAGCAAGCCGGCCAAGGCCGCCAAACCGCGCAGCGACAAGGCCAAGCTCTTTGTGCTCGACACCAATGTGCTGCTGCATGACCCCAGCAGCCTGTTCCGCTTTGAAGAGCACGATATCTACCTGCCGATGATCGTGCTCGAAGAGCTCGATGGCCACAAGAAGGGCATGACCGAAGTGGCCCGCAACGGCCGCCAGGCCAGCCGCACGCTCGATGCGCTGGTCGCCAGCCAGGAAGCGCATCTGGCCCAGGGCATTCGCCTCGATGCCACCGGCCAGAAGGGCGCCAGCGGCTGCCTGTTCTTCCAGACCGAGCCGCTGAACTACCAGCTGCCCGAGAGCCTGCCCCAGGGCAAGGCTGACAACCAGATCCTGGGCGTGGTCGAGGCCCTGCGCCAGCGCCACCCTGACCGCCCTGTGGTGCTGGTGTCCAAGGACATCAACATGCGCGTCAAGGCGCGTGCGCTGGGCCTGGAGGCCGAGGACTACCAGAACGACAAGACGCTGGAAGACGGCGACCTGCTCTACACCGGCATGCTGCAGCTGCCGCTGGATTTCTGGGCCAAGGTCGGCAAGAAGGTCGAGAGCTGGCAGTCGGGCGCCTCCACCTGCTACCGCATCAGCGGCGCCATCACCCAGCAGCTGCACATCAACCAGTTTGTCTTCTACGAAGCCCCCGGCGAGAACAGCCTGTTTGCCCGCGTGATCGAGATCCGTGACAAGACCGCCGTGCTCGAGACGCTGAAAGACTACGGCCACCAGAAGAACAATGTGTGGGGCGTGACCACACGCAACCGTGAGCAGAACTTCGCGATGAACCTGCTGATGGACCCGGATGTGGACTTTGTCACCCTGGCCGGCACGGCAGGCACCGGCAAGACCTTGATGGCCCTGGCCGCCGGCCTGAACCAGGTGCTTGACGAGCGCCGCTACACCGAGATCATCATGACCCGCGCCACCGTGAGCGTAGGCGAGGACATCGGTTTTCTGCCCGGAACCGAAGAAGAGAAGATGGGCCCCTGGATGGGCGCATTGGACGACAACCTGGAGTTCCTGGCCAAGGGCGACGGCGGCAATCCTGGCGAATGGGGGCGCTCTGCCACCAATGACCTGATCCGCAGCCGCATCAAGATCAAGAGCATGAACTTCATGCGCGGCCGTACCTTCCTGAACAAGTACGTGATCATCGACGAGGCGCAGAACCTGACGCCCAAGCAGATGAAGACCTTGATCACCCGTGCCGGCCCCGGCACCAAGATCATCTGCATGGGCAACCTGGCCCAGATCGACACGCCCTACCTGACCGAAGGCTCCTCGGGCCTGACCTATGTGGTGGACCGTTTCAAGGGCTGGCCACACAGCGGCCACATCACCCTGGCACGCGGCGAGCGCTCGCGCCTGGCCGACTTTGCCAGCGATGTGCTGTAAACCGCGCTAGGCCGCAGCAGGGGCTGCACAGCCTCCGCCAAGGCCCAGGCCAAAAGCCCCAAAAAGCCAAATACAAAGGCACCGAGTTTTTGCTCGGTGCCTTTTTTTGCGCCTTCAGCCGGGGCTTAAACGCCAGTGCCTCGGATCTGGTCCAGGCTGCGCGCCGGCGTAATCGCCTGCGGATCGAGCTTGCAGTGCAGGATCACCGGCAGCTGGTGCTGTTCCGCCCAACTGCGCATGGCAGCGAGCGCAGGGGCAAAGTCTTCGGTCTTCTCGACCAACGCTGCATTGCCGCCAAAGGCCTTGGCGTAAGCCACAAAGTCGGGGTTGCGCAGCTCGGTGGCACTGACCCGGTTCGGGTAGTCGCGCTCCTGGTGCATGCGGATGGTGCCGTACATGCCGTTGTCGATCAGCAGCACGATGACGGGCAGCTGGTACTGCACGGCGGTCGCAAACTCCTGGCCATGCATCAGAAAGTCGCCATCGCCGGCAATGCAGACGACGCTGCGCTGCTTGTCCAGGCGCTTGGCGCCGACGGCGGCGGGCAGCCCATAGCCCATGCTGCCACTGGTGGGGGCCAGTTGGCTGCCATAGTGCGTGAACGGCCAGAAGCGGTGCACCCAGGTGGCAAAGTTGCCCGCGCCATTGCACCAGACCGTATCGGCCGGCAGCACCTCACGCAGATGGACCATCAGCTGGCCCATCTGCAGCGCGCCAGGCACCTGGATGGGCGCAGGATTGCTCCAGGCCAGGTAGTCGGCATGGGCCTGCTGCACCAGCGCCTGGCGCTCGGCGCGTGGCGCAGTGGCGGGCTGGCGGGCCAGGGCGGCGCAAAAGGAGTCGGGCGCGGCCACAATCGCCTGGTCAGCCTGGTAGACCCGGCCCAGCTCATCGGGATCGGGGTGTACATGGATGAGCCGCTGGCCGCTGCTGGCCGGAATGCCCAAGAGGCTGTAGCCCTGCGAGGGCACCTCGGACATGCGCCCGCCCAGCAGCACCACCAGATCGGCCTGCTTGATGCGTTCGATCAGCTTGGGATTGACGCCCAGGCCCACATCGCCGGCATAGTTGCCGTGGTGGGCGGGGAACACCATCTGGCGGCGGAAGGAGCAGGCCACCGGCACCGCATGGGCGGCAGCAAAGGCGGCGATATCCGCATGGGCCTGCGCAGTCCAGCGCGAGCCGCCGGCAATGATGATGGGGTTTTGCGCGGCGGCCAATTGGGCGACGACGGCGGCCACATCGGCATCGGCGGCATGCGCGGGCGCAGGCTGGTAGCGGCGCGCATCAGGCACGCTGACGGCATCGCGTAGCATGTCTTCGGGCAGCGCTATCACCACCGGGCCGGGGCGGCCGCTGGTGGCCACGGCAAAGGCGCGGGCCATGGTCTCGGGGATGCGCGCCGCATCGTCGATCTCGGTGGCCCACTTGACCATGCTGCCAAACACGGCGCGGTAGTCCAGCTCCTGGAAGGCCTCGCGGCCGCGCGCCGAGCGCTCGATCTGGCCGACGAAGAGGATCATCGGGGTCGAGTCCTGCATCGCGATGTGCAAGCCAGCCGAGGCATTGGTAGCACCTGGCCCCCGCGTGACCATGCAGATGCCTGGCTGGCCGGTGAGCTTGCCCTGGGCTTCGGCCATCATCGCGGCGCCGCCCTCCTGACGGCAGATCGTCGTCTCGATGGGCGCGTCATAGAGCGCATCGAGCACCGCCAGAAAGCTCTCGCCCGGCACCGTGAAAATCTGCTGCACGCCGTGGATCAGCAGCTGGTCCACCACCAGCTGGCCACCGGTGCGTGTTGCTTGCTTGTCTGCCATGTCTTGTCTCCTTTGTCTTGTCATCGATGCGCCAGAAGCGGGGGATTGAACCCGATCTGGCCTGGCTACACATTGCGCCAGCGCAGCAAATGGCTGCGCAGCGCCGCAAAAAACGGCAGCATCGGATGCCACAAGGGCTGGCCTGCAACGGTGGCAGGCCAGCCCTTGGCGGATGCTGGTGGGGTTGCAGACAGGGGCGCAAAGCCCCTGCCTGGGTGAGTGGCCGCACAGGGCACAGGCATATCAGTGGCCTGCGCTGGCAGCACACACCCGGCGGCGCAGCGGCCGCCCCGGTGGGGAGACCTGCAAGCCCGGGCAGCGGGCAGTATGCCCACGGCGCCGGCCTGCAGCTGCCCGCCCATCACACGTCAAAGCGCACGCCTTGCGCCAGTGGCAGCGCGCCACTGTAGTTGATGGTGTTGGTGGCACGGCGCATATAGCCCTTCCAGGCGTCCGAGCCCGATTCGCGGCCACCGCCGGTTTCCTTCTCGCCACCAAAGGCACCACCGATCTCCGCACCCGAGGTGCCGATATTGACGTTGGCAATGCCGCAGTCGCTGCCGGCTGGCGACATGAAGCGCTCGGCATCGCGCAGGTCGCTGGTGAAGATGGCCGACGACAGGCCCTGGGGCACGGCGTTCTGCACCGCGATCGCATCGTCGGCGCTGCCGTCGTAGGTGACGATGTAGAGGATGGGCGCAAAGGTTTCGTGCTCCATCACCTTGGTCTGGGAAGGCATCTTGACCAGAGCCGGGCGCACGTAGTAGGCATCTTTACCCAGGTCTTCGCGCTCGCGCTGGCCGCCGATGACGGTGCCGCCCTCTTCCTTGGCCTGGGCCAGTGCGGCCTGCATGCCGTCGAACGAGGCCTTGTCGATCAGCGGGCCCACCAGGGTGCCATCGGTCAGCGGGTCACCCACGGTGACGCTGCCGTAGATCTTTTCGAGGCGCGCCACCAGCTGCTCGGCCACCGACTTGTGCACGATCAGGCGGCGCAAGGTGGTGCAACGCTGGCCGGCAGTACCGACGGCTGCAAAGGTGATGGCGCGGGCGGCCAGCTCCAGGTCGGCCGACGGCGTGACGATCATCGCGTTGTTGCCACCCAGCTCCAGGATGGAGCGGCCAAAGCGCTCGGCCACCTTGACGCCGACCTGGCGGCCCATGCGGGTCGAACCGGTGGCGCTGACCACGGGCACCAGCGGGCTGTCCACCAGCACTTCGCCCACTTCACGGGCGCCAATCAGCAGCTGGGCCAGGCCCGCTGGCACGGCACCAGGTTGCTCCTGGTTGAAGGCAGCAATCGTCTGCTCGAGCAGGTGCTGGCAGGCCACGGCGGTCAGCGGGGTCTTCTCGGACGGCTTCCACACCACCACGTCGCCACAGACCAGGGCCAGCGCGCTGTTCCAGCACCAGACGGCGACGGGGAAATTGAAGGCCGAGATGATGCCCACGACGCCCATCGGGTGCCAGGTTTCCATCATGCGGTGGCCGGGGCGCTCGCTGGCAATCGTCAGACCATGGAGCTGGCGCGACAGGCCAACGGCAAAGTCGCAGATATCGATCATTTCCTGGACTTCGCCCAGGCCTTCGGAGGTGATCTTGCCCGCTTCAATCGACACCAGGGCGCCGAGTGCCGTCTTGTGCTGGCGCAGGGTCTGGCCAAAGCGGCGCACCAACTCGCCACGCACGGGGGCGGGCACGGTGCGCCACTGCAGGTAGGCCTGGTGGGCAGCAGCAATGGCGTCCTGCGCCTGCTGCGCGCTGTGGGCCTTCAACACGGCCAGGCTGGCGCCGTCGGCGGGCGAGCGGCTGGTGATGTCCTGGCCTGCCAGGGGCTGGAGGTCGAGCGCAAGCGCCTTGAGAATATCGTTCAAACGTTGGGTGGATTGCGTCATCGCTCGTCTTTCCTATTCACTATCACAACAGAAACTGTCCGGCCCTCAGTGCGGGCCCGGACCATGATGGGGGGGTGCTGCCAATGCAGCTTAAAGCGCTGCGCGCCCGGACACGGGCACAGCGCTTTGTACACCCTGCCCGTGACAGGGCTGCACAGGGCCCGCCTGCGGCAGTGCGCAGCGGGTGCAGAAGCACCAAACTTAAAAATACTATGTGAACTATCAGGAACAACAAAATGAGAAAATGGTGAGACATAGTGCGTTTTTTGAACAAAGTCCCCACCCATGCGCAACGCGATTCCCAATATCGGCCTGTTGATGGCTTTTGAAGCCTCGGCCCGGCACGGCAATTTCTCCCGCGCTGCCAATGAGTTAGCGTTGACCGCCAGTGCCGTCAGCCGCCATGTGGCGGCGCTGGAGGACCGGCTGGGGGTGCCGCTTTTTGTACGCCACAAACGCCGCGTCATGCTGACCGATGCGGGTAAACGATATGCGCAGCGTGTGCGTGTGCACCTCAACGGCCTGGAGCGCGATACGCAGGAGATCGCCAACAGCCGCGCCCAGGGCTATGCCATCCACCTGGCCGTCGTCTCCAGCTTTGCCACGCAGTGGCTGGTGCCCCGGCTGCCCGCCTTTGCGCAGCTGCACCCGGACATCCATGTGCACCTGTCGGTGCGCTCAGAGCCTTTTGCGTTCGAGGAAAGCGGTTTTGACGGCGCCATCTATTCGGGCGACGGCCTCTGGTCCAAGACCCAGGGGCAGCGCATTGCCCGCGATGGCGCCTGCATCCCCGTCTGCAGCCCGGCCTTTGCAGCGCAGCATGCGCTGGCCACGCAGGAGGACTGGCAGCCACTGGTACACATCGGGCTGGAGAGCCGGCCCGCTGCCTGGCGCGACTGGTACAACGGCCTGGGCTGGGACTACTCGGTGCAGGCCTCGCGCGGGCCGCGCTATGAGCTGTTCTCGATGGTCATCATGGCGGCCGCCGCCGGCCTGGGCGTAGGCCTGGTGCCCGAGGTGCTGGTGCAACCGGCGCTCGATGCGGGCCAGCTGATCCCCGCCCATACCCAGACCTTGCCGGGCACGCAGAGCTACTGGTTCAGCTACCCCACCTACCGCGAGCCCTCGGCCGCGCTGCAGGCTTTTGAGCAATGGGTGCTCCAGCAAAGCCAGGGGCAGCAGGACTGAGCCCCACCCCAGCCTGCCCTGCGCTGGCGTGCATCAGTAGTCGTCGCCGCCCACGGCCAGGTTTTCAAAGCGGGTCTGGTTCTTCTGGAAGAACAGCTTGACCGTGCCGGTCGGGCCGTTACGCTGCTTGCCGATGATGACCTCGGCCACATTGGGCTCATTGCTCTCCTTGTTGTAGTAGTCATCGCGGTAGATGAACATGATGATGTCCGCATCCTGCTCGATGGCGCCCGATTCGCGCAGGTCGGACATCATCGGGCGCTTGTCGGTGCGCTGCTCCACCGAGCGGTTGAGCTGCGACAGCGCAATCACCGGGCATTGCAGCTCCTTGGCCAGCATCTTCAAACCGCGCGAGATTTCACCGAGCTCCGTCGCCCGGTTGTCCGAGCTGGCCGCCGAGCCCGAGCCGCTCATCAGCTGCAGGTAGTCGACCACGATCAGGCCGAGCTTGCCGCACTGGCGGGCGAGGCGCCGCGAGTTGGCGCGCAGCTCCGACGGCGTCAGGCCCGGGGTCTCATCGATGTGCAGCGAGACCGTGCGCAGCCGCTCGATCGCCTCGGACAGGCGCGGCCACTCCTCATCGGTCAGCTTGCCGGTGCGCAGATTGCCCTGGTTGACCCGGCCAATCGAGCCCACGATACGCACCGCCAATTGGGCGGCGCCCATTTCCATCGAGAAGATGGCTACCGGCAGGCCTTCGTTGAGCGCCACATGCTCGGCAATGTTCACCGCGAACGAGGTCTTGCCCATCGAGGGGCGCGCGGCCAGCACCACCAGGTCACCGGCCTGCAGGCCGCTGGTCATGCGGTCCAGGTCGGCAAAGCCGGTAGGCACACCGGTCACATCGACCGGGTTGTCCGCCATCTCCTGCACCCGGTCGAGCAGGTCCACGACCAGGTTGTCCAGCGACTGGAAGCCCTGCTTCATGCGCGAGCCCTCCTCGCCAATCGCAAAGATCTTCTGCTCGGCCTCGTCCAGAATGCGGTCCACCGTCTTGCCCTGCTGGTTGAAGGCGTTGGTGGCGATCTCGTCACTGGCGGTGACCAGCTTGCGCAGGATCGAGCGCTCGCGCACGATTTCGCCATAGCGGCGGATATTGGTGGCGCTGGGCACATACTGGGCCAGCTGGTTCAGGTAGGCCAGGCCGCCCACCTCTTCGGCCTTGCCGATGCTTTGCAGGTGCTCATAGACCGTGATCACATCGGCGGGCTTGCCGGCATTGATCATGCTGGCCATGGCCGCGAAGATCAGCTTGTGCTCATGGCGGTAGAAGTTGTCCTCGGCCAGCACATCGCCCACCCGGTCCCAGGCATTGTTGTCCAGCAGCAGGCCCCCCAGCACGCTGGACTCCGATTCGATCGAATGCGGCGGTATGCGCAGCTGCGCCACCTGCTTGTCGGGGGTGATGAAGGCAGTGTCATCCAGGGGGGGAAAGGTCTCTGACATGGGAAATCCAAATGAGCAAACGCTGGCCTGGCAGCCAGCAATCCACAAGAATAGCGCAGATGCCGCGCAAGGCTGACAGCGACGAACAAAACCCGCATCCCGGGGACTGTGCTGCGGCCGGGAACGAAAAAGCCGCCCGAGGGCGGCTTCTCAACGCAGAGCGTGGAGTATTAAACGTGTTCGCCGTAGACGGACACGTTCACTTCCACCACCACGTCGGTGTGCAGAGCCACTTCCACAGCGGTCTCGCTCACGGTCTTGATAGGACCGTTGGGCAGACGCACTTGCGACTTGGCCACTTGGAAGCCCATCTTGCCCAGTTCATCAGCGATGTCGTGGTTGGTGACGGAGCCGAACAGACGGCCATCCACACCTGCCTTTTGGGTCAGCTTCACGGTCTGGCCGGACAGCTTCTCGCCTTGTGCTTGGGCAGCAGCCAGCTTTTCAGCAGCAGCCTTTTCCAGCTCAGCGCGCTTGGCTTCGAATTCAGCCTTGGCAGCTTCGGTAGCGCGGCGTGCGCGGCCCGAAGGGATCAGGAAGTTACGTGCGTAGCCGTCCTTGACCTTCACGATTTCACCCAGGTTGCCCAGGTTCACGACCTTGTCGAGCAGAATGATTTGCATGTTCGTGCTCCTTAGATCTTGTGTTGGTCAGAGTAAGGAACCATGGCCAGGAAGCGAGCGCGCTTGATGGCAGTGTTCAGCTGACGTTGGTAGATGGCGCGGGTGCCGGTCAGACGTGCGGGAATGATCTTGCCGTTTTCAGCAACGAAATCACGCAGGGTGTCGACATCCTTGTAGTCGATTTCTTCGACGCCAGCCACGGTGAAGCGGCAGAAACGCTTGCGCTTGAACAGCAGCGACTGGGTGTTGCGCTTTGGGCGCTTGTCTTTGTTGAATTTCTTGAACGTGGCCATTTTCGGACCTCTCAATAAGTATCTTGTTGAATATCCTGGATGTGCAGAACCAGCGATTTGCTGTTGCGCGGTGTGGCCAAAAAGCCCTGGAATGTCCAGGTGCTCCCTACAGCCTGCCGAGCGATTCGCTCTGCCAGTGCACCAAAGGCAATCGCCTTGAGCACGGCATTGACTTGTCGGGGTTGCGCTGCTTCGGTCTGGGTGGAGCGGTGCTCCAGCACAATATCTACAGCAGGTAGCCCAGCCGGCGTGTATCGCAAAATCTTGATTTCAGCGATGACGGCGGTGACAAGTACGCGGTTCTCCACCTCCTGTGTGATTAACGCTCTGCAGCGGCGTGCTCAGCCTGGTTGGCCTTGCGCGCTTCTTCGCGTTCCACGGTCTTCATCATGGCCGAAGGAGCGGTGTCAGCCTTCTTCTTCTGCACAGTCAGTTGGCGCAGCACAGCGTCGTTGAACTTGAACGCGTGTTCCAGTTCAGCCATCACAGCCTGGTCGGCTTCGATATTCAGGCACAGATAGTGGGCCTTGGCCAGCTTGTTGATCATGTAGGCCAGTTGACGGCGGCCCCAGTCTTCAACGCGGTGGATCTTACCGCCGCCGGCGGTAATCATGCCTTTGTAACGCTCCAGCATGGCTGGAACTTGTTCGCTCTGATCGGGGTGGATCAGCAGCACGATCTCATAGTGACGCATGCAAACTCCTTGTGGATTGCGCCACCCGCTAGTGCACTTGATTGCAAATACAGCGCGGTGTGGCAAGGGAAACCGAAGATTATACAAACCAATTCAAAAACCGTCAAACATGGTTTATAAACACGGGCCGCTGCGGACACCACGGGGGGCAGCTTGCCCAGACGGAAAAGCCAAATTAGCCCCTTGAAAAGCAAGGAAATGCCCCCAGGTGCGGCCACAAGAGTCCTTTTTGTTAACGAAATACGAACAGCACCATGTCAGACAACCTCCACCCCGAAGGCCAAAACCCCATGTCCGCCGAAGAGCTGGAAGCCGCTGCCGCTGCCAACCAGTCGCAACTGGAAGCAGAGCTGGCGGAGTTGAAGGCCAAGAACGCCGAGCTGGCCGACCAGTACCTGCGCGCCAAGGCAGAAGTTGAAAACGCCCGCCGCCGCGCCGATGATGAAGTGGCCAAGGCCCGCAAGTTCGGCGTCGAGAGCTTTGCCGAGAGCCTGCTGCCGGTGATCGACAGCCTGGACGCCGCGCTGGCGATCCAGAACGCCAGCCCCGAGCAACTGCGCGAAGGCTCGGACGCCACCCTGCGCCAGCTCGTCTCCGCACTGGAGCGCAACAAGGTGATCGCGATCAACCCGGCTGCCGGCGACAAGTTCGACCCCCACCACCACCAGGCGATCTCCGCCGTGCCTGCCGCGCAAGACCCCAACACCGTGGTGGCCGTGCTGCAAAAGGGTTATGCCATTGCCGAGCGCGTACTGCGCCCTGCACTGGTGACCGTTGCTGCACCCAAGTAAACGTACCTCCCGGCTTTTTTGCATTGCGCACTTGAACAACCGCTAAAAAGCCACAGATAACAGTCAATCAGGGCGCTGAGCCGCCCCAACAAATACAGGAGTAGAGAAATGGGAAAGATTATCGGTATTGATTTGGGCACGACCAACAGCTGCGTGGCCGTGATGGAAGGCAACACCACCCGCGTGATCGAAAACAGCGAAGGTGCACGCACCACGCCATCGATCGTTGCATACCAGGAAGACGGCGAAATCCTGGTGGGCGCTTCTGCCAAGCGCCAGGCTGTCACCAACCCCCGCAACACGATCTACGCTGCCAAGCGCCTGATCGGCCGCAAGTTCGACGAGAAGGAAGTGCAAAAGGACATCGACCTGATGCCTTTCCAGATCGTCAAGGCCGACAACGGCGACGCCTGGGTGCAAGTGCGTGACCAGAAGCTGGCCCCACCACAGATCTCCGCAGAAGTGCTGCGCAAGATGAAGAAGACCGCCGAGGACTTCCTGGGCGAGCCCGTGACCGAAGCGGTGATCACCGTGCCTGCGTACTTCAACGACGCGCAGCGCCAGGCCACCAAGGACGCTGGCCGTATCGCCGGCCTGGAAGTCAAGCGCATCATCAACGAACCGACCGCTGCAGCCCTGGCCTTTGGCCTGGACAAGGGCGGCAAGGGTGACCGCAAGATCGCCGTGTATGACCTGGGCGGCGGTACCTTTGACGTGTCCATCATCGAAATTGCCGATGTGGACGGCGAAAAGCAGTTCGAAGTGCTGTCGACCAATGGCGACACCTTCCTGGGCGGTGAAGACTTCGACCAACGCGTGATCGAATACATCATCACCGAGTTCAAGAAGGAACAAGGCGTGGACCTGTCCAAGGACGTGCTGGCACTGCAACGTCTGAAGGAAGCGGCTGAAAAGGCCAAGATCGAGCTGTCCAGCTCGGCTGCGACCGACATCAACCTGCCCTACATCACCGCTGACGCTTCGGGCCCCAAGCACCTGAACATCAAGCTCACCCGCGCCAAGCTCGAAAGCCTGGTGGACGAGCTGATCGAGCGCACCATCGCCCCTTGCCGCACCGCGATCAAGGACGCTGGCATCGCTGTGTCCGACATCGACGACGTGATCCTGGTGGGCGGCATGAGCCGTATGCCCAAGGTGCAGGAGAAGGTCAAGGAATTCTTCGGCAAGGACCCACGCAAGGACGTGAACCCTGACGAAGCCGTGGCCGTGGGCGCTGCCGTGCAAGGCCAGGTGCTGGGCGGTGACCGCTCCGACGTGCTGCTGCTGGACGTGACGCCTCTGTCCCTGGGTATCGAAACCCTGGGCGGCGTGATGACCAAGATGATCACGAAGAACACCACGATCCCGACCAAGTTCGCGCAGACCTACTCGACCGCCGAGGACAACCAGCCTGCCGTGACCATCAAGGTGTTCCAGGGTGAGCGTGAAATCGCCAGCGCCAACAAGCTGCTGGGCGAGTTCAACCTGGAAGGCATTCCAGCCGCACCCCGTGGCACGCCACAGATCGAGGTGGCCTTCGACATCGATGCCAACGGTATCTTGAACGTCTCTGCCAAGGACAAGGGCACCGGCAAGGAAAACAAGATCACCATCAAGGCCAGCTCCGGTCTGTCCGAGGACGAGATCCAGAAGATGGTCAAGGACGCCGAGCTGAACGCCGCCGACGACAAGAAGAAGCTCGAGCTGGTGCAGGCCCGCAACCAAGGCGAAGCCGCTGTCCACAGCGTCAAGAAGAGCCTGGGCGAGCATGGCGACAAGCTCGATGCCGCTGAGAAGTCGGCCATCGACAGCGCGGTTCAAGAGCTCGAAGAAGCACTGAAGACCGAGGACAAGGACGCGATCGAAGCCAAGACCACGGCCTTGATGACCGCCAGCCAGAAGCTGGGCGAGAAGGTGTATGCCGACGCCCAGGCTGCACAGGCCGGAGCCGCCGGTGCAGCAGCGGGCGCGGCCGGCGCTGCGGCAGCCGATGACAATGTCGTCGATGCCGAAGTCAAGGAAGTCAAGAAGGACTAATCGCCTTCCGACAGGCTTGGAGCCGACGCTACCCAGCACCCATGCCGGAGTTCGCATTGCCGCACTCCGGCATGGCTTTTCTACAGAATCGCTCTTTCTTCTGTAGCACGTAGCTCCGGTCAGTGGGCTGCAGGCCCTGTCTCCCTTTCACGCAAGCATCCAAAGGCACACGATGACATCTACTACAGCACCTGCGAGCGACGCACTGCATGTTGCAGAGCTCAGCCGTGTCAACCAGAAGATCACCGATGGCGCGGCAGAGTTGCCCGCCGTCACGCTCAAAGACGGCAGCCGGGTGCAGACCGGCACCGTGGCCACCATGCTCTACAACATCGCGCTCTACAATGCCGGCGAGCGCGGCGCTGTTGAACAAGAGCTGAAGATGGCGATTCCCACCTTGTTCAAGGTGGGCTTGTTTGAGCTATTTCCACCGCAGCAATGGATTGACGGCGACAATCCCGGCCGCAGCTTTGTGGGCACCCATGCCCGGGCGTACCTGAACGCCGCTGGTTAAACCCCCACAGAATTCAAGAACACCATGTCCAAACGCGATTACTACGAAGTCCTTGGCCTGAGCAAATCCGCCACGGAAGTCGAAATCAAGACGGCCTACCGCAAGATGGCCATGAAGTACCACCCCGACCGCAACCAGGGCGACAAGGCCAAGGAAGCGGAAGAGAAGTTCAAGGAGTGCAAAGAAGCCTACGAAATGCTCTCCGACAGCCAAAAGCGTGGCGCCTACGACCAGTACGGCCACGCCGGGGTCGATCCCAATATGCGCTCGGGCATGGGCGGCGAGGGCTTTGGTGGTTTTGCCGAATCGTTTGGCGACATCTTTGGCGAGATGTTTGGCGGTGGCCGTCGCGGCGGCGGTGGCCCCCAGGTCTACCGGGGCAACGACCTGTCCTACGCGATGGACATCAGCCTCGAAGAGGCAGCAGCGGGCAAGAACGCCCAGATCAAGATTCCGTCCTGGGACGAGTGCGACACCTGCCACGGCAGCGGCGCCAAGCCCGGCACCCAGGTCAAGACCTGCAGCACCTGCCACGGTAGCGGTCAGGTGCAGATGCGCCAGGGCTTTTTCGCGGTGCAGCAAACCTGCCCGCACTGCCGCGGCACCGGCAAGATCATCCCCGAGCCCTGCACCAGCTGCCACGGCCAGGGCCGCACCAAGTCGCAAAAGACCTTGGAAGTGAGCATCCCCGCCGGTATCGACGATGGCATGCGCATCCGCTCCACGGGCGACGGCGAACCCGGCCAGAATGGCGGCCCGCCCGGCGATCTGTATATCGAGATCCGCGTGCGCAAACACGAGGTGTTCGAGCGTGATGGCGATGACCTGCACTGCGAGGTGCCCGTCAGCATGGTCACCGCAGCACTGGGCGGCGAAATCGAAGTGCCGACCTTGAGTGGCAAGGCCGCGATCGACATCCCCGAAGGCACCCAGACCGGCAAGCAGTTCCGCCTGCGCGGCAAGGGCATCAAGGGCGTGCGCGCCAGCTACCCGGGCGACTTGTATGTGCACATCGTCGTCGAGACGCCCGTCAAGCTCACCGAGCACCAGCGCAAGCTGCTCAAGGAGCTCGATGAATCGCTGAAAAAGGGCGGCGCCAAGCACACGCCCAACAACCAGTCCTGGGCCGACCGCCTGAAGAACCTGTTCACCTGATAGAAAGAAACGCCGCATCCAGCCGATGCAGCGTCTCCTCTGCCAAGCACCAGCCTCGCTGGTGCTTTTTTCATGGCCGCAGCGCCTCTCAGCTCTGGTTGTCTGCCTGGTGTGCTACTTGCGCCCGGGCCGCGCTGCGGCGCATCCAGCGCTTGATGGCAAAGCGCAGCGGCAGCAGCACCACCAGGGCCAGCGCCAGCAACCAGGGCAGCGATTGCGCGGCGGTCAGAATGAGCGACTGCACGCTGCGGGTCAGGCCATCCCAGCTGCGCTGCCAGGTTTGCTGCCAGGGGCTGTAGGTGCCGCTGACGATGGCGCGCGTGGGCTGGAAACGCATCTGCACAAACTGCTTGGCGGTATCGCGCTGCAGCAGCGCGCGGTGGGTGTTGGCCGCATCGATCTCGGCCTGCACCTGGGAGAGCGTGTCGCGGATGGCCATCAGGTCCTGCAAAGTGCGTTTGACATTCTTCTCCAGCATCAGCGCACGCAGGCTGTCTCGGTATTCGGTACGGTTCTTGATCTGCGCCTCTACATCCACGACCTCATAGGTCTTGTCCTCGGTGGTGGTCTGGTGGTTAAGCACCCTGGCGCCAGCGCCCAGCGACGAGGTCAGTTCAGCAAAATCCTGGGGGCTGACCCGCATCGCCAGCATGGCCTCGGCGGCCGACTGCGGGGTTTCGCGCCGCAGCTGTGAGCCTTCGACATAGCAGTCCAGCCGCTCGCAGCGCGCTTTGACCTCTTCCCACAGCGCCGCCAGCTCGGCCGCAGGCGTCTCCACCTGGATGCGGTGGCTGATCGCCAAAAAGCGCTCGCTGGGCGCAGCCGCACCGCCCTGCCCCATAGCCATATCGGCGGCGGGCGCCATCTCCTTGGTCGCCATCTTGGCCATGGAGCGCGCCGCCATCGGCGCTACCGGCGCGGGCGCAGCAGGGGTGGCCATCTGCGCTTCAGCGGGCGGCGCGCTCTGCCCGGCATCTGGCGAGCAGCCAGCCAGCAAGGCGGCCACCGCGATGGCAACGGCTGCCAGGCCACCAGGACGCGCGCTGAACAGGCCAAAGGAAGGGGAGCGAGAAGACATGGGTGATTCCGTTTCTAGAGCATCGCTGCTTGCGATGTCTGCACAATCGCTGTGAGCCCAGCGAATGGGGTCAACGCTTTACAAAAACGAACACATTCAGCGCCGACGGGCGAACCCTCCTTGCCCGAGCGCCCCGCTACGTTTTCATGCAAATGACACATCAGCCATCGTCATCCGCGATACCAGACACGCTATTTATAGATAAAATAGCTGCTGATTTCTAAAAATACGATACCTCCCCGCCATGAAAAGCTCAGAGCGCAGTTTTGCGCGCCGCATCGACCTGACCTCGCTCCAGCTGTTTGTGGCAGTGTGCGAGCTGGGCAGCATTGGCCGCGCGGCAGAGCGGGAGTTCATCGCGGCCTCGGCCGTCAGCAAGCGCCTGTCGGACCTGGAAACAGCCGTCGACACCCAGTTGCTGTACCGCCACAGCCGGGGCGTCACTTTGACGCCGGCAGGCGAGAGCCTGCTGCACCATGCCCGCAATGTGCTGTTCGGGCTGGAGCGCATGCAGGGCGAGCTCAGCGAATACGCCGATGGCGTGCGCGGCCATGTGCGCATCCATGCCAATATTTCGGCGATCGTGCAGTTTCTGCCCGAGGACCTGGGCAGCTTTGCCCGCGCGCACAGCCAGATCAAGATCGACCTGCAGGAGCACCTCAGTGCGCAGGTGATCCAGGCCGTGCACGAAGGCACGGCCGACCTGGGCATCTGCAACCCCGATGCCGTTGCCAACACCGCCGAGCTCGATCTGCAGTCGCGCCCCTACCGCAGCGACCACCTGATGCTCGTAGTGCCGCTGGACCATGCACTGGCCCAGCGCAACACGATCAGCTTTGAAGAAGCACTGGAATGGGACATCGTCGGCCTGCAATCGGGCAGCAGCATCAGCCAGGCCATGCGCACCGCATCGGCCCAGCTGCGCCGGCCGCTGCGCCAGCGCATCCAGGTCACCAGCCTCGATGCCATGTGCCGCATGATCGACAACGGCCTGGGCATTGGCCTGCTGCCGGACCGCGCCTTTGCGCTGATGCATGGCGTGGGCAACCTGCGCGGCATCCGCCTGGCCGACGCCTGGGCGCACCGCGAGCTGCGCCTGATGGCCCGCGATTTTGAGGCACTGCCGGTGACCGCCCGCCTGCTGGTCGAGCACCTGAGCCCCCGGCCTGCCGACGAGGCCCAGGCCGCAGACCAGCAAGACGCCGACCTGGCCGCGCACCTGCAGACCTTTGCCCATCTCTGATATTTCGTATTTAGCCCCTTGATGAGACCCTTGACCCAAAGAGAACCACGATGACCGGACGCACCCTCTACGACAAGATTTTTGACGAGCACACCATCCACACCGAAGAGGATGGCACCGCCGTGCTGTATATCGACCGCCATCTGGTGCACGAAGTCACCAGCCCCCAGGCGTTCGAAGGTCTGCGCATGGCGGGCCGCAAGCTCTGGCGCGTCAGCTCCGTGGTCGCCACCGCCGACCACAACACCCCCACCACCGGCTGGGAGCGCGGCTACGACGGTATCGAGGACCCGATCAGCAAGGAACAGATCGTCACCCTGAACGACAACATCGGCGAGTTCGGCGCTGCTGCCTTCTTCCCCTTCATGGACAAGGGCCAGGGCATCGTCCACGTGATGGGCCCCGAGCAAGGCGCCACCCTGCCCGGCATGACCGTGGTCTGCGGCGACAGCCACACCAGCACCCATGGCGCCTTTGGCGCGCTGGCCCATGGCATCGGCACCTCCGAGGTCGAGCACGTGATGGCTACGCAGACCCTGCTGGCCAAGAAGGCCAAGAACATGCTGATCAAGGTGGACGGCAAGGTCGCCCCCGGCGTGACCGCCAAGGACATCGTGCTGGCCATCATCGGCCGCATCGGCACCGCTGGCGGCACCGGCTACACCATTGAGTTCGCCGGCTCCGCCATCCGCGACCTGTCCATCGAAGGCCGCATGACGGTCTGCAACATGGCGATTGAAGCTGGTGCCCGCGCCGGTCTCGTAGCCGTGGACAGCAAGACCATCGACTACGTCAAGGGCCGCCCACTGGCACCTACCGGCGTCGAATGGGACCAGGCCGTCAACTACTGGAAGACCTTGCACTCCGATGTCGATGCCAAGTTCGACACCGTGGTCACCCTGCGCGCCGAAGACATCGTGCCCCAGGTCACCTGGGGCACCAGCCCCGAAATGGTGCTGGGCGTGGATGCAACCGTGCCCGATCCGGACAAGGAAAAGGACCCGAACAAGCGCGGCGCCATCGAGCGTGCGCTGACCTATATGAACCTGGAACCGGGCAAGCCGATCAACGACATCTTCGTCGACAAGGTCTTCATCGGCAGCTGCACCAACAGCCGCATCGAAGACATGCGCGAAGCCGCTGCCGTGGTCAAGAAGCTGGGCCAGAAAGTGGCCAAGAATGTGAAGCTGGCCATGGTGGTGCCCGGCTCGGGTCTGGTCAAGGCCCAGGCCGAGGCCGAAGGCCTGGACCAGATCTTCACCGCCGCCGGTTTTGAGTGGCGCGAGCCCGGTTGCTCGATGTGCCTGGCGATGAACGCCGACCGCCTGGAGCCCGGCGAGCGCTGCGCATCGACCAGCAACCGCAACTTTGAAGGCCGCCAGGGCGCCGGTGGCCGCACCCACCTGGTGAGCCCCGCGATGGCGGCCGCCGCTGCCGTGCACGGCCACTTTGTGGATATCCGCCGTTTTGCATGACCCCAGGAGCTATGCGATGAAAACCCGTTTTGCCTTCATCACCATCGCGCTCGCCGCGCTGCTGTCGGGCTGCAACACCGTCCACGGCATTGGCCAGGATGTGCAGGGAGCGGGCAACGCCATCTCTCGCGCAGCACGCTAAACCATCACATCTACCGCTGCCCGCGCTCATCCAATGACGGCGGGCAGACCAAAGGCTTGAAATGCAGAAATTCACCATCCACACCGGCCTCGTGGCGCCCATGGACCGCGAGAACGTCGACACCGACGCCATCATCCCCAAGCAGTTCCTCAAGTCGATCAAGAAGACCGGCTTTGGCGTCAACGCCTTCGACGAATGGCGCTACCTGGACCAGCCCGGCCAACCTGGCGTGCCCGAGTCCGCCCGCAAGCCCAACCCGGACTTTGTGCTGAACCAGCAGCGCTTCCAGGGTGCCAGCATCCTGATCGCCCGCAAGAACTTTGGCTGCGGCTCCAGCCGCGAGCACGCACCCTGGGCGCTGGACCAGTTCGGCTTCCGTGCCATCCTGGCACCCAGCTTTGCCGACATCTTCTTCAACAACTGCTTCAAGAACGGCCTGCTGCCTATCGTGCTGCCCGAGGCCACGATCGACATGCTGTTCAACGAAGTCGCGGTCAACCCCGGCTACAGCCTGACCATCGACCTGGACCAGCAGGTCATCCTGCGTCCCGGCGGCGAAAGCATCCCCTTCGATGTGATCGCCTTCCGCAAGTACTGCCTGCTCAACGGCTTTGACGACATTGGCCTGACCCTGCGCCACAAGGACAAGATCCAGGCCTATGAAGCCAACCGCCTGGCCACCAAGCCCTGGCTGGCACACAGCCTGGTGCAAGCCAAGGCCTGAGCGCCACGAAAACCGGTTCACCGCCATCCCTGCTGCGCCCCACCGGGCGCGGCCCTGCCATCCTGACTGAGAAAAAACCATGAAAATCGCTGTATTGCCCGGAGACGGCATTGGTCCAGAAATCGTTGCAGAAGCCGTGAAGGTGCTCGACGCCCTGAAGCTGGACCTGCACCTGCAAAGCGCACCCGTCGGTGGCGCCGCCTATGAGGCCTCCGGCCACCCGCTGCCACCCGCCACGCTGGAGCTGGCCAAGGCATCGGACGCCATCCTGTTTGGCGCCGTGGGCGACTGGAAGTACGACACGCTGGAACGCGCACTGCGCCCCGAGCAGGCAATTCTGGGCCTGCGCAAGGCACTGGGCCTGTTTGCCAACTTCCGCCCCGCGATCTGCTACAAGGAACTGACCCACGCCTCCAGCCTGAAGCCTGAGCTGGTGTCCGGCCTCGACATCCTGATCATCCGCGAGCTGACCGGCGACATCTACTTCGGCCAGCCACGCGGTCGCCGCAGCGCACCGGACGGCCACTTCCCCGGCGCCGAAGAAGCCTTCGACACGATGCGCTACACCCGCCCCGAGATCGAGCGCATCGGCCATGTGGCCTTCCAGGCCGCGCAAAAGCGCAGCAAGCGCGTGACCAGCGTGGACAAGGCCAATGTGCTGGAAACCTTCCAGCTCTGGAAGGATGTGATGACCGAAGTGGGCAAGCAGTACCCCGATGTGCAGCTGGACCACATGTATGTGGACAACGCGGCGATGCAGCTGGTCAAGGAACCCAAGCGTTTCGACGTGGTCGTCACCGGCAATATGTTCGGCGACATCCTGAGCGACGAAGCCTCGATGCTGACCGGCTCGATCGGCATGCTGCCCTCGGCGAGCCTGAACGACAAGAAGCAAGGCCTGTACGAACCCAGCCACGGCTCGGCCCCGGACATCGCCGGCAAGGGCGTCGCCAACCCGCTGGCCACCATCCTGTCGACCGCGATGATGCTGCGCTTCAGCCTGGGCCAGGAAGCCGCTGCCCAGAAGATCGAAGCCGCTGTGCAAAAGGTGCTGGCCCAGGGCCTGCGCACGCCGGATATCTACAGCGAAGGCACGACCAAGGTCGGCACCCAGCAAATGGGCGATGCCGTGGTGGCCGCGCTGTAAGCAGCCGTCTTCACAATGCCTTTCCAAGAGCGACCTGCGGGTCGCTTTTTTGCGCCTGCAGAACCATGAAGCGCTGGTACTGCTACTTGCAACCGCCGCGTTTCAACACCAAAACGACGACAGAAGCACGGCACGCTTTCGACTTTAGTCATTTCGACGAATTAAAAAACCATAAATGGTCGAAAAATAGTTTTTAACGTCATATATGCATGCGCTTCGATGCGCCAGCACTCGAAACTTATAAAATTTCTTGCACAGGTTTTAAAATTTGGCGCTAGAATAGCTTCCTATGTCTGCGCACTGCCCTATTTCTTGGCTGAACACCACCACCCCCATTGAGGCGGGTATGGCTGCGCGCGCATACACATTCACAACCACCACGAAGATTACCGGCTGATCCAGCCTGGTTCGTCGTGCGCCTCCAACTGGCCGACGAGCCAGGCCCTCAGCCCCCGTGGCATTTCCTTTCGTTTAGGTAGACAAGGGCGTTTTATGAGCAAGCAATTGGTAGGTTTGGTGGGCTGGCGCGGCATGGTCGGCTCGGTGTTGATGGACCGCATGCAGGCCGAGGGTGACTTCGCGCTGATCGAGCCGGTGTTTTTCTCGACCTCCAACGCCGGTGGCAAGGCCCCGGCGATGGCCACCGTGCACACCCAGCTCAAGGATGCCAATGACATCGCCGAGCTGTCTAAGTGCGACATCATCATCACCTGCCAGGGCGGCGACTACACCAAGGAAGTCTTCCCCAAGATCCGCGCTGCCGGCTGGAACGGCCACTGGATCGATGCCGCCTCGTCGCTGCGCATGCAAGACGATGCCGTCATCGTGCTGGACCCTGTCAATGACGCACTGATCCAGCGCAAGCTGGCCGCTGGCGGCAAGAACTGGATCGGCGGCAACTGCACCAACTCCATCTTGCTGATGGGCCTGTCGGGCCTGTTCAACGCCGGTCTGGTCGAATGGGTCTCGTCGATGACCTACCAGGCCGCGTCCGGCGGTGGCGCCAACCATATGCGCGAACTGCTCAAGGGCATGGGCGTGGTGCACGCTGCCGTGGCCGATGAGCTGGCCACGCCCGCCTCCGCCATTTTGGAGATCGACCGCAAGGTCGCCCAGACCATCCGCAGCGATGTGCCCACCGAGTTCTTTGGCGCGCCTTTGGCCGGCGGCCTGATCCCCTGGATCGATGCCCAGCTGGACAATGGCCAGTCCAAGGAAGAGTGGAAGGGCCAGGCCGAGGTCAACAAGATCCTGGGCACCGATGCCACCATCCCCGTCGACGGCCTGTGCGTGCGCATTGGCGCGATGCGCTGCCACAGCCTGGCGCTGACCCTGAAGCTCAACAAGGACCTGCCGCTGGCCGAGATCGAAGCGCTGATCAAGGGTGGCAATGACTGGGTCAAGTGGGTGCCCAACGAGCGCGCCGTGACCGTCAAGGAACTGACCCCCGCTGCGGTGACCGGTGGTCTGGAAGTGGCCGTGGGCCGTGTGCGCAAGCTGAACATGGGCCCCGAGTACGTCTCGGCCTTCGTGATCGGCGACCAGCTGCTCTGGGGCGCTGCCGAGCCGCTGCGCCGCATGCTGCGCATCCTGCTGGCGGCCTGATGCCGGCCGTTGCATAAGCGGCCCAACCACCCCACCTTCCGGGCCTGCCCCCAGCAGCCGGAAGGTGTTTTTCTTGCTGCTTTTGCTAACGATTCAAGCCTGGGTCTGCCCGGCAGCCCCCCTCTGAAAAGTTGCTCTGGAACAACAATCAGACCGACCGGAGTGAGCCCAAGCACCCTATCAAATGAGATGCCCATT
Source organism: Comamonas sp. MYb69 (assembly GCF_037479315.1). Taxonomy (NCBI): domain Bacteria; kingdom Pseudomonadati; phylum Pseudomonadota; class Betaproteobacteria; order Burkholderiales; family Comamonadaceae; genus Comamonas; species Comamonas sp. MYb69. Next base: position 261,953 of record NZ_JBBGZG010000008.1, read on the forward strand.
CCTTAACTTGTCACTCCAACACATTACTGTTAAGGTTCTTTTTACTGATAATTACCGATTTCGCGTCTTAGGGGGAGGGCTTTCTCATGGGTACAAAAACAACCCCGCACGCTTCTACTATTCAATCAAATAGCACTATGCATCGCTGGAAAATCACTGCGCTTGCCGCCGCCATGGCAGCCTTTGGCCTGTACACAGGGGAAGCATCAGCGCTCGCGCTGGGCAAGATCAATGTGAAATCCGCGCTGGGCGAGCCCCTGCGCGCGGAAATCGAAGTTCCGCAGATCACCGACGCCGAGGCCGACACCTTGCAGGTCAAGACGGCCTCGTCGGCGGTCTTCCGCACCCAGGGCATGGACTACTCGGGCACGGTCAGTGGCGTGCGCGCCCAGCTGCAGCGCCGCGCCAATGGCACGGCGGTGATCGTGCTGACCACGCAGCGTCCGGTCAATGATCCCTTTGTCGACTATGTGATCGACGCCAACTGGAATTCCGGCCAGGTCGTGCGCAGCTACACCATGCTGTTCGACCCGCCCAACCTGCGCAAGCCCGAACCCGCCGTCACGGTGGCGCCGCAGCTGAGCGCAGCCGCCCCTGCCGCGCGCCCACCGGCACCGCCTGTGCGCGTGATCGAGGAGCCCCTGGCTTCGGCCACACCAGCGCCGGCCCCCGCCGCCCGCAGCGCTGCTGCACCGCGCCCAGCACCCGCAGCACGCGCCAATATTCCCGCCACCGCCAGCAACAACAGCGGTGGCGACAGCGTGCGCACCCAACGCGGCGACACGCTGGGCCGCATCGCCGCGCAAAACAAGCCCGCGGATATCTCGCTCGACCAGATGCTCATCGCCGTGGTCCAGAGCAACCCGCACGCCTTTGTTGGTGGCAACGTCAACCGCATGAAGGCAGGTGTCACGCTGACCATGCCGACGGCCGAGCAGGCCCGCGCGGTATCGCCCCGCCAGGCGCGCCAGATGGTGGCCGCACAAAGCCGCGACTTCAACAGCTACCGCAGCCAGCTCGCAGCCAAGGCAGCGCCGGCCCAGGTCGCCACCGACACGCGCGCTGCCAGCGGCAAGGTCGAGGCCTCGGTGGACGACAAGAAGCCCCAGAGCGTGGCACCGGACCAGCTCAAGCTGAGCAAGGAAGCAGCCAAGGGCACGAAGTCGGCCGAAGCCAGCGTCGCCAGCGCCCAGCAGGCCAATGCGGCCCAGGAGCGCAGCTCCGAGCTGAACAAGAACATCGAAGAGCTCAACAAGCTCAAGCAAGCCGCTGCCGGCACCGCAGCCACCACAGCATCGGCCGCAGCCCCCGCAGACGGCAAGCCCGCAGCGACCGCCACCGTAGCGGCCTGGCCGCGCGTGAAAACCTCGACAACCTGATCTTCGTGATCAACTGCAACCTGCAGCGCCTGGACGGCCCGG
>NZ_JBBGZG010000009.1:0-66055 GCF_037479315.1 Comamonas sp. MYb69
TTTTTTTGGCGCTGGTAATTCGCGCCCGCGGGGGGGTCGTACCCCGCCCGGGCCGCCAGGGGGTGGGGGGGGGCCCCGGCGGGGGGGGGCGGGGGGGGCGGGGGCGGGGTAACGGGGGGGGGCGGCGGCGGTGCCACGGGCGGGGGAGGTGGGGGCGGCGTCAGCGGCGCAGGCGCGGCCTGCTCATTGGTGGGCGCCCACAGCTCGGCTTCGACCGAGGGCTGGTCGCTGTCGCGCGGGTTGCGCACCGTCCACAGCAGGGCGACGACCACCAGCAAGTGGGCCGCAGCCGCCACGGTCCAGGACTTGGTCCGCGACGGAGGTTTGGGAGGGGCAAGCTGATCGCGCTCTTGACGAGGAGACATGGACACTCTTCTTACTGGCTGCCACCAGCCACTTGCAGGGCGACACGTTTGACACCGGCCTTCTGCAAGGTCGACATGGCATCGATCACCTTCTGGTAGGCCAGGTCCTTGTCCGCCACGATGAGCATGGCGCTGTCCTCAGGCGGGTTGTCCGCTTGCCAGGCCTTGGCTCGGTCGGCCAGATCGCCCGCGGCCACGGCCTGCGTGACATTGCCGGTCTTGAGCTGGATTGAGCCGTCCTTGTCCAGCAGCACATGGGCGATGTTCTTGGTGGGGGGGCGCTCGCTCTTGCCTGCCTTGGGCAGGTTGATGGCGCCCGGCGTGAGCATGGGGGCGGTGACCATGAAGATGATCAGCAGCACCAGCATCACGTCGATGAAGGGCACCATGTTGATCTCGTTGACGGTGCGGCGGTTGCGTTTTCCGCGAGAGGCGACGGCCGGCATGGCTGTTTCCTTTGTATTTAGTGCGCAGCGTGCAGCGGCTGGGCACCCAGGTTGCGCTGCAAGATGTTGGAGAACTCTTCGATGAAGGTTTCTTGCTGGCTGGCGATGCGGTCAATGCCGCTGGAGAAGCGGTTGTAGGCGGTCACGGCGGGAATCGCCGCGAACAGGCCCATGGCGGTGGCCACCAGCGCTTCGGCAATGCCGGGCGCCACGGTGGCCAGGGTGATCTGCTCCATGCTGGCAAAGCCGGTGAAGGCATGCATCACGCCCCAGACCGTGCCGAAGAGACCGACATACGGGGAGACCGAGCCGATGGTGCCCAGCAGCGACAGGCCCGATTCGATCTCGTCCATCTCGCGCTGGAAGCTCGCGCGCATCGCGCGGCGGGTGCCGTCGAGCAGGGTGTCGGGGTTGGTGATGTGGCGCTCGCGCAGTTTCTGGTACTCGCGCATGCCGCTGGCAAAGATGCGTTCCATCGGGCCGCAGGCTTTGACGTTGTGCATCGCGTTCTGGTAGAGCTCGTTGAGGCTGGAGCCGGACCAGAAGTCGCTCTCGAAGCTCTCATTCTTGTTCTTGATGGCTTTGAGCATGCCGACCTTGCGCAGGATCGTGGCCCAGCAGGCGACCGAGGCGGCCACCAGGATCAGCATCACGAGTTGCACCACCCAGCTGGCGTGCAAGACCAGGCTGGCAATGGACATTTCTTGGGAATTCATGAGATGGTTTGGATCAGGGTTTGAGGAATTCTTGCCGGGCGCATGCTGAGGGCATCGACCCAGCCGATACGGATTGTGCCCTCACACAGCAGCTGAGGTGTATCTGTTGGTTGCTTCTGTTTTAAGAGCACGCGCTGCGCGATCTGCATCGAAGCGCGCCCCGCTTCTTGGAGCTCTGCCGTCACGATGAGTTCATCGTCCAGACGTGCAGGTTGTAAATATTTGATATGGGCTTCGCTGACCACAAACATGCCGCCCACCTGCTCGCGCAGGTGCTGCTGCTCCAGTCCCAGCGAGCGCAGCCATTCGGTGCGGCCCCGCTCCATGAACTTGAGGTAGTTCGCGTAGAACACGATGCCGCCGGCATCGGTGTCCTCCCAGTAAATGCGGATGGGAAACTCAAAGGCCATGGCTATCGCCTTTCAATGGGGCTTTATAGCGTGGCTGAAGGGTGGCGCTGCGCAGCACCCCTTGCAGAGGGGCTGGCAGTGGGCAAGGCGCAGCGGTCTGCATCATCAGGCCAGCAGCTTGCGCAGCCGGGCAATGGCCTCTTGCAGCTGCTCCATTGAGTTGGCGGTCGAAAAGCGCACAAAGCGGCCGGTGTCATGGCTGCCAAAGTCGCGCCCGGGCGTGATGGCCAGGTGGGCCCGCTCCATCACCGCATAGGCAAAGTCCCAGGAGCCTTCGACACCGAGCTTCTTGGCCGCCTGCGTGCAATCGGCCCAGGCGTAGAAAGCGCCATCGGGTGCGACCGGCACCGGCAGGCCCAGCGCTTCGAGCGCGGGGATGAAGTAATCGCGCCGGGCCTTGAACTCGGCGCGGCGGCGCTCGTACTCGGCCATGCTCTCGGGCGCAAAACAGGCCAGTGCCGCGTGTTGCGCAATCGTGCTGGCACAGATGAACAGGTTCTGCGCCACGCGCTCGATCACCGGCACCAGGGCCTCGGGCACCACGGCCCAGCCCAGGCGCCAGCCCGTCATGTTGAAGTACTTGCTGAAGCTGTTGATCGAGATGATGTTGTCATCAATCGCCAGCGCAGTCTGGCCAAAGGCCTCGTCATAGGACAGGCCCAGGTAGATTTCGTCGATGATGGTCAGGCCGTCGCGGGCCTTGACCACCTCGTGGATGCGGCGCAGCTCCTGCGGCGCAATCGAGCTGCCCGTGGGGTTGGAGGGCGAGGCCAGCAGCACGCCACGGGTCTTGTCGCTCCAGGCGGCCTGCACCTTGTCGGCGCTCAGCTGAAAGCGCTCCTCGGCCGTCGTGGGCAGCAGCACGGCCTGGCCTTCTGCGGCGCTGACAAAGTGGCGGTTGCAGGGGTAGCTGGGGTCGGGCATCAGGATCTCGTCGCCGGCGTCGATCAGCGACAGGCACACGAGCTGCAAGGCAGCCGATGCGCCGGCGGTGATGACGATGCGGCGCGCCGGCACATCGATGCCAAAGCGCTGCTTATACCAGTCAGACAGCGCCTGGCGCAGGGGCTCGATGCCCAGTGCCGGGGTGTACTGCGTGCGGCCTTCGCGGATGGCGCGGTCGGCGGCCTGCTGCACCAGCGGTGGTGCGGTGAAATCCGGCTCGCCGATGTTCAGGAAGATCATCGGCTCCGCGCTGCCCGCCACCTGGGCCGCCAGTGTCTGGGCGGCCTTGGCGACCTCCATCACATAAAACGGCTCAATGCGCTCGGCTCGGGTGGCGATTTTCATGGTCTTCAGCTTGGATCAGAGGACTCCCACAGCGTTGGCGGCATATGGGCAAGCACGGAGTGTGCTATCAAAAGTATAACTGGCAGCAGCTAAGCCCTTAGAAAAAACCGATGCCAGCGCGCAGGCATCGGTTGTCAGGGCGATCAGGCCGCGTTGTTGCGGTCAGCAGCCACTTCGACGGCACGCAAGCTCGGGGCCAGCGCGTTGAGCACGGCGTTCACATACTTGTAGCCGTCGGTGCCGCCAAATTCCTTGGCCAGCTCGATGCTCTCGTTGATGACCACGCGCCATGGGACATCCAGGCAGTGCTGGAACTCATAGACGCCAATCCACATGCAGGCATGCTCGATGGGCGAGATCTCTTCCATCTTGCGGTCCAGATGGGGCAGGATCTGCGCATTGAGCTGCTCGGCCGCTTCGATGCAGCCGTGCAGCAGGGCGTCGTAGTGGGCGGCATCGGCCTTGTGAAAGCCCGCCAGGTCGCGCGTGAACAGGTCGATCTCGGTGGCGCTGTTGCCGCTCAGGATGTACTGGTAGAGCGCCTGCAGTGCAAACTCGCGCGAGCGGCTGCGGGTGGACTTGGAGGCGGCCTTGCGCGCGCCGGTGGAGGTCAGACCCTTGCGGGCCTGGCGCGGAGGGCGCTGGCTGGAGGAGGAGTCGCTCTGGTCGTTTTCGTTCATAGTGTTTTCAGCAGATTGGCCATCTCGACAGCGACGATGGCGGCATCGCGCCCCTTGTCGATCTGGCGGGCGATGGCCTGGGCTTCGTTTTCAGTGGTGAGGATGGCGTTGGCCACGGGGATCTGGAAATCCAGGCCGATGCGGGTGACGCCAGCGCCCGATTCGTTGGCCACCAGTTCAAAGTGGTAGGTTTCGCCGCGGATGATGCAGCCCAGCGCAATCAGCGCGTCGAACTCTTCGGATTCAGCCATGGCCTGCAGTGCCACGGGCACTTCGAGTGCGCCGGGTACTTTGACATGGCGGATGTTCTCGGCTTGCACGCCCATGGCGGCCAGCTCCTGCAGGCAGGCCTGGGCCAGGCTGTCGGTGATGCTTTCGTTGAACCGGGCCTGCACAATGCCGATGGCGAGCGCGCTGCCGTCCAGGTTGATGGCACTGCCTTTTTCTGCTCCAAACATGCTGCTTATTCCTTGTTGATGTATCCGGTGATCTCAAGCCCGTAGCCGGCCATGCTGGGCAGGCGGCGGGGCGCGCCCAACAGGCGCATCTTCTGCACGCCGCAGTCGCGCAGGATCTGGGCGCCGATGCCGTAGGTGCGCAGGTCCATGCGGCCCCGCTCGGGCGCTTGCGCAGCGCGCGCCTTGCCGTCGAACTGGCGGATCAGCTGCGAGGCGCTTTCATTGCAGTTGAGCAGCACGGCCACGCCGCAGCTTTGCTGCTGCAAATAGGCCAGGCTCGCGTCCAAGGTCCAGCTGTGCATCGCGCGGCCGGTCTCGAGCAGGTCCATCACCGACAGCGGCTCATGCACGCGCACGGGCACATCGCTGTCCGTCTGCACGCTGCCCTTGACCAGGGCCATGTGCACCGCGTGGCTGGCATGGTCCTGGTAGAGGTGGGCGGTGAATTCGCCATGCGCCGTTTGCAGCGGGCGGCTGCTGATGCGCTCGACCAGCGATTCGTGGCGGCTGCGGTATTCGATCAGGTCGGCAATGGTGCCGATCTTGATGCCGTGCTCGGCGCAGAACAGCTGCAGATCGGGCAGGCGGGCCATGGTGCCATCGTCCTTCATCACTTCGCAGATGACGGAAGAGGGCGAGCAGCCCGCCAGGCGCGCCAGGTCGCAACCGGCTTCGGTATGGCCGGCACGCATCAGCACGCCGCCGTCCACCGCCTGCAGCGGGAAGATATGGCCGGGCTGCACCAGATCGCTGGCCTGGGCATTGGCGGCCACAGCGGCCTGCACGGTGCGGGCGCGGTCTGCGGCAGAGATGCCGGTGGTCACGCCTTCGGCCGCCTCGATGGAGACGGTGAACGCGGTGGACAGCGGAGCGCCATTGTTGGCGGTCATCTGGCGCAGCTGCAGGCGCTCGCAGCGCTCGCGGGTCAGGGTCAGGCAGATGAGGCCCCGGCCCCACTTGGCCATGAAGTTGATGGCTTCCGGGGTGACATGGTCGGAGGCCAGCACCAGGTCACCTTCGTTCTCGCGGTCGGCTTCATCGACCAGAACGACCATGCGGCCAGCGCGCATCTCGGCAACAATGTCCTCCACCGGAGAGATCGGCGCAGGGGTCAGGGGGCTGCTCATGGAATGCCTTTAAAGAACTTGTGTCGTGTCTGCGCGCAGATCTGCGGCGCGTGAGACAGTAAAAACCCCAATTTTAGACCAGCTGCTCCCCGGCTGGGCGGCTTTGGCGCTTCTGGGGACTGGCGCAGCGGGTCAATACTCGCCACGCATCAGCACCACATTGCCATCCGGATAGGCCACGCAGGGCAGGATGCAGCCCGCTTCCTTGTCCTCGGCGCTGAGCCCGGGCCATTCAATCTCGTAGTGCACACTGCCCGATTTCAGGCGGCCCACACAGGTGCGGCAGGTGCCATTGCGGCAGGAGCTGGGCCAGTCCACACCGCCTTCTTCCAGCGACTGCAGCAGCGGCGTGTCCGCCCAGGCATCGACCTGGATATCTTCGTTGTCGATCTGGGCGTTGTAGAGCTCGGGGGTGATGGGCATGGGGTAGGGATCCTGAAGGCCATATCAAAACCATAGCTGCCCAGCCAAGTGTGGTAAGCACTGCTGCCAGGTAGCAAAGATGAGGCCAGTTTTGCTGAAATTGCGGGCAATGTAACACGCGGCTAATAAAAACATGGGCTTAGCGGGTTAAATGGCCCGCGATGCGCAGTTATCCACATGGTTGTTCAGCCATTTTCGGGATAACCCTAGCGCAGCGCTGGCCGCTGCCCTGCATTGTCGCCCCCGCGTCTGTCGCCCAAGCGGCGCACAAAGCAAATGTGAACACGTACAGTGCGAATGCATCCGGGGCAGCAAGCCTCTTCCAACATTGGGCGGCACAAGCGCCCGCATGGTGTAAAGGTGCGAACGTATGGGTTTGGATTTCAGCGACAAGGTAGCGATTGTGACGGGGGCCGGCGGCGGGCTGGGGCGTGAACATGCGTTGGCGCTGGCCCGGCGCGGGGCCAAGGTGCTGGTCAATGACCCGGGCGGCGCGGTGGACGGGCAGGGTAACTCGTCAGCGGCCGAGAAGGTGGTGCGCGAGATCGAGGCACTGGGCGGCGTTGCCATGGCCAGCCATGCCTCGGTGACCAACTGGCCGGCGGTGCAGGCCATGGTGGCCCAGGTGGTCGAGCGCTGGGGCCAGGTCGATGTGCTGGTCAACAATGCCGGCACCTTGCGCGACAAGAGCTTTGCCAAGATGGAGATGGACGACTTCCGCGCCGTGCTGGAAGTGCATCTGATGGGCAGCGTGCATTGCTGCAAGGCCGTGTGGCCCTTCATGCAGGCAGCCCACTACGGCCGCATTCTGGTGACGACCTCGTCATCGGGCCTGTTTGGTAACTTTGGCCAGAGCAACTATGCCGCCGCCAAGATGGCACTGGTGGGCCTGATGCAGACCCTGGCGCTGGAGGGGGCCAAGTACAACATCCATGTGAATGCGCTCGCGCCCACGGCCGCCACGCGCATGACCGACGGCCTGCTGGCGCCCGAGATGCTGCGCGCACTGCGGCCCGAGCTGGTGAGCCCGGCCATGCTGGCGCTGGTGCATGAGAGCGCGCCCACACGGACCATCGTGTGTGCAGGCGCTGGCAGCTTCGAGGCCTCGCACATCACGATGACGCGCGGGCTGCACCTGAGCGCCGACAGCGTACCGGTCGACGAGATGGATGCCCACCTGGCCCAGCAATGGGCCGAGCTGACCGACCGCCAGGGCGATATCGTGCCGGACAACGGTTTTGTGCAGGGCGACCTGGAAATCCGCAAGGCCCAGCAAAAGCTGCACTGACCCGCGCTGGGTGTTGGGGCTGCTCCCCCGGTGCCCTGGTGCCGGGCTTTTTTGCAGTGCAGAAAACAACAGCGCGGGCGATCGCTACACGTTCTTACCAAGGCGTGCTGCGGCTATCGGGCTAAATCCCGAAGCCCGGTCAGGCTGAGCGTGCAATACTCTGCCAGTCGCCGGGCAACCTGCTATTGTGCAGCCCGGCTTAGACAAGAACAACGCAGATGAACCATATCCAAGAACGCATTGATGCCATCGGCACCCAGCGCCTGCTGGGCATTGGGCGAGGCATCGAGAAAGAAGGCTTGCGCGTGACCGACGAGGGGGCGCTGGCGCTCACGCCGCATCCGGCCGCTTTGGGCTCGGCGCTGACGCACAGCAGCATCACGACCGATTTCAGCGAGTCGCAGATCGAGATCATCACTGGCGTGCACCAGGGCGTGCAGGCCTGCCTCGATGAGCTCTCCGAGGTGCACCAGTACGTCTACCAGGTTCTTCAAGCCAATGACGAGCGGCTGTGGATCTCGAGCATGCCTTGCTCGCTGCCTTCGGACGAGACCATTCCGCTGGGGCGCTATGGCACCTCGCACATTGGCCGCTCCAAAAGCATCTACCGCATGGGCCTGGGCCACCGCTATGGCCGCCGCATGCAGACCATCTCGGGCATCCACTACAACTGGTCGATGCCAGGCGTGAGCAGCGAGGCCTATTTTGGTCTGATCCGCAATTTCCGCCGCGAAGCCTTTTTGCTGCTTTATCTCTTTGGCGCGTCGCCCGTGCTCTGTCCTTGCTTTGTGCAGGGCCGCCCGCACCAGCTGCAGCCGCTGGGCGATGGCCAGGGTGCCCTGCACCTGCCCCATGCAACCTCGCTGCGCATGGGGCGCCTGGGCTACCAAAGCGATGCCCAGGCCTCGATCAGCGTCAGCTACAACGACCTCAAGGGCTATGCCGATTCGCTCTATGGCGCCTTGACCCAGCCGTATCCAGCCTATGAAAAAGTGGGTGTGATCAACCCGGGCGGCGAGTACAACCAGCTGGGCACCAGCCTGCTGCAGATCGAAAACGAGTTCTATGGCACCATCCGCCCCAAGCGCACGGTGCAGCGCGGCGAGCGCCCGCTGCATGCGCTGCGCGAGCGCGGTGTCGAGTATGTCGAAGTGCGCTTGATGGACATCAATCCGTTTGACAGCATGGGCATCTCGGCCCCGACGATGCGCTTGCTCGATGTCTTCTTGCTGCACTGCCTGCTGAGCGACAGCCCGCCCGATTCGCCCGCTGAAATCGCCGAGATGAAGCACAACCAGCACATGGTGGCCGAGCGCGGCCGCGAGCCGGGCCTGAACTTGCAGCGCCAGGGCAAGGAAGTGCTGCTGACCGACTGGGCCCAAGAAGTGCTGCAAGCCTGCCAGCCCATTGCGGCGGCGCTGGACCAGGCCCATGGCACGCAGGACTACAGCCAGGCGCTCCAGCAATCCCAGCATCTGCTGGCCCACCCCGAGCAAACACCATCGGCCCAGGTGCTGGCGGCGGTCAGCGAGCAGTTTGGCACCTCGTTCAAGGCCTTTGGCGCCGCCCAGTCGCAATGGGCCCGCGAGCAGACCCTCGCCCGCCCCTGGAGCGATGCGCTGACGGCCAAGTACCAGCAGCGTGCGGCCGAGTCGATCAAGGCGCAAAAGGACATGGAAGCGGCGGACACGGTGCCGTTCGAAGAATGGCGCCAGTGCTATATGTCTCCCGAACACCTGGTCGTGTCTTGATAGACCTCATGCCCTAGAGCCCGCTGCTGCGGGCTTTTTTGTTGCTGGCACGCTGCAGCGGGCGGGGGCAGAATGCAAGCGTTTGCAAGAAGCTTTGCGCTTCTGTTTTGATAGCTGCCCGCGTTGGCTATCATTTGTCCGACATCTTTGGGTGTTGATTTCTCGTATTGTTCTGCCATGGCGCACTTCTCTTCCGACCGCAGCTGGCGCACGTTCAAGCGTGGCCTGCTCAACCACTATGTGCTCAACGGGCTGGAAGTGGCGCTGGGCCTCTTTCTGGTAACCACGCTGGTGCAGCTGATCTGGGGCACGCAGCATGCGGCGGCGGCCTCGGTCGGGGTCATCGTCACCATCGTGGTCGACAACCCGGCGCCGCGCCGGGGCAAGTTCTGGCGCATGCTGCCTGCGCCCTTGCTGGGGGCACCGCTGTTTTTCATGGTGCAGCTGATGCACCAGCACCTCGTGCTGCTGGGCCTGGTGGCCGTGCTGTCGACCTTTCTGGGCTTTTTGTGGATGGCCTGGGGCAAGCGCGGCGCGCCGATTGCCATTGCGGTGGTGCTGGCCATGGTGCTGGGCATGTCGGTGCCCAAACCGGCCGAGGGGCAGCTGCTGGCCGCAGCGGCCGAATCGACGATGTTCTTCAGCATTGGCGCGGGCATGTTCCTGGTGTATGCGGTGATCGCCAACACCTTGCTCAATTTTCGCTACCGCGTGCAGTTCATCGCCGATACCGTGCTGTCGCTCGCTGCCCTGATGCTGGAGCAGGCACGCATGGTGCTGCCCGAGGCGGCCCGCCATGTGGGGCTGGAAGGGGAATCGGTCGATGGCGAGGCCTATGGCGACAACCTGGCCGACCGCAATTTTGGCAAGTTCTCGCGTGGCGGCGCACCCCAGCAGCACATGGGCCAGCTGATGGCCCGGCACGCAGCCTTTGCCGACCAGCTGCAGGCGGCCCGCGACATTGTGCTGGAGAGCCCGCGCACGCCGCGCCGCCAGCGCCTGGCCGGCATGCTGATGCAGATGCTGGAGATCCGCGACCACCTGCTCGCCTGCGAGCTGGACCTGGAGCATTTGCGCAAGTCGCCCGAGCAGGCGCCGATGCTGCTGGCCCAGCAGGCCATGCTGCGCGCCCTGGCGATGGAGGTGGTGCACCTGGCCGACAGCCTGCTGCTGGGCCGCAAGCCCCGCGCGATGAGCAATCTTGACGCCTTGCTGCGCCCCATGCAGATGGCCAGCAAGCTGCCCGCGCAGCGGCTCGAAGAATCGCTGCCCGACCACTACGACACGGACGTCTCGCCCCAGGCGCTGTCACGCGAGCTGAGCGAGCGCATTGTGCGCATCCATGAAGAGGTCAACCGCTTGATCGGCCTGGGCCGCGACGAGGTCGAGCCCGATCTGGCCGTGGTACGCGCCAGCTGGCAGATGTTTGTCAGCCCGACTGCCTGGTCCTGGACGCCGTTCAAGGGCCTGATGAGCTGGGATGCGCCACCGCTGCGCCATGCGATCCGCGCGGCGCTGGCCATTGCGGTGGGCTACCTGGTGGTGCAGGTCCTGCCCTGGAATGCCCATGCCTACTGGGTGCTGCTGACGATTGTGGTGGTGCTGCGCGGCAGCCTGGCGCAGACCCTGGAGCGGCGCACGGTGCGGGTGCTGGGCACCTTGCTGGGCTGCGTGGCGGCGCTGGCGATTTTGTCGGCGCATCTGTCGCCGCTGGGCTTGATTCTGTGCCTGACCCTGGCCCAGGGCGTCTCGCACGGCTTTGCGCTGCGCCGCTACCTGTTCACCGCGATGGGCGCGACGGTGCTGGGCCTGGTGCAGGCGCATATGCTGCATGCCGGAGGCAGCACCACCTTCCATATGTTCGAGCGCGTGGTCGATACCTTGATCGGCACCGGCATTGCCTGGGCCTTTGCCTATGTGCTGCCGTCCTGGGAGCGCTCGCAGTTGCCGGCGCTGGTGCAGCGGGTGCTCAAGGCCCAGGCCGCGCATGCCAGCACCTCGCTCGCAGTGGACCAGTTGCAGGCGGTGGACAATGCGCCCGAGCTGGCCTGGCGCCTGGCCCGGCGCGAGGCCTATGACAGCCTGTCGGCGTTGGTGCAGGCCGTTGACCGCTCGCTCAAGGAGCCGCGTGCCGTGCAGCCGCCGCTGCAGGCGCTGGAGCTGTTCCAGGCCCATTGCTACCAGCTGCTGGGCCAGATGTCTTCGGTCAAGATCATGCTGATGATGCGCCGGGGCCAGACGCCGTCGCCGTTTGCGGTGCAGCAGCTCCAGGATACCGCTGCCACCATCGATGCCTGCCTGCTGCAGGCGCCGCCGTTGCCGGCTGCGGGCGATGCCGAGGCCCAGCGCCCCGCCAAGATGCCGGCGCCCGAGCGCGTGCCCGGCCCGGAAGACCGCGACCAACTCATTCCCTGGCTGATGCGGCGCCTGGCCACGGCGCGCATTCTGGCCGGCCAGCTGCAGCAGGATGCGGTGCAGATCCGCCAGCTGCTGGCGCGCGAGGAGACCTTGCCGCCTGTGCAGGCAGAACCGACTCAGGCGCAGTCCACATGAGCGTGAAAAAAGACGGAGGGCTTAGAGTCGCTAAGACGACCCAGCAAACCGAAGGTTTGCGGTTGAGACTAGGCGTCCCCGACTAGGCGCCGAGCCGCAGGCAGTACAGTAGTACGACAAGGCTCGGCAACGACGTATCAAGGGTTGTGTTAGCGACTCTTAGGACTGCAGCGCCTCCAGCGCGCATTCCTGCCAGTACATCGCCGCGGCAAAAAAACCTTCCCAGACGCAGCCATTGCAGCCCCGGCCGCAGCAGGTGGTGGGGGCTGCCGGGGGCTCGCGCAGGCTGATCTGCCGGGCGCTGGCGCTGGCCTGCAGCGCGGCAAAGCACTGGCGTGCCTCGCGCAGGCTGCCCAGCGGCTGGACGCTGAGGGCGGCAGGGGTCACTGCTCGGGCCGGGGGGGCACGGCCTTGCGGCGCAGGCCAAAGCGCAGCACAAAAGCCGCGCCCAATACCAGGGAAAACCAACCCACTGCCGGGGCCTTGGCGAAAACTCCCTGCACAATATCGCCCTGAGCGACATAGGGCGAGACGACGATCACCAGCCCTATCAAGACCAAGATGATGCCTTTGATGAGCAGGTCCTGATCGGATTTGCGCTGCGCATCCCACTGGCGTTGAGATAAAGAAGACATGGCAGCATTATCCGGCACAGCGCGCCTGCCTGCGCACCGCCTGCCTGCCATTCCCCCCGAAAGCAAGAGTATGAGTATCCAATGGTTCCCCGGGCATATGCACCTGACGCGCAAGCTGATTGCCGAGCGCATCAAAGACATCGATGTGGTCATCGAGGTGCTCGATGCACGCATGCCTGGATCGAGTGCCAACCCGGCGCTGACGGAGCTGACCGGCCACAAGCCCACGCTCAAGATCATCAACAAGCAGGACATGGCCGACGCCAGCCGCACGGCGCTGTGGGTGGCCTGGTATGAGGCCCAGCACGAAACCAAGGCCTTGCCGCTCGATGCCAGCGAGCCGGCCCCGGCCAAGCGCCTGGTGGAGGCCTGCCGCCAACTGGCCCCCGGGCGCGGTGGTCTGGCCAAGCCGATGCGCGTGCTGATCTGCGGCGTGCCCAATGTGGGCAAGTCCACCCTGATCAACAGCATGAGCGGCAAAGGCCAGGCCAAGGCGGGCGACGAGGCCGGTGTGACCAAGGACGAGCAGCGCATTGTGCTGGCCGATGACTTCTACCTCTGGGACACGCCCGGCATGCTCTGGCCCAAGATCATCGTGCCCGAGTCGGGCTACAACCTGGCGGCCTGCGGATCGGTGGGGCGCAATGCCTATGACGACGAACTGGTGGCGCTGGAGCTGCTACTGTACCTGCAAAAGCACTACCCGCGCCAGCTGGACGAGCGCTACAAGCTGGGGCTCGAAGATGCGGACATCGCTGCGCTGAGCGATGACGAGCTGCTGACCTTGATTGGCAAGAAGCGCGGCGCAGTCATGGGCGGCGGGCGCATCAACATGCAAAAGGCCGCTGAGCTGCTGATCACCGACTTTCGCACCCAGATGCTGGGCCGCATCACCGTGGAGACGCCGGCAGAGTTTGAGCAATGGCGGGCCGCTGGCGAGGCGGCCGAGGCCTTGCAGCAAGCCAAGAAGGCTGAACACGCCAAGCACCGCAAGGCCGGCCGCAAGCGCTACTGATCCGCATGCTGCGTCAGCGGCGGTTTCGGCCACCGTTGGCGCGTTGCTGCGTTTTATGCGCACAAAGCCGTGTAAAAGAGGCGGAAGCCAGCGGTTGCTGGTTAGTTTTATGCAACAGCCTGTATATGGGGCTTGCCAAATCAACAAATTGCCGCTATAGTCCAGCCTTCGTCTTCTTATCGCTGCAGCAACGAATGACCTTCTGCAGCGCACCATTGGGAGTTTTTGCTATGTCCTGTTTCATGTTCAACCCTCTCCACTGAACACGGTTTCTGCCCCGGCTAAACCATGTTCATATGGTTTAGCCTTGGCCCAGATCGCCGCCTGCACCACTGCAGCCGGGATCGACAAAAGCCCTGGCTACTTCGCCGGGGCTTTTTGTTTTGGGGTTTTGCTGCGCCAGCCACCACGCCATCGGCGCGCCAGGCCCCTGAGGAACCGCACAGATGAGTGCAAAAACTGTTTCCCGTGCCTTTGAAGAGGGCCGGGTCAAGGCTTTGCGCCGCATGAAGCAGCCGATCGCGCTGCTGATCGTGGCCGATGCCACTCCTTTCAATCCTGTTGCCAAGGCCATGGCCCAGCGGCGTCTGTCCGGCGCTGCGGGCAAGCACATCCGCAGCCAGGGCGCCCAGCGCCGTGCCGACCGGATGGCCTTGCAGCAGATGACCCGCAAAGCCGACCATGGGGATTGAGCGGCTGCGCAGGATGAAGAGACAGCACAACATGAAAGAAATGAAAACCTCCCCGGAGCTATTGCTTCGCGTACAGATGCATGAGCGTCAGCAAAACCTGCAGGCCATTGCGGCCCAGCTGAAAACCGAATTGATCGGTATTGATGACGTGATTGACCGTGTGATGGGCGCCGTGCGCGCTTGGTACGTGATGCCCCAGCTCATTACCCGCCCTGTGATTGTGTGCCTGTGGGGATTGACAGGCACGGGCAAGACCCAGCTGACGCGCCGCCTGGCGCAGCTGCTGGGTTTTTATGATCGCTTTGTCGAAGTCCAGATGGACGGCTTCAGCCAAAACGGTGACAGCTATGGCGCATCGACCATCTCCGGCACGCTCGAGAGTGCGGGGCTGGTGGAAGGCGCGCCCGGCATCCTGGTGCTCGATGAGTTCCAGCGTTACCGCACCGTGAGCAGCCGTGGCGATGACAGCAAGGTCGAGCGCTACCAGGATGTCTGGGCCTTGTTGTCGGATGGCAAGCTGCCGCCTGCCTTGTCGGAACTGCACAGCATAGAGCGCAAGCTGGCGGACGCGCTCTATGACGCCGAGCGAGCCGAAGAGGACGACGCGCAGGAGCGGCGCAAAAAGCAGCAGATGCGCTACAAGATCGATGCCTGGGACGCACAGGCACTCAAGCGCAGCCTGAAGCTCGATGCGCCGTTGCTGGACATCATGCAGTGGAGCAATGACTACATTCACCAGCTGCTGGTCCAGTTTCGCAGCTCCCAGCAATCCTGGGAGACCGATTACAGCCGGCTGCTGGTCTTTGTCTGTGGCAATCTCGACGAGATGTACACGGAGACGGCCAGCCGCGTCGAAGACTGCGACACCGATGCCGACATTTTCCACCGGCTCACCAGCCGCCTGTCGCTGATCGATGTCAAGCGCGCCTTGGCCGAGCGCTTCAAGCCCGAGCAGATTGCCCGGCTGGGCAACCAGCATGTGATCTACCCGTCGTTCAGCCGCTCGGCCTACGAGCAGCTGATTGCGACGACGGTGCAGCACTATGTGCAGGGGCTGGAAGCGAACTGCGGGCTGCGCTTTGTCATCGGCAGCGATGTGCTGGCGCAGATTTACCAGAACGCGGTGTTCCCGACCCAGGGCACGCGGCCGCTGTTCTCGTCGGTGCACACGATCTTGTCGAGTGCGCTGGTCGATGCAGCGCTGTGGGCGCTGGAGCAGGGCGCACAGGCCGGCCAGCCATTGCAGGTGCAGATGGCCGCTGGCGCTGCGCGGCTGCAGGTGCAACTGGCGCTGCCGGATGCGCCAGAGGTGCTGCAGCAGTGCTTTGCGGTGCCGTTGGATCTGAACAAGGTCAAGCAGCGCACCAGCGCGGATTTCCGCGCGCTGCTGGCGGTGCATGAGGCCGGGCACGGCCTGGTCTATGCGCTGTTGTTTGGCCGCACGCCGCAGGAGCTGAAGATCAATATCGCGACCTTCGAAGGCGGCTACAACAGCTTTACCGAGCTGCAGGCGACATCGCGGCGCAATATGCTGGACATGGTCTGCGTGGGCCTGGCCGGCCGCGCGGCCGAGCGCCATGTGTTTGGCCAGGAAGCCTGTACCACCGGGGCCGAGCAGGATATCCGGCAGGCCACGGCGGATGCGGCGCGCTACCTGCGCCACCTGGGTTTTGGTGCGCGCCTGTCGCGCACCGATGTGGCCCAGGAGCCTGGCGACAACACCAATACCGAAGTGGCACCCAGCAATGCCGGTATGGAAGCCTTGCTGCAAGCGCAGATGCTGCGTGCGCAGGATCTGCTGGTGCAGCACAACGCCTTGCTGATGGCGATGACCGCCTTGTTGTTGCGGGAGGGCCTGATCAGCCCCGCCGCGATGGCCCAGCTGTGCGCCGAGCATGGCCAGGCGGTGCAGGCCAGTGCGGCGCAGATCCCGGATGCGGCCGAACAAAAATGGGTGCTGGAGCCCTATGCCGACATGCTGGCCAAGCACGACCAGCGCCCGCGCATGGTCTGAGTGCCCGAGCTGTTCAGCTATTTTTTTACGCCGCCTGTTGCACCCAACAGGCGGCGTTTTTTATGGGCGCTTTTATGGGTGCTTTTATGGGCGCTTATGGGCGCTTATGGGGCCTTGGCGGGCGTGCTCGCAGGCACTGCGCTGCTGGCAGCGGCTGCAGCCTCTGCACCCTTGCCGGTCAGCTGCCGCACCGTAAAGCCCTGCTTTTGCAGCAATTGCAGCAGGTTGTTGTCGCCCACCATGTGCAGCAGGCCCACGGCGATGAAGAGCTGGGGCTGGGCCGCCATCATGGCCGGCAGCCGCTCGGCCATGCGCTGGTTGCGGGTGTCGAGCAGAGCCGCCTGCATGCCCACATCGCCCAGGCATTGGCAGTCCTGCATCAGCTGCTTCAGGGCGGCCAGGTCACCGCTTTCCCAGTAGGTCGCCAGCTGCCGGGCGACCTGGCGGTTCTTGCCGCTGTCGATGTCATCGAGCGCCTTGCGGATGTCATCGGGCGTGGCCAGCTGCGCGGGCACACCATCGCCGCCCAGGCCCATGGCCAGCAGCTGCTCCTGCGCCGTCTCGATGGCCTGCACCGGCTTGCCCACCGCATGGGCCATGGCCGCCAGGTTCAGGTCGATGCCATAGGCCGGGTGGTAGCCGCTGCGTGCCATGTCCTGCATGCCCAGCGCGATCAGGCGGGCCAGGGTGGCGGCATTGGTTTGCCAGCTGCTCTGGTCCACGCAGGATTCGAAGGCCATGCGGCCCATGCGTGTCTGCAGCTCGGGGTTTTGGCGCATGACCAGCTTTTGCCGGTCATTGTCTTCGCGCATCGCCTGGGTCAGGGCCTGCAGGGTGGCGGGGTCGACCGGGTCCAGCTCCAGCGCAATGGCCGGCGCAGCGCGCAGCGCTTGTGCGGTGCGCGGGCCGGGAAAGATCCAGGGCAGCTGGCCCACATGGATGCTGCCCCAGAGATAGGCAACCGTATCGCCTTTGCGCAGTTGCCACAGCACGCCCCGGTCCGGGTGCGGCTTGCGCGATTCCGCCTGGTAGACCGCAGGATCTTTGACGGGTGGCGCTGGGCACGAGGGGTTGTCCGCTGGTGCCAGCTGTGGTGCTGGCGCGGCTGCTGGCGTGCGTGCCTGGGCCGCATGGCCGCCGGCGAGCAAGGCCAGGCCCAGCAGCAGGTGCGGCATGCGGCGCAGGGCACACGCCAGTGGATGAGGTCGATGCAAGAGGGGTGCTGAACGCTGCAAAACGGGCTCCAGATCATGGCCGCAAGGCTTGCGGTGATGCGAGCCCTTGCGGTGATTAACGCTTAGCGCTGCGCCTGGGTCGCAAACCAGCGGCGTGCCAGGCGATCCCAGAACGTGGCGCCCAGGGCGATGTTGTTGTCGTTGAAATCATAGCCGGGGTTGTGCAGCCCAACGCCGGGCTGGCCATCGGCGCCGTTGCCGATCCAGCCATAGGCACCGGGTACTTCTTCAAGCATGAAGCCAAAGTCCTCGGCCGTCATCGCCGGCAGCACATCGGTGTGGGCGTTGGTGTTGCCGACCATCTCGCGCATCACCTCGCCCATGAAGAGCGCCTCCTTGCGGTGGTTGGTGGTGTTGGGGTAGCCGGGTTTGATGATCACTTCGGCGCTGGCAAAATGCGCCTCGGCGATGTGGCCGGAGACCCGGTGCAGGCCGTCGATCAGGAACTGCTGCGAGGCCAGCGTCAGGTTGCGGCAGGTGCCGTAGATGCGCGCCTCATCCGGGATGATGTTCTCCACCGTGCCCGACTCGATCTTGCCCACGGTCAGCACCGCCGCATCCAAGGGATCGGTGCCGCGCGAGACCAGGGTCTGCAGCTGGCCGACGATGGAGCAGGCCACCGGGATCGGGTCCACCGTGGTGTGGGGCAGTGCCGCATGGCCGCCCCGGCCGCGCACCACAATCTCAAAGCGAAGGGCAGCTGCCATGATGGGCCCCACGCGCACCCCCATCTGGCCCTGCGGCAGCGCGGGCCAGTTGTGCAATGCAAACACGGCCTGGCAGGGGAACTGGGTAAACAGGCCGTCCTGCATCATCGCGCGGGCGCCGGCGCCGCCTTCTTCACCGGGTTGAAAGATCAGGTGCACCGTGCCATCGAAGTCACGCTGGCCAGCGAGCAGCTCGGCCGCGCCCATCACCATCGTCGTGTGGCCGTCGTGGCCGCAGGCATGCATGCGGCCCGGGTACTGGCTGATGTGGCCAAACTGGTTGGTCTCCTGCACCGGCAGCGCATCCATGTCGGCGCGGATGCCGATGGCAGGCCCGGGGTTGGCGGCATCGCGCCCCTGGCCGTAGATGCTGGCCACAATGCCGGTGGTGCCCAGGCCCCGCACCATGGGGATGCCCAGCGCCGTCAGATAGGCTGCGATCTTGTCGGCGGTGCGGTTTTCTTCGTACTTCAGCTCCGGGTGCATGTGCAGATCGCGGCGAAATGCGGTGAGCTGGTTGATGTTGGGGGCGTTGTCTTGGTCGAGGTACATGGTTTCTCTCTCGTGTCGGTGCAGGCGGCCACGGACCGCCATGCCGGAACTGCAAGCCTACCATTGTCCTCCTGTCTGCCCGGCGTGTCTGCGCGACAGTGCCTGGTGGGAAGCTCTGGGCGGGAAGCTCCGGGCGGGAAGCTCTGAGCGGGAAGCTCCGGGCCGCCCCTTTATGCCGCGCGGGTGCCAGAGGCCACGGCGCCCGGCTGCGACAACCTGCGGTCCGCCAGCAAGGCCGCCACATTGAGCAGTGCCAGCACCGTGCCGGCGATGCAGGCACCCGTCCAGCCGCCGTGGTGCCAGGCCCAGGCACCGATGGCCGAGCCAGCCGATGCGCCGATAAAGTAGCCCGTCATATAGCAGGCATTGATGCGCGAGCGCGCCTCGGGTGCCAGGCGGTAGATGACGTTCTGGTTGCAGATGTGGGTGCCTTGCAGCGCCAGCTCGATCACCAGCATGCCGACGATGAACAGGAACACCGAATGCTGGCTGTACCACAGCAGCGCCCAGTTGACGACCAGCAGCAGCACCGAGAAGGCGGTGGTCGGGCGCTCCAGGCCCTTGTCGACCAGGCGGCCTGCGGCGTTGGCCATCAAGGCGCCGGCCACACCCGACAGGCCAATGAGGCCGATCGATGAGTCACTCAGCCCGTGCTCGGGGCCGCCGAGCATCAGGGCCATCGTCGAGAACAGCACGCTGACCGATGCAAAGGCCAGGCCCCCCAGCAAGGTGCGGGTGCGCAGGCGGGGCTGCGTGCGAATCAAGGTGGCCATGCTGCCCAGCACTTGGCCATAGGGCAGGCGTGCGCCGCTGTGCGCTACTTTTGGCAGCACCCGGTAGAGCGCCAGCGCCACCAGCACCATCGCGATACCGCCCGCCCTGTAGACCAGGCTCCAGCCGCCCACGGCCGACAGGAGTCCGGCGACGGTGCGCGAGAGCAAAATGCCGGTGAGCAGGCCGCTCATCACCAGGCCGACGGCGCGGCCGCTCGACTCACGCGGGGCCAGGCTGGCGGCCATCGGCACCAGCACCTGGGCGGCGACCGAGAACAGACCCGTCACCAAGGTGCCCAGCACCAGGGCCGTGAACGGCGAGGGCATCAGGCCTGCAAAGCCGCTGACCAGCAGGCCAATCGCAGCGAGCAGCATCAGGCCCACGGTCAGCTTGCGGCGCTCGAGCATATCGCCCAGCGGCACCAGAAACAGCAGGCCAATCGCATACGACACCTGTGCGCAGGTCACCAGGATGCCGGCCGTGCTCTCGCTCACCTGCAGCGCATGGGCGATGGAGTTGAGCAGCGGTTGGTTGAAGTAATTGGCGCCGGCGCAGAGGCCGCAGGCTGTGGCCATCAGCAGCAAGACGGCAGGGCTGAGCGTTGCAGCAGGCGCTGCCGAGGAGGGTGCGGCGGGAGAAGATGTTGTTTGTTTATTTTTCACGGGGCGAGTGTGCGCGCATCCGAAAAACAATGTGCACCCTTGGTCTTGGCGCAGCTGCTAGGCTTGCCGCGACCAGGCCGGGTTGCGCAGCAGCGCCTGCCATTGCTGCAGGCTGGGGTGAGAGTCCGACTCGGACATGCCGAGTGTGGGTTCTGCGTTCGACAAGCGCAATCCGCTTTCAATATGCAAGGGGGCCTGCGTATAGGGGTGCTGCAGCGACAGCGACCAGGCATGCAGCCACAGCCGCTGCAGGCCCAGGCGCTCGGCCCACCAGCGGTTCAGCGGGCCCTTGCCATGCGTGGCATCGCCAATGATGGGGTGGGCGATGTGCTTGAGGTGGCGGCGGATCTGGTGGCGGCGCCCGGTGTGGGGCTCGGCCTGCACCAAGGACAGGCGCGTGCCGGCAAAGCGGTTGTCGTAGGCCTCGGCGTGCTCCAGCGTCGCCAGGCGCGCAAAGCGGGTTTGGGCCGGCTGGGCGGGCGCGTCTTGCGGGGCATCGTCGGGGCGCAGCGCGTGGTCAACATCCGCTTGCAGCGGTGCCCAGCCGCGCACCAGGGCCAGGTAGCGTTTGTGCAGCTGGTGGTTTTCAAATTGCATGCGCGTGCGGCTGGCGGCCTCGGCATGCAGCGCCAGCAGCAGCACGCCGCAGGTGCCTTTGTCGAGCCGGTGCAGCGGAAACACATGCTGGCCGATCTGGTCGCGCAAGGTCTGCACGATAAAGCGGGTCTCGCCTGCATCCAGGCCCGTGCGGTGCACCAGCCAGCCGGCGGGCTTGTAGATGGCCACCAGGTGCTCGTCGCGCCACAGCAGGGGCAGGGGGCAGTCCTGCGCATGGGTATGCGCAACAGCAGGGTCGATGGCGAAAGACATGGGTGGGCGAGCTGGTGAAACGATGGTGCTGGGGTGCGTAGCTATGGATTTTATAGTGATCGTGCCTCAAGACCTCTTGGGCCACAGCCTGAACAACAGCATGCCCGCCAGCATGGCCGCGCTGAAGATCGCTGCGGAACCCAAGCCCGTTGCCGTACCCACCAGCGCAGGGCCGGGGCAGTAGCCGGCCAGGCCCCAGCCGATGCCAAACAGCGCCGAGCCGATCAGCAGCGGTGCATCGACCGCCTGGCGTGCAGGCAGCTGCATGGGCTCGCCCAGCAGGCTGCGGCTGCGCCGGCGGGCCAGTGCAAAACCGGGCAGACCCAGCGCTATCGCGCCGCCCATCACCAGGGCCAACGACGGGTCCCAGGCACCGGCCAGATCGAGAAAAGCCAGCACCTTTTGCGGATCGGCCATGCCGGACACCAGCAGACCCAGGCCAAAGACCAGGCCAGCGAGGGCTGCGATCAGGATAGTCATCGTTCTCTCCTTACAACACGTGGCGCAGCACAAACACGGTCGCAAAACCGCTGGCCATAAAAACCAAGGTGGCCACCAGGGAGCGCAGCGACAGGCGCGAGAGCCCGCAGACGCCATGGCCACTGGTGCAGCCCGAGCCCAGGCGCGTGCCTATCCCCACGAGCAGGCCGGCCAGCACCAACAGCGGCCAGGCTGCAGGGCTGCTGGTCGCTGGCAAGGGCGCAAAAAGCTGGTAGAGCCAAGGGGCCGCCAGCAAGCCAGCCACAAAGGCCAGCCGCCAGGCGCCGGGTTGTGGGCGCGGCGGCAGCAGCGCCGCCACGATGCCGCTGATGCCCGCAATGCGGCCATTGAACAGCACCAGCAGCACGGCAGCCAGACCGATCAAGGCACCGCCTGCGAGGGCGGCCAGGGGCGTAAAGGCAGACAGATCGAGCGACATGGGCGGCTTTCTTGGCGTGAGCGATGCGGTGGGGTTTCAGGCTGCCGGGCAGTACTGGGCGTAGAGCGTCTGCAACAGCGCCAGCAGGCGCGCATCGGCCACCTGGTAGAAGATGTTCTTGCCCTCGCGCCGGGTGCTGACCGCGTTTTCGCGCCGCAACACGGCGAGCTGCTGCGACAAGGTGGGCTGTGCAATGCCCAGCTGCGCCTCCATATCGCCGACGCAGCATTCGCCTTGGCTCAGGAGGCAGAGCAGCAGCAAGCGGTCCTCATTGCCCAGCAGCTTGAGGGCAGAGACGGCATGGTGCGCTGCCTCGCGCATGGCTTCGGGCGAAGGGGAGGCCTTGGTTTTTGCAGACATGGACAGAAGGCTTGGACGCAGCAGGCTTGCCGAAAAGGATGGTTTTTATTATATTGAAAGATATATTGTTTTGTGTGAATGTGTTTTAACCATGCGCTCTGCCCCTTCTTTTGGCGTTCAGGCATTTTTTGACGAGGTAACCGGCACCGTCAGCTATGTGCTGCACGATGTGGCCAGCCGCGAGGCGGCCGTCATCGACCCGGTCTGGGACTTTGATGCCAAGAGCGGCCGCACGAGTACCGCATCGGCCCAGCGCATCGCTGATTACCTGGATGCCGAGCAGCTGACGCTGCGCTGGGTGCTGGAGACCCATGCCCATGCAGACCACCTGTCTGCCGCCCAGTGGCTGCGCACGCAGATGCCCGCAGGCGCGGTGCGCATTGCCGCACCGGTGGTGATTGGCCAACAGATCACGCAGGTACAAAAAGTCTTTGGCGGCATCTACGGCATGGAGGGCTGCATTGCGCCGCAGGGCGCGGACTTTGACTGCCTGCTGCGCGATGGCGATGTGCTGGCGCTGGGCGCCACCCGCATCCGCGCGCTGGGTGTCCCCGGCCACACGCCGGCGGACCTGGCCTATGCGGTGGAAGAGGGCGGTGCTGCGGCAGGCATGGTGGCCGCCATTTTTGTCGGCGACACCTTGTTCATGCCCGATGTGGGCACAGCGCGCTGTGATTTCCCTGGCGGCGATGCCCATGCGCTCTACCGCTCGATTGGCCGGCTGCTGGCGCACCCGCCAGAGACGCTGCTCTATGTCTGTCACGATTACCCGCCAGCCGGCCGCGCTGCCGCCTGGTGCAGCACGGTGGCCGAGCAGCGTGCGCACAATATCCATGTGCACGAGGGGGTGGACGAGGCCGCGTTTGTTGTGATGCGCGAGGCGCGCGATGCAACGCTGGCGATGCCGCAGCTGATGCTGCCCTCGGTGCAGGTCAATATCCGCGCCGGGCGCCTGCCCGATGCCGATGGGCAGGGCCGGCGTTTTCTCAAGCTGCCAGTCGATGCGCTCTGAGGGAGCGTTGAGGTTTGGTCTTAGCGGCCCGCAGACTGGTGCTGCGCATCTTCGAAGCGGTTCACCTTCCACAGGCTGGGAAAGAGCCGCGTCCACAAGGCCACCACGGCCAGTGAGCACAGGCCGCCCGCCACCGCTGCGGGCACGGCGCCCAGCAAGGCGGCGCTGCTGCCGGCGCGGAATTCGCCCAGCTCATTGGACGAGCCGATGAACAGCATATTGACGGCATTGACGCGGCCGCGCATGTTGTCGGGCGTGGCAAATTGCAGCAGCGAGCCGCGCACATAGACGCTGACCATGTCGGCCGCGCCGGCGACGGCCAGCGCCAGGCAGGACAGCCACAGCCAGTGCGACAGCGAGAACACCAGGTTGGCAATGCCAAACACGGCCACGGCCAGCATCATGCGCCGGCCCACCTGGGTGCCAAAGGGGCGGCTGCTGAGGTAGAGGCCGGCACAAACTTCGCCCATCGCCATGGCGCTGCGCAGCAGGCCCAGGCCTTCTGGCCCGGTGTGCAGCACCTCATGGGCATAGATGGGCAGCAGCGCCACCACGCCGCCCAGCAGCACGGCAAACAGATCGAGCGAGATGGTGCCCAGCACCATGGGGCGGCCAAAGATAAAGCGGATGCCGGCGCCAAAGCGCTGCCAGATCGTGTCGCGCGCGGCGCCCGGCTCGGCAGCGGCCTTGGGCGCTGCATACAGCACCTTCACGCGCAGCAGCAGCGCGGTGCCAATCGCAAAGGCCAGCATGCAGACCGCATAGGTCCACACGGCCCCGCCAGCGGCGTACAAAAAGCCGCCCAGCATCGGCGCGCCAATGGCCGAGCAGCGCATCACCACGCTGTTGGTGGCAATGGCCTTGGGCAGCAGCGCCATCGGCACCAGCTGCGGCAGCAGGCTTTGCAGCGATGGGCCCGAGAAGGCGCGCGTGGCGCCATACAGCACCAGCACCGCATAGATGCCTGCGACCCCGGCATGGCCATGGCCCGACAGCCACAGCAGCAGCGCGCTGCAGACACTGCCCAGCGCCCAGCTGGTGGCCAGCACCTTCTTGCGTGGCAGCCGGTCGATCAACTCGCCCGCAGGCAAGAGCAGCAAGAGCATCGGGATGAACTGGGCCAGGCCCACAAAGGCCAGCGCCATGGGGTTGCGCGTCAAGTCATAGACCTGCCAGGCGACGACCACGGCCTGGATCTGGGTGGCACCCACGGCAAAGACGCGCGCGATCAGAAAAACGAGAAAGCCGCTTTGCTGGTCGCGCAGCAGCGGCGGAGGGGCGGAGTGGGTGGTCGCTGGCATGGGGTGGGGTGCAGCCTGCGCTGGTGCAGCTGCTGCAACCGCTGGATGGTTGTAGGTGTTTGTGGCGCCATTCTGCCATGCCTGCTCAACTCTTATATAAGAGTTGGGCTTATCCATGCGGCAAGCAGGGCATGCCCAAAAGTGGGGCATGTGCACAACGGCGCTGCGATGCGCGCATTGCGCCAATGTGGGCTGCAAAAACCAAACCCCCAGTCACCGCTGTGGGGCGACTGGGGGTTGCTGGTTTGGATTGAGCTTGAGGCCTCTAACTTGCTGTAGCTGCGAGCTGGCCAGACCTCCATCTCAGCGGAGTAAGCGGGCGCTGTCAGCAGCACCCGCCTGCACCATCAAGGGGCCTTGGCGGTCTCGACCGTCAAATCCAGCACATAGGCGTAGCGCGAGGCGTCCGCTGGCGGATTGGCAATGGTGTAACGCTTCACGCGCAGCACATTGCTGTAGCCGGGCTCATGCTGGTAGCCTTCGATATTGCCGTAGAAATGCTGCCAGTCGCCGGCCACGGTCTTGCGGCCATTGCTGTCATAGCGCAGCTCACGCACCTGCAGGCATTGCACGCCCTTGGCCACGCCGTGGCTGCAAGGCTTGGTCTGGGGGCCTACTTCATAGAACATGGTCTCCCCGGCGCTGCCGTACTTGGTGGCGTTGGTGGGCACCGACTTCAGCAGCCATCGGCTGCCATCGTTGAACTGCAAGGTCAGGCGTGGGGCGTTGCTGTCCTGCGTGATGCGCAGGCTCTCGGCGCGCGTGATCTGTGCGCTCACTGCCTGCTCGAGCTGCATCAGTGGGGGCTCACACGCCATCATCGTGCCAATCGGGTTGCTGATGCTGATCTTGTCGCCATCGAGCTGGTAGCCCGCGCCCATCACATTGCAGAGGTTGCCGATGCTCACGCGGTGTGCTGTCTTGGCATCGCCGCTGAAGCCCAGGCGCAGCACCTTCTTGGGGGCCAGTGCGGTGAAGGCGGGCAGCGGACGGCCGGACTGGTCTTCGGCGCGTTCCAGATCCCAGTGGTAGGCCTGCAAGGTCTTGTCGGTGGCAGATACGTTCATGGCGGGTGCGGTGCTGCCTGCAGCTGGTGCCGCAGGGGTGGACGATGGGGTGCTGCTGCAGGCGGCCAGGGCCATCGCAGCGGCTGCGCTGAGGCTCATCAGTTTCCAACGTTGCATATGAATTTTTTCCTTGTTCGAGGCAGCGCACAGGCGCGCGCTGCGGTGGGTGAAAGCAAACCTAGAACGTTTTTACGATCTCAGCTTGCCATCCTAGGGGCTGCCGGCCGGCGCTGGTGTAGGCCAAGCTTGGCGCTTGGCAGCCCGCTCCATGGGCGCTGCCGCAGCAGCGTTTGCCTAAAACTTAGGCGCATGAAAATTATTGAAGCAAGTCAAAGGCTTGCCATCTTGTCCAGAGCCTTGTCCACATGCTGACCCACAGATATCTGGGATAACCACAGGCGCGCTATCAGGCGCTGAGGAAGAGGGCAGGGTCAACCATGCTGCGGTTGAGCATCACGCCCCAATGCAGATGCGGGCCCGTGACCCGTCCGGTGGCGCCGACCTTGCCGATCACTTCGCCAGCGCGCACGCTCTGGCCTACCGTCACCTGGGTCGCGCTCAGGTGGCAGTACATCGTCAGAAAGCCGCCACCATGGTCCATCCAGATGGTGTGGCCGTTGAAGAAGTAGTCACCCACATCGATGATCTTGCCATCGGCCGGTGCCTTGACCGGCGTGCCGGTGGGGGCTGCGATGTCCATGCCGCTGTGCGGATTGCGTGACTGGCCATTGAAGACGCGGCGCAGCCCGAAGGAGCTCGAGCGCCGGCCGGGCACCGGCACGGGCAGCTGCATCTGCGCGGGCAGCGGTGTGCTGAAAGTGGCCATCACCGTTTGTTGATGGTCACGTTCGCGTTCATAGCGGGCATTGTCGGCGGCAGACAGATCGACCGTCTTGGGGGCGACCTTGAGGCGCTGCTCGCTGTATTTCTTGTCAAGCACCGTGTAGGCGATGCTGCGTGGGCCACTGGCCGTTTGCAGCCGGATCTCTGCGGCGCCGGTGGGGGCCGACAGCGGTATGCCGACCAGCGCCGTCCATTCGATGGCGTCGCCCATCACCAGCAGCGGTATATCGCCTGCAAAGGCCTGGGGCCGCTCGGCCGCCGGGCCCAGCGACAGGCGCGCTACGCCACCGGGAACGCGCGCGTCAGCAGGCCAGCCATCGGTGGCCGCCGCCTGCGCGCCGTGCAGCCAGGGCAGCAGCAAAAGGCCGCTGCCGGCCTGCAGCAAAAGGCGGCGCTGCAGGCCTGGGGAGTCGGTACGGCTGGCAGGGTCTGGCATGGACATGGGGGTTGGGCAGGGAGGTTGAATGTGCTTTTAAAAGCATAGCGCGTTGTGCTTTTCCATCCTGGGTAAATGCCGCGCATAATATGCAAAATTTGGTAAACCAGTGCAGCGCTGCTGGTGCTGGGGAATGCGGCTGGTAGCATGCCT
This sequence comes from Comamonas sp. MYb69, assembly GCF_037479315.1. Classification (NCBI taxonomy): domain Bacteria; kingdom Pseudomonadati; phylum Pseudomonadota; class Betaproteobacteria; order Burkholderiales; family Comamonadaceae; genus Comamonas; species Comamonas sp. MYb69. Next base: position 26,755 of record NZ_JBBGZG010000009.1, read on the forward strand.
CTTTGCCCCACGCGCCGGGCGTGCTATACAGGCGTTGGCTGACATGCTGCGCCGGCCATATCCATTACAGTGGTGCGGCTGGGCCTGCATCTCTGTCATCCAGGTCATCATGTTGTTTCGGGAGTTCGTTTCGTTCATGTTGGGCAAGCATTCAGATCTATTTTTACTGGCTGCATCCACCCGCTGCGCACCGCATCGCTCATGGGCGGGTTGGTCCTTGGTGGCAGCCTTGGCGCTGTCTGTATCGGGTTGCGGCAGCCTGGACCGCGAGGCCGACAGCCACCGCTACAACGTTGTGGCCCATGAGACCTTTGGATCGTCTGCCACCTATTCACGCCTGTTTGATGCGCCGCCGGAGCGCGCTTGCGAGGCCGCACGCCGCGCGCTGCTGAGCCAGGGCTATCTGATCAATGTCTCCAAGGGCAAAGAGGTCGAAGGCCAAAAGAGCTTCCAGCCAGCGACGGACAACCACCAGATCATCACCATCCGCGTCGTCTGCGCTGCCGACAGCAAGGACGGCAAGGTGACCCTGGGCTTTGTCTCTGCACTCAAGGACACCTACAACCTCAAGAAGAGCAGCAACTCGGCCAGTGTTGGTGTGGGCGCGCTGGGTTCACTGTCGCTGCCGTTTTCTGCCGGCAATGATTCCATGGTCAAGGTGGGCAGCGAGACGGTGAGCTCGGCCACCTTCTACGACAGCTTCTTTGACCTGATCAAATCCTACCTGCGCCAGGACGATGAACTGCGCCAGCAAAGCCTGACCGGCGACGAAGAATTCGTCGAGTAATACGGCGCAGCGGCCTGGTCACCAGGTCGCCCAAGCCGCAACAGAAAAGCCCGCCATCGTGAAGATGACGGGCTTGTTTTTTGCCCGTGGCCAGTAGACTGACCACGCAGGCTCTTGCAACTTAGGGCATCGCGGACAGCAGACCCATCATCCCGTTCTGGTCCAGCGGCTTGCCATTGGCCTGCAGCTTGCCGTCAGTCCATTGCAGCTCGCTGGCCACGCGGTCCTTGTTGTCCACCAGCAGGCCCGCTTGCACGAGGCCCGCCAGGCGCGCATCCACATCCTGCTGCACGGCGCTGTCGATCTGCTTGGCATCGATGTCGTCCGCGCCTTCGTTCTCCAGCAGATAGGCTTCGCGCACCTTGCTGGCGTAGAGCGACTGCAGCACGGGCTTGGGCATGTCCAGGCGCAGCAGCGCCTTGAAGTCCATCATCGGGTTGAGCGGCTTGCCAGCATCGCCCTGGTAGGCCAGCGATGCCGCCACCTCGGCCGTGCCTTCGGCGGTGCGCCAGCTGATGCGCTTGACTGCCAGCTCGGGCTTGCGCGCCAGCAGCTGCTGCATGCCCTGCATCAGCAGCATCTGCATGGCCTGCGGATCGCCCTGGATCTTTTGCGACTCCTTGGTGAACTGGTTGAGCCAGCCGGCATCGAGGTTGTGCAGGCCCAGGTCCATCACCATGTCGTCGATCTTGTGGTCCTTTTGCACAAAGGATTTGATCGACGCGTTGATCGTGGTGTTGACCACCTCCCCTTGCAGCTGGGTGTCGGCCACCATTTTCAGGTCGGCGAGTTCAGCGGGGCTGTCACCGTTTTTGGGGCTGACCTTGAGGCTGGCAAGCGCCCACTCGATGCTGCCCACCATGAACTCCTGGCCCGTGGGCTGGCGCATGTCAAAGCGCATGGTGTTGCCACTCATCAGCATCTCGGAGGCCTGGCCGTCGTCTTCTTCACCGGGCTTGCTTTGCACCAGCAGGCTGGGCATCGATGCATCGCCCTTGATGCGGCTGAAATCGGAAGACATCTCGAAGTCCGACTTAAAGCCGCCAAAGGCGAGCTTGTCCGCGCCAAATTCGCCATTGAACGCCGGCGATGTCACCTCGTTCTGGGTGCTCTTGGACCAGCCCACCTTGCTCTTCCAGACCAGAGGCGCCTTGTCCTTGAAGGCCACCACCCACTCGGGCGGTGCATCGGGGTTGATCGCAAAGGTGGAGACGATTTCTGCCAGGTGCGCAATCGGCAGCGGGCCGTGGCTGATGGCGTGCTGGGCGGTGAACTGCAGCTTTTCTTCACCGGTGTCCACCGTCCACAGCGTTTGCGCGGTCGACGAGAAAATGCCCTTCTGGTAGTCCTGCACCTGCACCAGCAGCGGCGGCTTGCTCCACTCCTTGGCGGCGGTCGCAAAACCTTGCTCGATGTTGTTGCCTACCAGGTAGCCTGTGGTGGCGCCGCCTGCGGCCAGCACGGCCACGGCTGCGGCAATGCCGATGCCTAGTTTTTTCATGTGTTTTCCCCTCTGTGGTTTGAAACCGTATGGACGCAGCTTGTGGTGTGCTTGGGTGCCGCGCCTTGCGTGGAGCCCGCATTGTAGAGGGCGGGCTGCAAAATCAGCAATGCGGTGCCCAGGCGCTATGTGACCAGGTGTAGCAGGCTTTTTAGGGTTGGCTGCGGACAGTCTCTGTACATGGCAGGCAGATAAAAAACGGGCCGCAAGCGGCCTGTGGGTTGGCAAGCAGCGGGGGCGCTTACTGGCCCATGACAATGCCTTCGCGGCGCGGATCGGCACCGCCAAACCACCAGGATTTACCATGCGCCTCGCCGCGTGAGATCGCCTGCAGGCCGCTGGTCAGGTTTTGCTCTTTCACCTCGGCGCCACGGGCCTGCAAGGCTTGCACGGTGGCGGCGGGGAACCGCTTTTCCTCCAGCACGGTGGGGCCGTTGAGGCTGCCAAAGTTGGGCAGGTTGATGGCCTGCTGCGGCATCAGGCCCCAGTTGAGCATGCCGTACAAGGTCTTGGTGGTGTAGTGGATGATCCAGGCGCCGCCGGGGCTGCCGGCGCTGATCACCAGGCGGTCGGTGGCCTTGTCGAACACCAGGGTAGGCGCCATCGACGAGCGCGGGCGCTTGCCGGGCTCGACCCGGTTGGCGATGGGCTGGCCCTGCGCATCGCGCGGCGCCAGGCTGAAATCGGTCAGCTCGTTGTTCAGCAGGAAGCCGCCAGCCAGACCGCGACCGGTGTTGACCATCTGGCGCGAACCGAACTGGTCTTCGATCGTTGTGGTCATCGCAATCGCATTGCCGTAGCGGTCCACGATGCTGATATGGCTGGTGCCGTATTCCTGCTGGTAGGGCTGGCTGGCGTAAGCCATCTGCACGCTGCCTGGCCGCCCGGGTTGGGCTTGCTGCAGGCTGCGCGCGCCAATCAGGCGGGCGCGCTGGGCCAGGTAATCGGGCCTAAGCATGCTCGACCAATCCCCTGCCGGCGCGCCGACAAAGGCCGGGTCGGCCACATACTGGTTGCGGTCGGCAAAGGCCAGGCGCGAGGCCTCGGCATAGAGGTGCAGCCAGTCGGCGCTGGGCAGGCCATCGGCGCCCAGGCCCATTTGCCCCGCTGGCGTGTTGGCCAGGATGCCCAGGATCTGCGCCACCGCAATGCCGCCCGAGCTGGGTGGCGGAAAGCCGCACAGCCGGTAGCTGCGGGTCGACGCCGGTTGGCTGGCAGGAGCACCCGCAGCGCTGGGCGAGTAATCGCTGCACAGTGCCTGGCGCTTGACCGGCTGGTAGGCCGCCAAGTCGGCCATGCTGAGCTTGCCGGGGTTGCTGGCATGGCCTTGCACCTTGCGCACCATGGCCTCGGCCACCGGGCCTTCCAGCAGCGCCTTGGAGCCGTGCTGGGCGATGCCCTGCAGCACGGCGGCGTATTCGGGGTTCTTCAGCAGATGGCCTACGGGCCAGGGCTTGCCGTTGGAATCGAGAAAGTAGCCGCTGGCAACCGGATCCTGGCCCAGAAATTTCTCCTGGGCAGTCAGGGCGTTCAGACGCGCACTGACCTTGAAGCCATCGGTGGCCAGGCGAATGGCCGGCTCGAACAAGCTGGCCCAGGGCAGTTTGCCGTGTTCCTTGTGCGCCATCTCCAGCATGCGGATGGCGCCGGGCACGCCTACCGAGCGGCCGCCCACCACCGCATCATGGAAGGCCATGGGCTTGCCGTCACGCATGAACAGGTTCTCGTCAGCGGCCATCGGCGCCACCTCGCGGCCGTCATAGGCCTCGACCTGGCTGCCTTGGGCATGCAGCAAAAAGGCGCCACCACCGATGCCGCTCGATTGCGGCTCGACCAAGCCCAGCACCAGTTGCACGGCAATGGCCGCATCGATGGCCGAGCCGCCTGCTTGCAGCACCTGGTAGCCGGCATCGGTGGCCAAGGGGTTGGCAGCGGCAACCGCGTATTGCTCGGTGGCCCAGCCGGGCTTGTCGGTCCAGCCGGAGCTGCCTTCGGGCTGGTCAGACGCAGCCGGGGGCTGGTACTGCAGCTGGGGCTGGCTGCTGCAGGCGGCCAGCAAGGCTGCCGTGGCCACTGTTGCCAGAGACAGCGACCAGCGGCTGGCCGTGGCGCGGGAAGGCGGCAGATGCGGGCGGCGGGTGCGGGACCCCGGGGACAGTCGTGGCATGGCGATCTCCTTGTTGTGGCGGCAATGTCTGGCATGCTAACCGCTTTGCCGCGACAGGCGTAGCGGACAGCGCCGCAAGGGCGTTGCAGAATGTTGGGCGCTCGGATTAAGGGATCGCAGCCAGGATCAAGCCCATTGCGGCCCCGCCACCTGGTCCTCCACCACAAAGCGGGCCAAGGTGTGGGCGGCACTGTCCGCATACTGCGGCTGGTTGACCACGCGCAGCTGGGTGGTCCAAAGCTTGGGGGTGATATCGCACAGCCCATAGCCGCGTTCATCGCAGCGGGCCAGCAAGACATGGGGGTTGCGGGCCACGATGGCATCGACCCGGGCCTGGGTGGTGCCCGAGTGCGAGCTGATCGAGGTGCCACAGAATTCGCTGGCCAGCACGCGTTCTGGAGTAGCGCTCTCCTGATCCTGGATGCGGCAGACATAGTTCTGGTGGATGTCGCCGCCCAGCAGCACGGTGTTGCGCACCTGCGCTTGCTCCATAGCGCGCAGCAGCCGCTGGCGGGCGGCGGGGTAGCCATTCCAGGTATCGGCGCTGGTGCGGCCGTTGGGAAAGTGGCGAGGCGCAAACAGCGTTTGCTGGCAGATGATGCTCCAGCGCCGGCTCCCGGGCATAGCCGCGCTGTTGCCTGCCAGCTGCGCTGCCAGCCAGCGCTCCTGGCTCCAGCCCAGAAAGCTGCGGCTGTTGCGCGCCAGGTCGGGGCAGTCTGCCCCCTTGACGGAGGCCGGGCTTTTTTCGGTGACTGCGCGGCAGGCCTGGGCATCGCGGTACTGGCGTGCATCCAGCACCCACATCGCGGCCAAGGCGCCCCAGCTTTGTTGGCGGTAGAGCGGCGTGTGGACCGGGGGCAGGGCCAGGCCACCCTGTTTGCAGGCGACTGAGGCGCGCAGCGGCATGTTCTCGTAAAACGCCTGGTAGGCGGCCATGCGCTTGGCGACAAAGGCCTGGACCTGGCCCACGCCATCGTCGCCGACATAGTTGTCTTCAACCTCATGGTCGTCCCAGGTCACCAGCCAGGGGCAGTGCGCATGCATGGCCTGCAGGTCCGGGTCGCTCTTGTGCAGCGCATAGCGGTCGCGGTAGTCCTGCAGGCTGACGGCATGGGAGAGCGGCTGCAGGCGCGCGAGCTGGCTGCGCTGTTGCTTGGCAGCGGATGCGGGAGAGGCGTATTCGTAGATGTAGTCGCCCAGAAAGACGACCAGGTCGGGATCGTCCTCGCGCGCATGGCGCCAGGCGGCGTAGTAGCCATGCTCCCAGCGCTGGCAGGAGGCATAGACCAGGCGCAACCGGGCCACCGCCGCACCAGCGGCTGGCGCGGTGCGGGTGCGGCCTGTGGCGCTGGTCTGGCCCTGGCAGTGAAAGCGGTAGTAGTACCAGCGGTCGGCCTCCAGCCCCTGGGCCAGCACATGCACGCTGTGGCCGCCGTCCGGGCTGGCCAGGGCCTCGCCCTGGCGCAGGATCTGGCGGAACTGCGCATCCTGGGCTAGCTCCCAGTGCACGGCCACTGGACGCAGCAAGGGCGCGCTGGCGCTGGGCAGCAGCCGCGTCCACAGCACCACGCTGCTGGCATCGGGCTCGCCACTGGCCACGCCCAGGCCAAACAGCTGCTCCGAGACCGGCCAGGGGGCCATGGCCAGCGGCGCATCGCTGCCTGCCTGCGCGATGGCCGGCAGCTGGGCAGCCAGGCCCAGCGCGCCCAGACCTTGCAGCCATTGGCGCCGGTTGGGGTGCTGGGCCAGCGTTTGGGCCAGATCCTGGTTCAGATTTTGAAGCAGGTCTTGGTCCAGGGGGCCGGGTAGGGGGTGTTGCGGCATGGTGCGACGGGGTGGATCGCCCAGCATAGCGCTGGTGCAGATCCGCAGTGTGCCGCACAGCTACCTCTGCGACAGCGGGCAACGTGGGCCATGGCAGGGCATAAAAAATGTCCGATGTCAAGTTTTTTGCAGGCACCCGGAAAGGTTTGAAACCTCAAATAGAACAGCAAGTTAGCTCTCTTTCGCACCACTTGATGAGGTTGCAGCACTGTGGGCTAGGAGCCACATAAGAGCGACGAGAGAGAAAACGAGGTCGCGCTGCGTCGAACGCAGCGATTCACCGAAAGCTGGCTTGACGAGCTGAGTAGCCCATGTGGCACACCCAAAAGAAAGCGCGGCCTGACCGCGCTTTCTTTTTGAGTCCATGTGGGGCGGTGCATCGTCATCCTGGCTTAGAGCCGGAGGCCTGGGCCTTATCGCCCCGCCTGAATCCTCGATCCCCGGCCATGAACGCCTCCAGCATGTGCGGGATCAGCGTTGCGGCATCCACCGCTTCGCCATATGCCTGCGCGTGCAGCTTGGCGTAACGGTCGAGGTCGGCTTTCAGGCTGGCCGGGCACACGAAGGTCAGCTTTGTGGACTCCAGCCGGGGCAGCGGCCCCAGGCGGAGTTTTTTCGTCGTGCTCATTGCATTCCTCCACGCTGAAGGAACAAAGGCTGGTACGGGCGGAGCACGAGGTCGCGGTTGGCGACGATCCGCACCGGCAACCCCGGCCGCGCCGTAAGTGTCGGCTGGACATTCAGATTGCGCCGAGTCAGCTCCTGGCCCACCTGATTGATGCTGTCTTGCGCGCTGTCGCGCCCGGCGATCACGACGCGGTTACCGTCCTGCCGGTTCTCGGGCGCGGCCAGTTCGGCCCCGACGCCCAGCAAGGTGGTCAACGCCGCGCCCGCCAGGATACGGCCCCAGTGTCGATCCACGTCATCCTCCAGCCCGGCATAGCCGGCCGGGTCGGTGCCAACCAGGTTGTCAAGCGTCAGTGAGGACGTGTCCGGCAGGATGATGCGGCTCCACACCATCTGCACGCGGCTCTGCCCGAAGCTCACCTGGCTGTTGTAGCGCCCGAGGATGCGCGAGCCCTGCGGGATCAACAGGAAGCGCCCGGTGGCCGTGTCGTAGACCGGCTCCGTCACCGTGGCGATCACGTCGCCCAGCAGGTCGGATTTGATGCCCGTGACCAGTGCTGCCGAGATTACCGTCCCGGCCATCACCTGATACGGCGAAGCCGGCAGCTGAAGATTCCCGGAATTACGGGTTTCCTTGGAGCCGCTTTTGAGGAAAGCCTCTTTCTGGTCTTGGCGGTTTTGGTCGGCAGGCTGGGCCGCCGTCGAGGCAGGCCCGGCTGCCATCGGGTCAAAGCCCGCCATGGCGGATGCAGGGCCTGCCGCCACCGCTTGCGCGGCGGCTGGCGCCTTGCCCTGCTGGCCCGAGCGGAAGAATACCGACGAAGCCGCCGCCGCCTCAGATTCCTTGCGCAAGGCATCCTCGGGATCATGGCCCGGCGGCATGTAGGTGGGCTGCTGCGCCGCGACAATGGCCGGCCCCAGGTCGCCCGGCAGCGGCGGCCCCAGCTCGGGTGCCTTCGGCAGCTTGGAGTAGTCGGACGGCAGCCCATCCAGCCCTTCGGACTTCGACACGCGATCCACGTTGTACAGCTCGTTCTGCTCTCCCGCGCCACGTCGTTGCGGCTGCAGTGACCAGATCGTGGCCCCAAGCACGGCAATCGACAAGCCGCCGGTGAAGATGGCCAGCGTGCGCCGGTTCAGGCGCGTGACCATGCGCGGCTGGGCACGCAGCGCCACTGCCTCCGGTGCCACCTTGTCCACAGCAGGCGGGGCAAGATCAGGGGAATCATCGTCGTGCATGGTCATTTCCCCCTCACGCCATCGGTGCGCTCAATCCGCACCACATCGCTCTTGGCTCCACCCAGGCGCAGTTCGGCCGCTCCGAACAAGCGATCCACGATGTAGTACGGCGAGCGGAAACGGTAGTTCACCAGTTGTCCATCCCCCTGGGCACCGATCACAAACAGCGGCGGCAACTCGCCTTGCGCGATGCCCGGCGGAAACTGGATGTAGACCTTCTGCCCGTCATCGAAGGCGCGCACCGGCTTCCAGGGCGGATTGCTGCCGCTGATGGCGTAGCGGAAACGGATCTTCTCCAGCGACAAGCCAGACTCCACGGGTGCGGCGGCGCTGGCCGCCTGCGCCTGGCGCTGCAAAGCCAGCATTTTGTCCTTCGGGTACTCCCATGAGACAGACGCCATCCATGTCTTCTCGGTCGAGGTCAGCTCCAGCAAATACGTCCTGCGGCTGGTCGTGATGACGAGATTGGTCTTGAGCCCTGAGCGGATCGGCTTGACCATCACATTGACCCGCAGTGCATCGCCGCTGCCGCTGGATGTGTCGCCCACGATCCAGCGCACCGTGTCGCCGGCAGCCACCGTCACCAGTTCCTCCCCGGGCTGCAAGGCAACCACAGTCACGCGGCCCACGGCCGCATAGACCTGGTACAGCGCACCATCGGTGAAGGGCCAGACCTGGATGGCGTTCACATACCCTTCGCGTGTGGGTGCGATACGCGCCTCGGCATTGGCACGGGTCACGCGCAATTTCTCGTCGGGCGATTCCGGTGTGGCCTTGGCGTCACCGGCCAGCGGCTTCATCTGACCGGGCAGCGCGAGCGGCTCGGGCACAGTCACGACTTCCACTGGTTTCGGCGCCTCAGGCAGCGCCTGAGCCTGCACCGGCTCATCGAGCGTGATGGATGGCGGCGGCGTGCCTTGCGTGGCACAGCCCGCAAACAGGATCGTTGATGCCAGCAAGATCACTGGCAATGCGGATTTACGGAAATGTGCATTCATGGTTTGGCTCCTTCGTTTCTTTCCAGTTCGCGGCTCCAAGACAGACCGTTGACGTAGATGCCCAAGGGGTTCTTGCGCACGCGCTGCTCGGTGCGCGGGGTTTGCAGCACCGTGGAGATCACCGCGTTCCAGCGCTCGGTGCGATCCAGTGCCCCGTTCACAAAGCGCGTTTCCGTCCAGCGCACGTTGAAAGATGAGTCGCTGGCGCGGGTCACGCTGGACACCTGCACCGTCACCGACTCCTTGCCGATGCGCGCGAACAGGTCATTGGTGCGGGCGTACTCGTTGAGCACCACGGCACCCTTGTCGGTGGTGTAGTCATAGGCATCGAGCCAGTTCTGCCGCACCACGATGGGGTCGATGGACAGGCCGCGCACCAGCCCGATGAAGCGGCTCAGGTGGTAGGCCACCTGAGCATCGCTGGGCTGGTATGGCGTGGCGGCTTCGCCCACGGCACGCACCTGGCCCGACTGGTCCACCTCGATGACGTAAGGCGTGACGATGGACTGCGCAGAACGCCAGACCAGGCCACCAGCCATCAGCAGCGCGAGCGCGAGGCAGCCGAATGCCATCAAGCGCCAGTTCTTCGCCTGCACACGCGGCGAGCCGATGCGCTCGTCCCACACCTGGCCTGCGGCTTGGTACGGAGTGGTGGGCTGCGGTGTGTCGGCGTAGCGCACCTGGGGTCTTTTGAATCGCATGGGGTTCTCCTTGAGATTGGGGATCGAGGGCCGTCAGTCGTCCCGCAGGCTCGGCCCCTGGCTGGAGCCGCCGCCGTCTCCTCCGCGCATCGTGTGGGCGACAGTGGTCGCGGCATGGGTAAGTTGCTGCTTGCGGTGCATCCGCTTGGCCCAGGCCGGTTGCTCCTGGGGTTGGGCGGCTGCAGCTGCGCCGCTTTCGGCTGTCTCGGATACACCGGAGGCCGCATGGCCGGAGGCAGCAGCACCTGGGCCGCCTTCTCGGAAAGCCCCCGCCACACGCTCCTTCATCGAGCGCGCACCGTCGGCCGCCTTCTGTCCGGCCGCCTGCGCGCCAGTTCTGGCGACGTTGCCCACGCCTGCCGCTGCCCCCTTGAAGCCGCCGCCCGCCGCGGCGGAGCCGGCGTCGAACGCCGACTTCGCACTACCTGCCGCCGAGGCGACGGAACGGGCTGCGCCGGGCACCAGGCGTGCACCGGCGGCGACGGCGCTGCCGGCGCCCGCTGCTGCAGCGCCCACGGTGACAGCGGCACCTGCTGCGCCGACAGCTGCCCCTGCCATCGCGCCTGCGCCCAATTGCGGCGCACCGGACACCAGCCCCGTGGCGATGCCGGGACCGAAGATGCCCAAAGCGAGCATGGCGAGCGAGGCCAGCATGATGACCAGCGCATGGTCGATGGATGGCTCGGCCCCCGCCGGCAGATTGAACTCGGCGAACAAACCCGTACCGATGCCAACGATCACTGCCAGCACTAGCACCTTGATGCCCGAGGACACTACATTGCCCAACACCTTCTCGGCCAGGAATGCTGTCTTGTTCCACAAAGCAAACGGCACCAGAACGAAGCCCGCGAGCGTGGTCAGCTTGAACTCGATCAACGTCACGAAAAGCTGCACCGCCAACACGAAGAAGCACAGGAGGACGATGAACCAGGCCAGGAGCAGCACCACGATGGTGTCCAGGTGGACGAACACCTCGGGAAAGCCCGCCATCCGGCTGATCTGCTCCATGATCGGCCGCCCGGCTTCGATGCCCACCTGTGCCAGCCGTCCGGGCTGCAGCAGTTGCGCCTGGCTCAGGCTCGACCCGGAGGCCGTCAGGCCCAGCCCGGCGAAGGAGCGAAACACGATGCCCGCCAGGTTATTGAAGTTGCCGATGATGTAGGCAAAGGCCCCCACATACAGCACCTTGCGCAGCAGCTTGGCGATCACGTCCTCACCCTGGCCGCTGGCATGGCCCATCGCCCAGAACAGGCCCGCCAACGTCATATCGATGACGATCAGCGTGGCGGTGAGGAAGGCCACCTCGCCCTGCAACAGTCCAAACCCTGAGTCGATGTAGCGCGAGAACGTGTCGAGGAAGCGGTCGATGACGGAAATATCGTTCATGGCGCGCTCCTCGGCTGGACGGGATCATTCGCATATGGCGAAGGCATCGGGCGCATGAAGCGCTTGCGCATGGCATCGGCCACTGCCATGCACTGCGCTTCACCGACCCGCGCGCGATCCACGCGGCACTCGGCTTTCAGCGCCTTCAGGCGCTCGGGGTTCTCGGCCAGCGACTCGGCCGACTCCATAGGCGCCGGCTTGCCGCAAGCGACCAACATCAGTGCGAAGGCACCGGCTACGAACAAGAGATTGCTGCGCATGGTGGCCTCACTGGTGGTTGTAGAAATCGACCGCATAAGGCGTGTAGGGCGTGCCGTTTCCCATGAAGCGCCGCCGCACCTCTCGTGCGCGCTCGGCGGCGGCCGCCTGGCGCGCCAGCTCCAGCGAGGCGGCCCGGTCTTGCGTGAGCTGAAGCCGCTGCGCCTGGATGGACTGCTTGGCCTGCAAGGCCAGAAGCTGGTTGGTCGATTGCATGGCCTGCAAGGCGCCTACTGCAGACTGGCTTTGGCTGACCAGATCGGCCAGCACGCCTTCATCGTCATTCAGGTTCTGCGATGCCTGGGCCTGCATCTGCATCGCGGTCTGCAAGCCACTCAGTGTGTTTTTCCAACGCGCTTGCGCGTCTTGGTACATCTGGTCGCCGCTCACCGTGGCGGCGTACTCCTGCGGGTAGAGCTGCTTGAACATCTTGTCCATGTTCGCCACGTCGTAGGCCATACCGTTGGCCTGCTCGATCAGCCGCTGGGTCAGGGCCAGATTGCTGCGCAGGCGGCTGACCACGTTGAACGGCAGGCTCGCCAGATTGCGCGCTTGGTTGATAAGCATCTGTGCCTCGTTCTGGAGCTGGCGGATCTGGTTGTGGACCTGCTCCAGCGTGCGGATGGCTGTCAGCGTGTTTTGCACGAAGTTGGACGGGTCAAACACGATGCGCCAGGCCATGGCGGGGGCAGGAGTCAGTAGCGAGAGCGACAGTACGGCGGCCATTGCAGCGGGAAGGATGCGGGTTTTCATAGTGATTTCTCCTGGAGTTGCGGGGACGGGAACGAAGGCAGCAGCTCAGCCGCCCAATCGAGGCTGCGGTGGCGCAGCCACGCGGCGGCGAACGGGGTGGAAGCAGAGGAAGCTGACGCAAGCAGCGCGTCCATGTCGCGCTGGTCCTGTGGCGAGGAAGCACCGGTGAAGGCCAGCGTTGCCGGCCCCAGGTCGAGATCGAACAGCCGGTTCCCAAGGCGCGACTGGTAGTAGTAGTCGCGTTTGGGCTGCGCAAAGGCGACGATCTCGATCTGGCGCGAGTTCAGGCCGAAACCCTCGTAGATCGTGCGGATCTGCGGCTCGGTCGCCTGGGGATTGGGCAGGAAAATACGGCTCGCACAGCTTTCGATGATCGCGGGCGCGATGCTCGAATCCTTGATGTCGGCCAGGCTCTGCGTGGCGAAGATGACGCTCACGTTCTTCTTGCGCAGCGTCTTGAGCCACTGGCGGATGCGCGCGGCAAACACCGGGTCATCGAGAAACAGCCACGCCTCATCGAGGATCAGCAGCGTGGGCGCCCCGTCAAAGCGTTCATCGAAACGCGCAAAGAGGTAATGCAGTACGGCCATGACGGCGGCCTTGCTGTGCATCAGCTCTTCCATCTCGAAGCACTGCACGTCGGCTATGCCGAGGCGGTCATGGTCGGCGTCCAGCAGCTTGCCGTGGGCACCTCCCAGCACATAGGGCGCGAGCGCCTGGCGCAGCGCATTGGATTGCAGCAGCACCGACAGGCCCGTCATCGTGCGCTGCTCCACCGGCGCACCGGCGAGACTTCCCAGCGCCGACCAGATGGCTGCTTTCTCGTCCGGGCCAACGGCCACGCCCTCATGCCGCAAGCGGCCCTCGATCCATTCGGCGGCCCAGGTGCGGTAGCCCTCGCGGTCGATGCGTGCCAAGGGCTGGAAGGCGATTTCGCCATCCGTGCCCAGGTCATAGTGCTCGCCGCCAAGGCCCAGGATCGTGGCGCGCATCGAGCGGCCCATGTCGAACGCCAAGATGCGCGAGCCGGGGTAGCGGCGAAACTGCATTGCCAAAGTGGCGAGCAAGACCGACTTGCCCATGCCCGTGGGGCCGGCCACCAGCGTATGGCCCACGTCGCCGATGTGCGTCACCAGCCGGAACGGCGTCGCGCCATCCGTGCGGGTCACGATCAGCGGCGGGCCGTCGAGGTGGCTATTGCGCTCAGGACCTGCCCATACGGCGGATACCGGCATCATGTGTGCCAAGTTCAATGTTGAGATGATGGGCTGGCGTACGTTCGCGTAGGCGTGGCCCGGAATCGACGACAGCCAGGCGTCCACGGCGTTGAGGGTCTCGGGAATGGTCACGAACCCGCGCCCTTGAATCACCCGCTCCACCATGCGCAGCTTTTCATCCGCCTTTGCTGGGTCGGCATCGAGCACCGTCACCGTGGTGGTGACAAAGCCAAAGGCCACCTGGTCGCTGCCCATCTCCTGCAGCGCTGCGTCCGCATCGGCCGATTTGTTGCTCGCATCGGTATCGACCAGCGGGGTTTCCTGCTGGAAGATGATTTCGCGTAGCAATGCGATGACGTTCTTGCGCTTGGCAAACCACTGGCGGCGCAGGCGGGAGAGTTCCTTTTCCGCTTCGGCTTTGTCGAGGCAGAGGAACCGGGTTGACCAGCGGTACGCAAAACCGAGGCGGTTGAGGTCGTCCAGAATTCCCGGCCAGGTGGCCGTCGGAAAGCCCCTCACCGTCGCCACGCGCAGGTGCTTGTCGCCCAGCATCGGCGCCAGTCCACCAGTGAGGGCGGAATCCGCCAGCAGCGCGTCGAGATGGAAAGGCACCTCGGGCACGCCCACGCGGTAGCGCCGTGTGGAGATAGTCGTGTGCAAGTAGGTCAGCGTCTGCGAATCGTCCAGCCAAGCGATCTCCGGCATCACGCCATCAAGCAGGTCGAAGACGCGATCGGTTTCCGCCACGAAGGCCGTCAGACGCTCGCGCCAGTCCACACCCTCGGTGGGCCGGTTCTCGTACAGCATCCCAGCGGCACGGGCGCGCGATTCCTCGGGCGGCAGGTACACCAAGGACAGGTGGTAGCTGCTCTCGAAGTGGTGACCCGAGTCCTCGAAGGCGGCGCGGCGTTCTTCATCGACCAACCAGGACAAGGGCTCTGGGAATTGCGAGTGCGGATAGTTCTCGGCCTCCGTCCGGTTGGCCTCAATGAACAAGGCCCAGCCCGAGCCCAGGCGGCGCAGCGCGTTGTTCAAGCGTGCCGACGTGGCGATCAGCTCGCTTTGCGTAGCGCTGTCGAGGTCAGGCCCCCGAAACTGCGCCGTGCGCTGGAAACTACCATCCTTGTTCAAGACGACGCCCGGCGCCACCAGTCCGGCCCAGGGAAGCCAGTCGGCCAGCAGTGCGGGCCGCCGGCGGTATTCGGCAAGGTTCAGCATGGCGGCGTCCCCCTATACGTCCAGCAGCGGCTTGTGCTTGATGTGGCGCGCGAAGACCTGCATGAACTGCGGATCGACGCGGGCGCCCCAGACTGCCAGCGCATGGCCGGCGATCCAGAGCACCACGCCCGGAATCCACAGTTGCAGGCCCAAGCCCACGGCAGCGGCCAGCGTCCCGTTGGCAATCGCTACCGTGCGCGGAGCGCCGCCCATCAGGATCGGCTCCGTGAGCGAGCGGTGCAGCGGCACCTCGAAGCCAGGCATTCCATCGTGCGGGCCGTTCATACGACCGCCCCGCCGGAGAAGCTGAAGAAGGAGAGGAAGAAGCTCGAAGCCGCGAACGCGATGGACAAGCCGAACACGATCTGGATCAGCTTGCGGAACCCGCCCGAGGTATCGCCGAAAGCCAGCGCCAGGCCCGTGGCAATGATGATGATGACGGCGATGATCCGCGCTACCGGCCCCTGCACGGATTCGAGGATGGCCTGCAGCGGGCCCTCCCACGGCATGCTGGAGCCAGCAGCTTGCGCCGCACCGGCGAGCAGCAGCATCAGCGCTGCCAGCAAAAGTCCTTGCCCCGCTGGGCGGGCCAGACTAGAAAGCGGGTTTACAGAAAAGCGGAAAGCAGGAACGATCATCTGCGTCATGGCAGTTCTCCAGGTTGGTCAGGGGACAGGAAAAGCGGCGGCAGCTCAGGGAACGAGAGTTCCATCGCGTCCGTCAGGTGGTAGCCCGCGCCGTCAAGGCCGACGACGCGGGTGATGCTCTCGATGCGGCGCTTGCGCCCGCGTCCAGCGATGTGGATCACCACGTTGACCGCCTCAGCGATCAGCGCACGGGGCGGGTTTACCGCCACTTCGAGAATCAGTTGCTCCAGGCGCAGCAGCGCGCCCAGCGCGGAACCTGCATGGATCGTGGCGATGCCGCCCGGATGGCCCGTGCCCCACACCTTGATGAGATCCAGCGCCTCGGCGCCGCGCACTTCGCCGACGACCACACGATCCGGCCGCAGGCGCATGATCGAGCGCACCAGTTCCTGCATCGACACCACCCCGGCCCGTGTGCGCAGCGGAACGTGGTCGCGGGCCGCGCATTGCAGCTCCACCGTGTCTTCGAGCACCAGCACGCGGTCGCCCGTGGCGGCGATCTCGGCCAGCAGCGCATTGGCTAGCGTGGTCTTGCCGCTGCTCGTGGAGCCCGCGATCAGGATGTTCAGGCGCTCGCGTACGGCCCGCACCAGAAAGCCCGCCTGGGCGGCAGTCATCATTCCCTCGGCGACATACCGCGCCAGCGGGATCACGCCCACGGCGCGCTTGCGCAGCGCGAAGGCCGGCCCCGGCGCTGCGGGCGGCAATATGCCCTCGAAGCGCTCGCCTGTCTCGGGCAGCTCGGCGGACAACAACGGGCGCCCGCGATGCACTTCCGCGCCGACATGGGCCGCGACCAGGCGGATGATTCGTTCGCCATCGGCCTCGGGCATCTCCACGCCCATCGGCGCACCGCCCGACGACAGCCGATCCACCCACAGGGTACGATCGGGGTTGAGCATGATTTCCACCACATCCGGGTCTTCGAGCGCGGCGGCGATCAGCGGCCCCATCGCCGTGCGCAGCATTTGGATGCGACGATCCAGCGACGTGGCGGAAAAGGAAGAAGGAACGGCGCTCATACGGCACGCTCCTGCGCTTCGTCGAGGCGCGTGGGGTCTGGGTGCAGCTCTTCCACTACGTCGCGCACCAGGCTGCGCCCGCGCAGCAGGTGGCGGCTGAGCTGATCCACGAACTGCTCGAAGCGCGCCTTGCCCTGGGCGCGTGCAGCCTCCTGATGGGCCTCGGGCACCGGCGTGCTCACCGTGAGGAAGTAGCGGATGAATAGCGCCAGCGTCTCGATCTGGATGTTCTGGTCACGCTCCAGGCGCTCGGCCTGCCGCGACAGGCGATCCAGCCGCTTGGCAATCGCTGCTTCGCGTTTATCTCCTGCGTCTGGTGACAGCCAGGACGCCAATGCAGCCGCGACGATGCTGGACTTGGACACGCCCTTGGTGGCGGCCAGTTCATCGAGCCGCTTGGCGTGCTCCGGCTGGATAAAGAGGTTCAGGCGGTGCTGGCTCATAGGTCGATTCCATCGTCAGGGTCGAGGGATGCCAGCCGGGCCGTGCGCTGCAGGGCTGGATCAAGCTGGCGAGGGAGGGGAAGCGGCACGTCGTCGTCATCGAGCAGCGCAAGGTCGCTGGCCGATGGCTCCAGGTCGGGGTGGTATTCACTGACTTCGGACAGCTCGGGTTGGCGGCGCGGGCCCCCGCCATCGGTTGAGGCTCCAAAGCCTGCGGTGGCATCAACCGCAGGAACGGCTGGCACGGCCGGAATCGCCAGCCCGCTCCAGTCGTCAGGCCGCGCGGGTGGCGTATCGGCGTAGCCGGTATCCGACAGTGCGGGCGTAGGCAAAACGCGCCCCCTGAAATTGGCGTCCGCGTAGTAGCGCAGTTTCTTGGCCCTGATCGGCGCCACGCTGGAGACCATCACCACCGCCTCGTCCGGCGGAAGCTGCATGACTTCGCCCGGCGTCAGCAGCGGGCGGGCCGTCTCCTGGCGTGACACCATCAGGTGCCCCAGCCATGGCGCGAGCCGGTGGCCCGCATAGTTGCGCTGCGCGCGCAGCTCAGTCGCTGTGCCCAGCGTCTCGGAAATGCGCTTGGCGGTGCGTTCGTCGTTGGTGGCGAACGTCACGCGCACATGGCAGTTGTCCAGGATCGAGTGGTTCTGCCCATACGCCTTGTCGATCTGGTTGAGCGACTGCGCGATGAGGAAGCTGCGGATGCCGTAGCCCGCCATGAAGGCCAGCGCCGTCTCGAAGAAGTCCAGGCGCCCGAGCGCCGGGAACTCATCGAGCATCAGCAGCAGCTTGTGGCGGCGCTCAATGCCATCGGAGCCATCGAGCGATTCGGTGAGACGCCGGCCGATCTGGTTCAGGATCAGACGGATCAGCGGCTTGGTGCGGCTGATGTCCGAAGGCGGCACCACCAGGTACAGCGACACCGGGTGCTCTGCCGCAATCAGGTCGGCGATACGCCAGTCGCAGCGCGACGTAACTTCCGCCACCGTGGGGTCACGGTACAGGCCGAGGAACGACATGGCCGTGGACAGCACGCCTGAGCGTTCGTTGTCGCTTTTGTTCAAAACCTCGCGTGCCGCCGATGCAACCACTGGATGGGGGCCATCGTCCAGGTGCGGCGTGGTCATCATCCGATGCAAGGTCAGCCCGAATGGGCACGCCGGGTCGCTGAGGAAGTTGGCGACCCCGCGCAGCGTCTTGTCCTCGCCCGCGTAGAGCACATGCAAAATGGCCCCGACCAGCAGCGCGTGCGAAGTCTTCTCCCAGTGGTTGCGCTTCTCCAGCGCGCCTTCGGGATCAACCAGGATGTCCGCGATGTTCTGCACGTCGCGTACCTCATGCGCGCCGCGCCGCACCTCCAGCAGCGGGTTGTAGGCTGCCGACTTCGCATCGGTCGGGTTGAACAGCAGACAGTGCGAGAAGCGCGAGCGCCAGCCCGCGGTGATCTGCCAATTTTCACCCTTGATGTCATGGATCACGGCGGACGCAGGCCAGGACAGCAAGGTGGGCACCACCATGCCCACGCCCTTGCCCGAGCGCGTGGGTGCGAAGGTCAGGACGTGTTCCGGGCCTTCATGCCGCAGGTACTGGCCGTGATGCTGCCCGAGGAAGATGCCTGCCGGACTCGACAGGCCCGCCTTGTGGATGTCCTCCGCATTGGCCCACCTCGCCGTGCCATAGGTGGTGACCAGCTTCGACTGCCGCGAGCGCCAGATCGACATGCCGATGGCGACCACCACGGCCACGAGACCGCTGCCGCCCGCAATCGCCCCGCCAATGTCGAAAACGCGCGGTGCGTAGGCGTCGAAGAAGAACCACCACTCGAACAGCCGCCAGGGGTGGTAGACCGGCGTGCCCAGGAAATCGAACCACGGCGAGCCCAGGCGTAGCTGGTAGCCCAAGGCCGCTGCTGTCCATTGCGTGGCGCCCCACACTCCGGCGATCACGATGCCGAATACAACGGCGATCTGACCGAACAGCACGTTCGTCCCCTGCATTCCACCCCCCGTTCACGGCACAACAACGTGCCACAGGCATCAGGATCAGTGCCTTGGGGAAAAGGGGTCAACAGCCAAAACTGCGGCGTTCATTGCTGAAAAAGCAATGTTTCTTGCTAGGGAAAGGACAAGAAAAACGCCGCAGGCTATGAGGCGCTGCGGCGTAGCGAGGTAACAGTGCGCAATGTGTCGCAGGAATGCGACCGTGCAGTACTTTGCGTCGGGCTACTAGACCTTTTGCTCCGGCCGTTGGCCATAGAAGCGCCGCTTGGCCGTCTGAGGAGCAGCAACGCAAATATCGTCATTGACCTTGGCGCAGTCCTCCGTACACAAACTGCGTA
The DNA here is from genome assembly GCF_037479315.1 of Comamonas sp. MYb69. NCBI lineage: Bacteria > Pseudomonadati > Pseudomonadota > Betaproteobacteria > Burkholderiales > Comamonadaceae > Comamonas > Comamonas sp. MYb69. The sequence goes on from NZ_JBBGZG010000009.1 coordinate 45,881, forward strand.
TTTCTTTGCGGCGCTCCGGATTTGCGCCAGTGAATCCACAGTGTCTGTGGGCTTTGACATGCTTCAGGCCGTCAAGGCGATGCCGATGAGGGGAATCATGGCTTTATTCACGGCCGCAGTTCTTTCCATGCTCGAATTTATGAGCCATCAGCGACATTACCGTCCCGGCCAGCGTCGATGGTTGCGATCCGTTCGATGAATCGCGCCAACATCGGGGATGGCTCCGTATCTCGGCGTAGCAGATAGGTCATCAGCATGGGTGGGGTACCTGCCAACTGCCGACCAACTATGCCCATTTCTCGGCTGAAGGCGATGTGCGCTGCGCCAGCCAAACCAACGGCAACACCCGAAGCCACCAGAGCCATCATGACATCGAACGTCGCAACGCGCTGGAGAACCCTCAACTCCTCATCCCGCTTTTGCAGGAGGCGATCTACTTGGCGAGTATGCCCCTTGCAGAATGCAGGATCACCTAATACCAGCCATTGCTGCAGCACTTTTTCCAGAGGAACATTCCGATATTCCAACAGAGCGTGGCGCGCATGCAATGCCACCATCAGTTCGTCTTCCCACGCAGGAATGGCGAGAATGCCGTCGCCTACCTCGTCGGCCATTGAAAGACCTGCGTCGTACAGGTCATCATGAAGTCCCTGAATCTGTTGAGTCAGTGGAACCTCAAATATGCGGATCTCCACTTCGGGGTCTTCTTCGCGGCTACGTGCAAGCAGTGCAGGCAATCGCGACGGTGTAACCCCATCGGACAGTGCGATCCGTAGTTGCCCATGAAAGCCTCTGGCGGCGGACTTGACGCCCTCCCGTGCCTGCTCCAGCGCAGCAAAGATGCGCGGAACCCGTTCTAGAAATACTTCGCCCTCATGGCTCAACTTGATACTTCGAGAGGTGCGGCTGAAGAGTTGTGCACCCAACTCCCCCTCCAACTCCTTGATGGCACGTGAAAGAGGGGAAGAGTCCATGTGCAGCTTTTCAGCTGCACGGCGGAAATGAAGTTCCTCGGCAACCGCTAAAAAGCATCGAAGATGGCGAAACTCCATAGCGTCACTTTCTCCTCTCTGAGTTCGGTCTTTCAATTGAGGATGAGCCCGGTGTTGCAGCGATCTTGCTCATTAGCAGAAAAGTCCCGTCCGCTCCATCACCCTCGGATTGAACCCGCCAGCCCCTGGCCCGATAGAACCGCGTGGCGCCCTCGTTGACCCGAAGACACTTGAGGGTGGGCGTGTGATGCCCGAAATACGGGGTACAGGCGGCCAGCAGCGCGCTGCCGACACCCTGTTGTTGGACGGAGGGGTGCACAAACAGGTTGTGCAAGAAACCATCAGGCTCCCAGACGGAAGCGAATCCCAGTGGCACTTCATCTGCTTTGGCATAACGTGGAAAAGCCACTAGAACCCGCTCTCCCGCCGTGACAACGTCAAAGTCACTCTCTTGATGGCGACCGGCAGGTGCCCAAGGGAAGGCTACATTGCGAGCTTCCACAAACAACTTCCGCAGCGCTTGCAAATCGGCGGCTTGATGTTCGCGTATGACATAGCGGCCGGTCATGGCCAGTACCCCAGCCGTACGGCTTCTACTTGCCCATGTAACAGCGGGTCTTGGTAGATGCACTGCCCATTCGGCAGCGTGGGACATTGCTGTGGCGTCGCAACATCGAAAATTTTCTTGATCAACGAATCATTCATGGCTTCGCCGCTGAACTGCGCATGACGGATGTGAATTAAGTAAGACAGAGCCAGCGGTGTGACCCATGAGGTTGTCGATCGGGTGATAGGCTCCAGTCCGATGCCATAGCGACCAAGCCGCAGCAGCGGTGTAGCGTTGAACTCAAATGGACGGAAGGGGAGTACGCCAGTATTCAGGAAAATGTCGGCGTGTCCTTGCGAGGGCCAGTCACCCATTTCCTTACCGGCACCTCGCCCACGGTCATCCAAACCCGACTCTAATTTCGTGAAAAATCCCGCCCGCAAGCGGTTGCCAAATGGAGCTCCCGCTTGGTCGTACGGATGGCTGCGCGAGTCTGTTCCGTCGATAGCCGCTTGCGCAGCCAGCACACCGGGTGTACTGAACAAAGCTTGGTAGATAGGCGTGTAAGCACGTAACTTCGCATGCAACACCGATTGAGAGGGCACCGCTGTTCCACAGGCGCCGGCCCAGCCATCGGTCACAACAGACAGACTATGTCCTGCACTAAAGTTGACGAAGTGCACGTTGTGCTCAAGCATGATGTGATTCAGTTGTGCGGCGACATGTTGCGCAGCTTGCGCTAGGCGCTCATCTGAAGCAGCGGAGCCCGTTGTATCGCAATAGGCTTGAGGCGCAATGCGAAACAAATCCACCGTATCTACCAGCACCAAGGGCTGCGCGGGGTTCGCGTCGGCCAGCAGGGCGAACACATCGCTGCCGTGCGCAGCGTCGGCCAGTGGTGCGGCTAGGTGGCCGTACGCCGATTCGATGGCTGGGAACAATCTCTCCAGCCGCTGAGCTGGTACATGATCCGGCCCAGCGAATTCATTCAAAACCTCCCACAGTATTTCGGGCACTTGCCACTGTGAGCTGGCATGTTCGAGGCCTCGCTCTGCTACTGGACGGTAATAGGCTGCAATACGGTTTTTGTAACGTAAAGCACGTGTGGGCAGCTCGGGCAAGATATCCACCACTAAGATTGCCTCGCCACTATTCGGGCGCATAGCGAAATCAGAAGGACTGTAGATTTCGCTGCGCCAGTTGCAGGCCGATGGATCTGCCGACTGCACAAAACAGGTATCAGCCCGAATGGCCGCTTCGGCTTGCACCATTCGAGCATCGATCATATTCAGTGACGCGCCGCTTTCGCCGCCGCCACAGCTACAGAGCAATATAGCCAGACAAAGTATGAAAGGGCATCGCATTTAATAAACCAGCCTTTTGATAGCAGCAACGCTATCGAACTCTTCTTCTGGCGTGTACTTCTTGAACGACTCCGTCACACCATAGCCCCAAGCGACAACGCCAAACGCGCATCCGGCTTTACGAGCAGCGTGCAAATCTTCCAGTTGATCGCCGATGTATATCGATTCACTGGGCTTAAATCCAGAGCTTTTCATCGCTTTTTTCAATCGAGCGGCTTTGCCAAAAATAGAAACGCCGCATTCCACGGAATTCAATTTCCCAAATCCTTTATCGCCAATTATTTTTTTTATATTTGGCATTGAATTTGAAGAGACTATTGACAAAACAATACCGCTTCGATTTAATGTTTCAAAAACATCTTCAATGCCAAGAAATGGATTTATTTTATTCACATCTCTCTGCATGTATTTTATAAAATCTTTGGCAACAAATGGCAGCTTCCAAGATGGGAGGCCTACAATCTTCATCATCTCCCTTGCAGATTTTTTTCTGCATTCGGGAATCATTTCTTCAGGGATATTTTTGAAATTATGCAACTTCGCCAATTCCGAGAAAATCTCTAGAAAAAATGGGTAGGAATCCGCGATAACCCCATCGAAATCAAAAATAACAAATCTATACTTCATATTATCCGCAATTCATTTCTTTTTGTAAAAATCTTGTTGAAATGGCAGTGTCAGCAAACGATCAATACGCTGATTTCGATCACTTCGTGCATATGTAAGCCCTACATCAGCGGGTGGATCCTGAATACATGTCGTGCCAAACAAATGATCGAACCATGGTGTCAGCGTGCCAAAGTTGGTATCAGTCATGGTGCGGTTTGCACTGTGGTGTACGCGATGGAATGCTGGTGTTACCACCACTCGGCGAAGTAACACCTCGACATTGGTGTTCAGGCGCAAATTGGCATGGCTGAATGCGCTTATCAAGCCATAGGCTGCGTGGTAAAGCACCACCATTTCCAACGTTGGACCCAGTGCCAGCAATATGGGAAACGTGACGAGCGTCGACACTAGTGCCTCGCCCGGATGATGGCGATGCGCGGTGCTGAAATCCACCTCAGTATCTGCGTGATGTACCGCATGTAGGCGCCACAGCAGCGGTATGGAGTGGCAGGCGCGATGCAGCCAGTATGTCACGCACTCCAGCACTAGAAGCAGAACGACAACTCCCATTAGCGGATGAGTGTCATACCGCTGCAACCAGCCTGGGTGGAGCAAACCTAGTGGTTGCGCTATGCCGAAGTACATCAGTGGCGCAAGAGCCAACAGCAGAGATTGCGTGATACCTGCCAGTAGCAAATTGTTAATCCAGCGTCCAAGTGCTTGACGTGTTGGACGCTGATTTAGCTGCGGTAGGAAGGATTCGAGGACACAGGCAACCACCAGACCGCCGAGCAGGCACAGTGGATACCAGTCGCGACTGTGCTGTTGGAGAAATTCACGCATTATTCATGCTCAACCGGGCAGGCCGGAAAACACAATCTTCAGGTAACAGGCATCGTTATTTTGTAGCACTCTTCCAACTGTGCACTGAGGACTTTGTTCGGAGCCTATGATTAAGTATGAGTTGCGGCTCTCCATCTTTTTGATTTGCTGAGGCACACCAGAGGTGTTGATCAAACGACGCTCACCAAGCTCATTGCCGAGACGCAATTCATAGCCTTCTGGCTCTGAAAGAAAACTATCGACCGTTGCTGCCATCGCCTTGAGCATCAACTCGGTATTGCCGAACATGGATATTCCCAAAGCTCCTGCAAGAAACACCACGGCCAGCGGGTGTCTTGGCAAACTGCTACGCAGCGCCCGATAGGCCATTACTGCCACCAGTAATGCCATGGCAACCAGCCCCCATTCCGATAGGGTAGGTACTCCTTGCACTTCAGTGCTTGGGACGCCACCTGTCCCTCCACCAGAAACGATATCTGGGCTATATGTGATCTCCGCTACGACCACACCTGCAGATGCCACGTAAGGCAACCCCAGCAGACACAACACGCCGAATATGCGCGCCGCAATATATTGATGTTTTGTTTTCATATTATTCATTTTCTGAATACGAGATAGCAACACATAGTTGAGGCTCGATTCTTATAGCTGGCTGCACTTATCTGACGGGTGGCAGAGGTCCCAGGATCAGGAACTGCTACGCACCAGATCAGGCAAAACTGTTTTTGGGGCTGGGCCCATGGGCGTTGTCGCCCGCCGCACTATCTTGCGCAAAGAACACCAGCAGCACGATGGCCCCTACGATGGGAATGAAAGCCAGCAGCAGCCACCAGCCGCTGCGCCCCGTGTCGTGCAACCGCCGTACGCCCACGGCGATGGAGGGCAGCAGCAGCCCTAAGGTCAGCAACCCACCTAAAAATCCCATACCAGAGGCGGCACTGAATGAGCCCATGATGCCGTCGATGACCGACAGGGCAAAGAAAATCAACAGGTAGAAAAGAACGAAATACCAATACTCTGACCGCCGTGCGCGGCCGGAGAACGTGGCGTATTTCTTCAAGGCAAGCAGAAACCAGTGCATGTGTGCTCCATTTGGTGTGTCAAAAGGTTCGGGGGTGGGCGCCAAGCGTTGGCCGGGTTGTTCGGCCCGTGGCGCATCGTGTTCAGGAGCTATGTCTAGCGGCAAAGACCAGCGCATCAGCGCATTGGGGATGACGACGCCCCGCCGCTCGGGCAGGTGCTGCTCGACTACCTCGAAGCCAAAGCCTTCAAAGAGTGGCTGTGCGGTGCGACTGACGTTGGATGTAAGTTCCGTAATGCCCCGCGCTTTGGCCTCTTGGAACAAGTGCTGCATCAGCCGCGTGCCAATGCCTTGGCCCGGGTGTTTGCCCGAGACAAAGAAGTGGTCGATATAGCCGCTGCTCTGAAGGTCGGCATAGCCCACCAGTTCACCAGCCAGCTCTGCCACGAACGGGTTGATGGCGCGGATGCGATTGGCCCACTGGCACATATTCGTGTCATACGGTGCCCAGGCGCGTATTTGCTCGGCGGTGTAGTCGCGTCGGGCCACCAGGTGGATTGCGGAGTAATGCACGGCGTACAAAGCCGATTCCTCGCCCGGCTGGTAGGGGCGAATATTGATGGATGTGTACATGGTGGTGGGCCTATGAACGACGACGGCGCGCCCCCAAGCCGCACCCGAGCAGCAATCCACTCAAGACGATTTGGCCCCAGGTGCTTAGTGAAGGCACGGCTTGCACATTGCCCGGGCTGGGGTCAGGGTTGCCCCCGGGATCTACAGGTTTTGCGCTGATGGAGACGGACTGGCGCGCCTCGCTATTACTGATGTTGGTATCGCCTTGGGCATGGGCCAGCAAATACACGTTGGTTGTTACAGCATCTGTCGGGGTGCCTGACACATCGCAGCGCACGGTTTCGCCTACAGGCACGGGATCGTCTGCCCTCCAGGGCATGGCGCCAGGGCTGATGGTGCAGACGGGGTTGTGCACTCCGTATGGCAAGCCGGAAACCTCGCAACGCGTGTTTATCTCGGCATGGGCGGTGCCCACGTTATGGCAGGTGTAGTAGCCCGCATAGGGCTTGCCCACGGTGCCGGTGGCAGTCAGGTGCAGGCTGGCGGCCATGTCGGGGGCCAGCACCGGCGGCGCCGCGCTGGTGGTGATAAATTGGCGCGCCGTACTGTTGTCAAAGTTGGTGTCGCCCTGGGCATAGGCGAGCAGCGTGGTTGCCACGCCGGTGGCGGTGGTGGGCGTGCCGGAGACCTCGCAGCGCACGATTTGCGCCACGGGGACGGCGTCGCCAGCGCGCCAAGGGGTAGCACTGGGGCTGATGGAGCAGCCCTGGCTACTGACGCCATCGGGCAAGGCTTGCACGAGGCATCTCACATCATTGACGGCATCGACCGTGCCCACGTTCTGGCAAGTGTAGTGGCCCGCGTACGGCTGGCCCACCGTACCGGTGGCGGGCAGGTACAGGCTGGCCGACATATCGGGGGCGGGTACGCTCACGGTGCCGTCCAAAGCATAGGCCAGAGTCAGGATGGTGAAAACCACGGGCCAGGCGGGTGTGTCAGTGCTGCCAATGGCCGAGAGCAGGCTGAGCGTGGGGTTGCCCGCATTCGGGTCTGCGCCGAAGTTGGGAGAATATGTGCAGCGCGGGCGCGAGTTGTCGGCTATTTCCACCACCACCCAGTAGTCTGTGTTGGGTTGCAAGGCAATGGGGACGCTGCTGGTGTAGGCCATCACGCTTTGCTGTGTTGCACCTGCCGCCCGCTTCCAGCCACCTACTTGAGTGCCGCTGGGTCTTGCGGGGCTTTCGGGGTTATGAGCAAAGATGCCCGCGCGATTTTGGGTGCCGGGGGTGGTGACTTCGCCCCACTCCACGCGAATCGTCTCCACGCTGAGCGGCTTGCTGCCGGTGCGAAAGTGCGCGGCAGCATCGGGCTGGCCGTTGACGTGGCAGGTCTCGGCATGGGGCAGATTGCCCAGCAGCATAGTGGGGGCAGCTTGGGCGAAGGCGGGCGCACTGACCAAGTTGGCAAGCGCTGAAAGGGCCAGCGCGGCGCATGAGGGGAAAGAGCTTCTGAGGCGCAACATATGCAGGATGCAAAATGAAAAAAGATCCAATCACTGTAAGCAGACAGCATCCAGGCGCCCATTCCCCACCTGGGGAATAGGCAGCGAGCGAGAAATGTGGACTACTTTTCGCCCGCAGTGAACCTTTGAATGACGACCATGACAGGCATATTTCGCCCCCAAGAAAGCGATTACGACACGTTGACCAAAGTGTGGGAGGCATCCGTTAGAACCACCCATGATTTCTTGTCAGAAGCGGACATTGCATGGCTGCGCCCGTGCATCAGAAACGAATATCTCCACGCCGTCGAATTAATCGCTTTCGAGAAAGAAAATGGCGAAATTCTTGGCTTTGCTGGTGTCGTCGACAACAAAATAGAAATGCTTTTTGTCGCCCCGCATGCACGCGGCCAAGGCGTGGGAAAAGCGCTTTTACGCGATGCAGTAAAGCGCATGAAAGCCACAGCGTTAGACGTGAACGAGCAAAACCCTCGGGCGCGTGAGTTCTACGAACACCTGGGTTTTGAGGTGGTCGGCCGCTCGCCGCTGGATAGCCTGAACAGGCCTTTTCCGCTACTGCACATGCGTTTGAAATATATTCCCGGTTAATGGCATCAGCGCTCAGACTCGCGGATAGATCAATGACTGGATGGGTATCTGGAGCCCATTTAAAATGACCACCACCATGATTCAATCCACGTACCCTCACCACAGAAAGCTCCCATGCACCCCGCAGTAAATGCTCTGCTGGGCGCCGTGGGCAACGCCGAGCGCTGGGAACATGCTCTGGCGGGCTACGCCGCGAGCTTTCGGGCTGAGTTGCTGGGTGGCGCGTTCCTGACTGGCGGATTGGAGCAACTCACGGCCTGGGGCCATGCCTTCACAACGACGCCCGAGGTGGGCTACTGGCTACAATCCCCGTCCAGCCAGGGCGCGCCCGCGCTACTGTGGACAGGCCTGGCGTTTGAGACAGTGCAGGGCTACATGGAAGAGTTCCGGCATGACGATCCGCTGTGGTCTGCCGCAGTGGCGCAGCACGCGCGGCCCGATCAGGGCGCCTGGATCGTGACTGATACCGCCTTGCTGCACACGCATGGATTGCGACGCACCTCACTCTATAGCGAACTGCTGCGCCCTTTCGACATTAGCGCTCGCATGCTGGGCGGAAGCCGCAGCGCGCCGCACCCGGTGGGACACTTGAACATGATGCTGTGCCGACGCGGCAAGGTGCTGGACGACGGCTTTACGCAGGAAGATGCCGAGCGCTTTTGTGCCGAGTTCGACACTGTGCAGCATGCCGCCTACCTACACCGTGAAATGACCGCCCTGGGCGCCAGCGCCCGGCGACTCGAATCGCTCATGGAGCACCTACCGATGGGCCTGGTCTTCTTCGACACGGCAGGTCGCCTGCTGCATGCCAACTCCCGCGCCCGTGTGCTTTGGGCGCGGCCTGAAAGCACGACTTTGCGCAGTTTGCAGCTCGGCTCGCTGCTGACTAGTAGCGCCGACGCGCAATTGCGCGGGCTGTTCAAGCAATCACTGCAAGGTCGCAGCGGTTGCGTTGAACTGCCCGGCTCTCTGGTGCTGGTCACGCTGTCAGTCAGCGATTTGACCACCTTAGGCTTGGGCCACGCAAATCTTGGCGTGGCATGGGTGGTGATGGAGCGCAGCTTGGACTGCACTGCAGCCGTGAATTTAGCGCGCGATGCCTTTCGCCTGAGCCCGGCTGAAGTCGAATTGCTATGTACGCTGATGCGTGGCCAGTCACCGCAAGCCTTCGCCGATGCGCGGGGCGTACGTATTTCTACGGCGCGTGCACAGATGACCACACTACTGAACAAGACGAATACCCGGCGCCAGCAGGAGCTGGTGGCACTGGTGTCGCGGCTGATGCTGCTCACACCCGGGCAAGCAGCCGCCGAAGCTATGCAGGGGCAATAAGCGAGCGGCTTTTCAGCCTATTGACAAACCGCGTTGTGGCCCGACTCCCCAGGAGACACCGCCGCCGCGCACTATTACGGCAATCTGCTGTCCCAGCAGCCGTTCAATCACCGGCCTCCACGGCACCAGCGAGAAGCCCATGCCGTCATCGAGCATCGCGAAGCGTCCGCTGGCGAGCATGACGGAGCGCCGGTAGACGCCCGCCACGCGCTGCCCTTCGGCCAAGGGCCGGTGCTCCAGCCCCGTTTCAGCGGCGATGTCCTTCGCGGCCTGCGCCAGTTCACGGCCGCGCAGCGTGCCCAGCAGGTTGCGCGCGAGGATCACGCGCTGGCCGCGCCGCTCGGCCAACCCCTGTTCAGCCAGAAAGTCGGCCCGCTTTTGCAGCGCATCCTTGACCTCGCTGCCAAAGCCCAGGTCGCCCAGCCCCTTGCCACCGCCGATCAACTGCTGATCCAGCCAGGTCGCGCCGATCACGCGGGCCTGCCGCTCGATGGGCAAATGCGATTTCAGCTCCACGGCCACGCCACCCAGGCGCTGCGCGTCGTACTGACGGCCACGTTCGGGCAGGTCGTCCGGCACCTTCCACAACCCTTCGGTCACACGCTCCACGATGCCGGCGCGGCGCAGGGCTTCGAGGCGACGGACATGCGCAGCCACCGCCTCCTGCGGGTCGCGTCCAGCTTGCGCCTGGCCCTGCGCAATCGCAAGGTGATGGTCGGTGCGGTACAGGCCACCGCTCGCCAGTGCAGCGATGTTCCGGTCAGCCGCGCGCACGTCGGCCGAACCACGCACCTCCACCACCGCGCCGGTCGGGTAGTTCGCCGGTTCGTCGCGCGCGTTCAGCGCGACATAGTGGGCCTTGCCGTCGGTGCCGTCGATGACCAGATAGGCTCGGTCGCGCAGTTCGTCGGCCAACCCCTTGGCGGCCACGCGGCCGATGACGGTGCGGCCGCCTCCCTCATCCTCACCCGGCTCGAACACCGCCAGTTCACGCGGCTGGCCGCTCATGGCCCGCTGCATGGTGCGGATGATGTCGCCGCGCTCGCCCAGGGCACGCAAGGTCTTCTCGGCGTCGGCATGGATGGCCCAGGTGCCGGGTTGCATCTCGTCGGCCAGGCCAAGGCGCTGCAAGTGCTGAAGGCGGCCGATCAGCAACAGGCGCTGGCGTTGCAGCTTCGGTGCGTTGAAGCGCTCGATCTGTACTCGGCCATCGTCGTTCAACTCGCGCTTCAACGTGCGATCCAGGCTCGTCCACCGCTCCTGTTCCACCTCGCGGTGTAGGCTCTGCTGGATCTCCAGCTCGGTGCGCGGCCCCAGCCATTCGGTCGCCAACTCGGCGGCACGGTGGCGGAAGCCATCGGCAATGTAGTCGCCCGCGATGATGAGGTCTTTGCCGGTGTCATCGTGCCCTCGCACGATCAGGTGCGTGTGCGGGTTGTCGGTGTTCCAGTGATCGACCGCCACCCATTCCAGCCGCGTGCCCAGGTCGGCTTCCATGCGGTTCATCAGGTGCCGCGTGTAGGTGCGCAGGTCTTCCAACTCGGCACCGTCTTCGGGCGAGACGATGAAACGGAAATGGTGTCGGTCATCGGTGCAGCGCTCCTCGAAGGCGTCGAGGTCGGCGGCATCGGTCTGCGGCCCGTAGGCTTGGCCCGGTTCACCATCACGGCCCACGCCATCGCGCTCGATGTAGCGCAGGTGCTTGGCGAGCGACTGCGGACTGGCCTGGCGCTGGTTGACCTCCTGGGTGTGGGGGGCCCCGCGCGGGGCCCGCGGCGCCCCCGCCCCCCCCCCCCCGCGCGCCGCCGTCGGCCCGCGGCCCCGGCGCGCGCCGGGCCGCTGGCCGGTGCCTGCGCCCTTGCCGGTTCCCCCTGGATGGCGCACCGAGGATTTGCCGCTGCTGGCCTTACCGGTCTGCTTGAGCACCTTGGAGACAAAGCTCTGGCCTTGACCCTTGCCCCAGTTCTTCGGGGCCTTTGGAGGGTTCGGGCGCACCCGGAAATCGTCATCGCGGCGGTTGCTCATGGCCGTTCTCCCTTGAAGCTATGGCGTGTCCGGTCGCGCAAAGCACGCGGACCGCCCTGCATTGGCGCGGGCCTCGCGCCCCACGCGGCACGGCGGCGAAGCTGTGCCGTGCCGCGCCACCCCCATGTGCAGACTGGCTTTGCGGGCCGACAGGTGCCGCCCCCTTTTGTCTTGCCTTCCGCCTTTGCCCCTCGCTGTCGCTCAGGGCATCGGCGGCCCGGCGGTGCTGCACTGCTTGCAGCCCGCCCGCCGGCGAACGCGCCGATGGCCGCAGGCCAGGCACGTTCGAGGCAAGACGCCTGCACGCTGGACGGCTGCGCCGGATGTTGCGCGTCGTGCGGTGCGGATGCGCTCGCACGACACGCGCGACGACACGGCGACGGCCTGCAAGATGACATGCCCGATGGCACGATGAGATGCACGGTAACGTGCAGCGAATCGGAGGCCATCATGGGCGTGTCTCCAGCCAGACCGGATGCGCAATGCCGATCACGGCGGTCGCGCTGACCGGGCCGAAATACCGGCTGTCGAACGATGCAGGATTCGTCACGCTCAGCAGGAACAGCTCGCCTGGTTCTAGACGGCGGCAAAGCTGCCAGGATGGCAACGGTCGGCCAAGCCGATCGGCGGGCAGCACGGCGGCCATCGGCGCGCCGTCGATGAGTACCTGACCGGCGACGATGCAAATGTGTTGTGGTGCGACAGCGCCCACACGTTTGAGCAGAGGAATGTGGGCTGGCAGGTAGCCACGCTGCGCAGCGAGTGTGGCAGCTTCAGCAGGCAATCGGGTCAGGACGATGCTGTCCACGGACAAGGGACGTGGCAGCGAGCCGGTGTCGTGGCGCAGCGGATCGACGCGATACCAGCCGACCGAAACACTGTCGGACGGGTTGTAGATCAGGCGCGGCAGCGGCTGCACGAAAGCCGCCCAGGCCAGCGCAGCGAGGCCGACGACGGCGAAGCCCGCCAGCAGGATGCGAGCGCGCAGGCGCGAGCGAGGATGCGGCGCGGCTTCGGGCGTGCGCGCGGCGGTGGAATGAGCGGTCATGGCAGCGCCCTCCCGGCCAGCCAGGCGGCGTGCCGCTCCGCGGTGTATTCGGGCAGCGGCAAATGCGCGGCGAGCCTGTTGGCGAGCGTGCGCCAGTACGCGGGCGACACGTCGATGGCAGCGATACCCAGCGCCTCGATGCCGTCGATGCGTTCCAGCACGGCGCGCACACTGGCGTCACCTTCGGCATGCAGCAGCAGGCACGCGCCTGGCTGCACGCCGGGGATGCGCTGCACGGCATTAAGCGGTGTAGCAGCCTGCATCACCATGAGCTGCCAGCGGATCGTGCCGTAGTCGTTGGCCTGCCAACGAACGCGGCAGAGGATTGCACCCGGCAAGAACATGGCACAGCGCCGCCAGCGATCGAGCTGGAGCGTGCGCGCTGGTTCGCCGAAGCGCAGGTAGAGCTTGAAACGCGGTTCGATGTAGGCGAGCGATACGCGCATCAACGGCGCGCTGCTAGGCTGGCTGGACGGTGCAGCGTGCACAGTCGTGATCGCGATGGCGGGCGGTGCGGTAGCAGACAATGCGGATGTGGTCATGGCGTGTTCTCCCTGCGGTGTTCTGGAAACTCGCGCTCCAGCAAACCGCGCAGCAGGTCGGCCACGGTCACGCCTTGCGTGAAGGCCGACACCTTGATACGTGCCCGCATGGCAGGCGTGATGTCGAGGGTCAGGCGCGCGGTGTAGAGGTCGCACTTGTTGAGCGCATCGGCGTCGCCTTGGCGAATCCACGCCTCGGCGTGCGGATTGGCGGGCGGACGCGCGCCGATGCCGACCCGCTTGGCCGGGCGTTTGCCGTTGGGTGGGTTGCTGTTGTCGCTCATGACGGCCACCGCAGCAGCTCATCGACCAGCGCGGTGATTTCCTGCGCTGCAGCGCTATCGGGAGCCGTCTCCCGCACCAATCGCCCCGCAGTCACGCTATCGGCAAAGACGATGCGCTGACGCACCTCGCTGCGCAGCGCTGGCAACGGCTGTTCGGCCAAGGCTTGCCGTGCTTCGCGCCCGATCACCGTGGTACTGACGCGCCGGTTGATGACGAAGGCCGCGCGCAGCGCAGGCCGGAACACCTGCGCCTCGCGGATCAACGCCACCATCTCGGCACCGACCCACAGGTCGTAGGGGCTGGGCTGCACCGGGATCAGCACCCGTTCGGCCGCCAGCAGCGCGGAGCGCGCCAAGGCGGCAATCCTGGGCGGCCCGTCGATGATGACGTGATCGGCGCGGCGGGCCAGCTCTGGTGCTTCCTGGTGCAGCGTCTCGCGTGCAAGGCCCACGGCGCTGAACAGCCGGGGTAAGCCTTGCTGGCTTCTGCGCTGCGTCCAGTCCAGCGAGGAACCCTGCGGGTCGGCGTCCAGCAGCACGACGTGCTGACCACGCATCGCCAGCTCGCCCGCGATGTGGGTGGCGAGCGTGGTCTTGCCGACACCGCCTTTCTGGTTGAGCAAGGCGACGATCATGGCGCGGCCCTCCAGCTTGGAAGGCCGGACTGTTTTTGCCGTGCCGAACGGGGTGGTTTGTGCGGCTTTTCCTGGCTGGTTTTTCGGCCTGCGGTAGTTGTCCACCGCAATGCTGCTTCTCTACCAATAGTTAGAGAATTTAAGTTAGTAATGTTAGAGGGATCGCAAACCCGCGCCGTTACTGGCTTTCCGGCGTTTTCGTACTCCTGATAGCACGATAGGCGTACTCCTGATAGCACGACACCTCTTACTCCTGATAGCACGACCCCATCCACAGCTTGTCCCGCTGTTATCCCCGTGCCGTCTGCGGCACGGGCCGAAAGGTCAGCAATTCCATGTCGTCCTCGGGAATCCGCACGATGCCCAGCTCGTATCCCGGCAGCGATTGCCGGGTGACCAGCGCCCGCAGGTCGTAGGCGAAATCCGAAAACCGAGTGCTGCTGCCCGACTTGCGGTGCAGATGCCGGAAGTCGAACTGCCAGCCATATTCCTGCCTGCCGCCATGCTTGCGCACCAGGCGGTACAGCCAGCGCTCGATGCCGCCCGTGAGTCGGAAGTACGTCGGGTCGATGGTCAGCACTAGGGCGGCGTCCAGCACGCCCGCATAGAACCAGTCCGGCAGGATCAGCTCGATGCCCAACGGCGTGCCGTTGGCATCGGCCAGCTCCTTCCACTCGTTGATCCACGAAAAGCGGTGCAAGCGCCTTCCCGTCGTTTCGCGGATGGACGTGGCTACCGTGGTCGATTGCAGTCGGTCGAGCGCGGCCTTGAGACGCTGGTAGTCGCGCAGCGACTTGCCGCGCCCGATGAAGCGCAGGATCTCGTAGGGCGTGGCCTGCATCCGCCGGGACGGCTGGATGCCCGCGTCCTTGGCTTCGACGATCTGGCTGGCCGCCCAGATCAGGATGTCGGCATCCCAGATGGTGGCAATACCATGCTCCTGCGTGCCTTCCACGCGGATGGTGATGTTGCCGCTGCGGAAGTCGATCGGCGCGGTGCGCCGCGACTTCGCCAGCGAGAAGAACGGATAGGCCATCAAGTCCTGGGCATCGCGCGGTGCCATGTCCTCGCCCGGCAGTGCTCGGAACAGGTCGAGCTGTTCGCGCTGCTGCAAGGCGTGCCCTGGTGGGCGGGACATGGCGATGGACACCGGCGATGCGCCGATCAGCGCGCACGACTGTCAGCCGAGTGGTGCTCGGCATATTCAGGATCGGAAGTGGTCTCGAAGCTGCGCGTTTCCGCCCAGGCATCGAGGTCGGCCACGGCGTACATGACGCGGCGACCGAACTTTCGAAACTTCGGGCCACCACCGATGACGCGCTGTTTCTCCAGCGTGCGCGGTGACAGGCGCAGGTAATCGGCGGCCTCATCGTTGGTGAGATAGCGTTGGGGTTGTGCGGGTGTGGCAACGGGAGCGGCGGCAGGCCGCAAGGGAGCAGGTCGCATGGGATGGTCCTCCATCAAGCCCGGCCACACAGCGCAGCCGGATAGAGGCAGTCTCAAGAAACTTGGGACTCTTGCTCAGGGACGTTCTGCAGGGGATGCGAAACGTCCCCCCTCATGCGAAGTGACAGCCGGAAGCTGTGCCAGACGGCGATAGCCGCCGCGCATCAGCCTATCGCCTCGGCGTACCAGTCGCCGCACGCGGGCGCGCAAAGCACTGTCGGCGTGCCAGTCGGCGGTAACGGCATCCACACCAAACAGCCCTTCGGCGACTTCGCGCAAGGACGCGCCCGCCAGGGTCGCGTCCAGCGCCTGAAGCGTGTGCAGTTCCAGCAATGCGGACAGCGGCGGACGTGGCCGGACGGTCGCCGCAGGTACGGCGCCGGCGGCTACGGCGATCTTGTTCAATTCGCTCGCCAGGGCCGCATAGCGTTCGCAAGGCGCGGCGCAGGCCCGGATTGCATAGACGTAAGCCATGCCATCGGCCAAGTCTGGCGCGAGCACGAAACGCAGGCAGCAGCCGGGCCAGCGCGCCACCAGCACCAGGCGCTTGCCGTCATGGATCAGATGTTTGTGGCCCGGCAGCTTCCAGAACTCAAAACACAGCGCATCGGGCGGCGGATCTGCATCCGGGTAGAGCTGCACCACGGCATCGTGATCGGGAAACCAGGCCGGGTGCGCGTCCCGCGCATCCAAGGCGTGATCTTCCAGCAGGCGCAGCCCCCAGCTCTTGGCAGCATCCGGTTGGCGACGACGGCGCAGCCAGTCGCGCCGGTAGTCAGGATGGCGGCGCAGGTACTCCCAGGCCAGCGCCGGGCCATCGAGGTGCAGAACGTAGAGATATGCCGCCGTGGCATACCACGGCTCGGCACTGCGATCAGCCATAAGGCAACCTCCCTGTGCTGGGGATGCGTCGCCACAGCGAAACGGCGTGCTACGAGGCCATCGTCAAAACGTCATGGGTGAAGCGTAAACTGGCAGTGTCAAGACCGATGAACTCCGATGCGCTGCTGAAATCGTCCGAGTGCGACGGCGGCAATGCACTCCAATGGCATGCCGCGTCGGTCAGCTTGCCGCAGCCCGCGCCAGGCATCATGACCGTTTCGATCTGGCACGCACCGCTACGGTGCAACACTGCCGATTCAGACCGAACGGGTCACAGACCAGACCGAAATAGACACAATGCGCCTCGCTTCGCGGTGGCATTCAATCGTTTATCGAGCCGTTGTCTTCGGCCAGTCGCAGGTATTCCGACAGCCGCCGCACTGGCTGGAAATAGCGATCCCGTATCACGGGCTGCTGACGCGGCCCGACGATGGCGGCTAGGTCGGACAGCTTCACCGTTCCCAGCGCAGGCATGCCAATCCCCAAGTCGATCAGGCCGTGGGCAGTATCGCCATTGGCTGGGTCGAGCGAGGCTAGCAGCCAGGTAGCGTGAGCATCTGGCGTGAACAGGCGCACCACGGGCAGGGGGTCGGTGTCCTGCCCGGCAGCGCGGGCCTGGCCGTTGGACAGCAGGCGCGTGCGCTCGTCGGCGGTGATGAGCGGAGTCATGGCTGTACGTCCACAGACTCGCAGAGCAGCAGAGGCACTTTCACGCCTTCCAACGAAAGCACCAAGGCGCAACCCCACGTATCCGCAGAGACGTAGAAGCACGAAGGCACATGCACGGAAGTCAGGAAAGACACGGATCAGGCTCTCCGCTTTTGAAGAAAGCCGCAAATGCGGATTTCAGTAAAGGCACAAAAACAGGTGAGATTGGATGAATGAGTTAAATATAACGTGGTTTTAATTGTGCTGCGAATCGACGCTTCTGTCTATGCAGAAGCGAACCGTCCAGCGCGGCCGACCGGCCGGCTCCACCACCTTCGACGCCGAGCTGGCCCAGGCCTTCGGCGCGGCGGTGCGCGCACTGCGGGTCGAGCAAGGCGTGGCGCAGGAAACCTTGGCACATCAAGCCGGTATCGAGCGTTCTCACATGGGCAAGATTGAGCGCGGCGAACACATGCCCACGCTGGCGATTATTTTCAAGATCGCGCGTGCGCTGGGGCTCAGCGTCGCCCACTTGATGGGGGCCGTTGAAGAAGTCCTGGGCGAAGTGCCTAATTGACTCTGCATCGCATAGCTTCGCTTGGCGTGGTGCAACTTTGGAAAGGAACTCAATGGCGAAGACATGCATCGTGTGCGGACAGGCCGCAGGCTCTGGGGAGCACGTTTTTCCGGCGTCTCTTGGAGGCCGGCGGGTCAACTCTGGCATCTATTGCCCCAAGCACGACAACAGCTATTCGGGTCTCGTCAATGAGATTGCCGAGCAGCTCGACTTCCTCAATGCATACTTGGGCGTTCGGCCGGATCACTCCAAGCACCCCAAAACTGCCTATGGCGAGCACACGCTGACGGGAGAGACCGTTTCGATCTCTGCCAAGGAGATCAAATTCACGAAGCCCCGCGTCATCTCCCGCACCGCAGTTGGCGAAGGTGAAGAGTTGCATCTGGCATTTCCCAACCAGCAGTCCGTCAAACAGTTCGCAAAAAAGATGGAGGACGATGGACATGAATGGATGCCCTTGTCGAAGCCGTCCACTCGACCGTACATCACGGGTTCCATTCACCATAAGCGCAAATTTGGCGGTGCCTGTGGTCTGGGTGCCATCGCGTACATGACGCAGACATTCTTTGCTCAGGAGTTTCCGGAGGTCGCTCGATCAGGGGCGCTTTCTAACTTCATCGACTACACGCAAGCTATCGCCAAGGTCGCAGCGCTGGGCGGCTGCGAGCAGCAGCCGGAAGAACGCGAGGAACTGATCAAGGCACGCGCAGCAGTGACGGCTGCGCTGGAGCTCTTCGGAGGCATGGCGCCGACCTGGTGGGATTTCAGCCCGCCCGCCGGAGCATGCGCCAACAAGTTTGAATTTGGGCATCGAGTGACGGTTGGTATTGATGGCTTCGACGGCCAAATCTACGGCCGTGTCGCGCTGTTCTCCACTTTAACCTTTGCCGTACACCTGGGCACGGCACCGCAGGGTTCCGCCACGCGAGAAGTGACCGTGGACATTGATCCTCTCGCGGAGCATCCGCCACACGATATCGGCAAACATCAGGTGCTCTCAGCGCTAGGCCGCGTTCAAGTGCCGGAACACTCTACCGAAGGGCTTGCGAATGCGCTCGCCGACGGCACGCAACAGCGTGCATTCGCAAACCTGCTGGAACGCTTGGAAGAACATCAACTCCTCAAACTGGCTCGCACCATGAGTATGGCGCTCGCGCCATGTTCCACCTTGTCGCCATTTGAAGCGCGAACACTGATCGAAAAGGAACTTGACCAACAACCACAGCAAATTTGGCGCTTGGTCACTTTTGTCGTTGAAGGCTTACGGGCGAAAATGGTCAAAGACGGCATGGAAAGCATTACCCCAGTGCTCGATAACCTGATTGCGTATGACGCTCAATCAGCAAGCGGTCTATCGCAGCAGGCCGAGGCCACGTTGGCCCTGGCCAAAGCCGCATTAGTTGCACAGATGGAGCAAGACTGCGCAGCAGGCGGACTCCATGAGGAACGCATTGCGGAACTCATGGGCAGAGGCCCTGGCCTTTATGCCGTGGGGCAGTTGGTGCTGGCCCCTGTCTTGCAGGTGTTTAGTGAATCCGCTCACCCCAATGAAGAGAGCAGGTAAGCCAAGCGCCTCGCCATAGTGGTCGAGGCGCTGAGGTGGTTACGCCGCCTTGGGCTTGCTGCGCGACCAGATCAGGTCGTGTGCGCCGTCCTCGCCTTCGATCAGGCGGGCATAAACCGTTGCAGGGAACGAAGGATCGTCCAGGGTCACGGACACATAAGGGCGTCCGGCCTCGCTGGTCTTTTTCCACGCTGCGCCGATGTCGTGGCTGGCTGCTTGCAGGCGGTAGTCGGGAGCGTTCTCGTTGTCGCCCTTGTCGTTGGGAACCAGCTTGACCTTGACGTTGAGCGTCAGGGTGCGAAGCGAGCCGGTGAAGCCGTCTTTCTCTGCGGTGAAGGTGCCGATATTAGCCATGATGATTTCTCCTTTCGGGTTGAACAAGGTCGCGCCAGTGCGTCCTTGTTGTGATCCGTCCGGTGGGGGATGGGCTGGCCGCACTGCAGATCGGTCGCAACAACGTGGAGAACCTGGAGGCGAAAAGAATTTGTCCCGCGAGGAATGCGCGCAGCGCAGGGGAAATTGTTTTCGCTGCAAGGTTGCGGCCATGAAGCCCAAGGCGCAGCCGCGCCACCCCCAGGATTCACGACAAGACAAGGACGCACGGGCCGCCCGCTCCCGAATGGAAACATGGCCGACTCGGCATCCTCGCATGACAACTTCACCGGCTTGTTCCCTGACGCGGCCAGGTCAATGCCCCAGCAACAAGGTACGAGCGCTCCTGCCACAACTTGCGGCCACATGCTTGATGCATGGCGTGGAAGCTCCAAATCGAGGCCAGGTGGCGTGTCGGTGAACCGTCCTTCGTGACGTACAGGCAACGAACCGCCAGCGTCGAGCACGGCACGCTTTCGTGCAACCTGCCGCAACAAGCCGGGGCGTAGCGCCACAAGCGCCGCCCATTGCGGCGAGGTGCTGTCGGAATGTCGGCGGCGCGTGCGCCGCTGCACTTGCATGGCTTCAATGGCTTTTGTGCACGAGGCGACTTGTGCGCGGTCCCTTTGCCGCCTGACCGAAGGCGGTCAAGGGGCGTTTTGGCTTTGAGCCTTGAAACCGGGGGGCGGCCCCCCCCCCCCCCGGGGTTTTGTTTTTAACCCCCCCCCCCCCGGGCACCCTCTGGGCGGGGGGGGGGGCCG
>NZ_JBBGZG010000009.1:66065-232336 GCF_037479315.1 Comamonas sp. MYb69
GTGTTTGTCTCCCCCCCCCCCCCCCCCCCCGCCCCCCCCCCCGCCCGTTTTTCCCCCCCCCCCCCCCCCCCCCCCCCCCCCCCCGCGGCCCCCGGGGGCTGCTCCCTATTCTTTGGTTTCGATGATCCACCACACGGCACGCGGCAGGGCGCGGCCCGTGACGGGGTGCCGGTCGGTCAGGTCGGCGCGGGCTGTCCAGCCGCGAGGCGGGCGGTAGCCGCGCACGTCGCCATCGCCATGCCGACGGCGAGCGCGTACCGTGCCGGTGGCGTAGGTCGCGGCCATGCGTGGGCGGCTCGTGGTGTTGTGGCTCATGGGGGAATCCTCGGCATGAAAGCGCCCCGGCCGGAACCGGGGCGCTATCTGTGTGCGGGGTCAAGCGGCCAGTGCCTCCGCCTGCGTCTGCTCATCCGCCACGGCGGCGACTTCCTCCGGTGCTTCGGCTGCCTCGGTGCCATCGGCCACCAGCAGGCAAGGCACATCCCATTCTTTGCTGATGCGGCGCTTCTTCGCCAGCAGCTTGAGGGCGGCAAGGCGACGGCCTCCGGCCACGACTTCGTAACGCTCACCGTCAGCGGTCGCGGTCACGATCAGGTTTTGCAGCAGGCCGACACGCTGGATGCTGGCGGCGAGTTCGGGAATCGACATGCGCAGGGTCTTGCGCACGTTGCAGCCCGTGGGGCGCGATACCAGCCGCGACAGCGGCACAAGAATCAGATTCTTGCTCGGGTCGGCGGCTTCCAGCAGCACGGCAGGCGAGGCGCTGGCTGCGGCGTGGATGGCTTGGGCTTCGGTGTGGTTGATGGCGTTCATAGTGAAAACTCCTTGCGATGATGGAATGCAGCAGCGAATAACGCGGCAAGGGTTGCTGCCTGCCCCTGCCGCGCAGGGGAATCAGGCTTTCAACTGGCGCAGGCCATCGGCCAGCAGCCACAGGGCGCGATTGAGGCGGATATCAGAATCAATGCCCTGCACCGGGCGGGTCTGCTGGCGGCGTCCGTTGGCGCTGCGCCCATGCAATCCGCCTTTGGTCAGGTTCTCTTGGGTGCGGTTGAACACGCTCCACAAGTCCGGGCGGCGATCGTCGAAACGGCGCGGCATCAGGATTTGCGATTCGGTGATGGGTGTGGGCTTGTCCGGGTCGTCGTACTTGAGCGACAGCGCGGCGCGGGCGAACACTTCGGCCTCGCCTTCGTCCAGCGTGATAGCGCGCATGGCATCGCGGGAATCCTTCACCCGGTCGAAGCCGCGCAAGACTTCGTAAGCGCCTTCGATGACGTGCCCGGAAACGTCTCCTTTGTGGGGTACGCGCACATCGGCCACGGTGTCGCCGCAAACGAGGCCATTGCTGCAAACGAAGCGGAACATTCCGGCTAGCATCTGATAGCTGCTCGTGCCGTCATGCGAATTCAGCAACACGATTTCATTGGCTTCCGTTCCGTTGATCTGGCTGGCGTGCCGCAGGCGCAGCATGTGTTTCGTGTGCTCGCGCTTGCCTTCGTCGCGCACGCGGGTTTGCGTCACCATGAAAGGCTGGAAACCTTCTTTGCGAAGCTCGGCCAGCACGGCGGCGGTGGGGATGTAGGCGTACCGCTGCGAACGGCTCTCATGCGGGGCATCCGCGAAGATGGACGGGGCCACGCGCTGGATTTGATCGTCGGACAGCGGGGTGTCGCTGCGCAGCGACGGCGAACGGGAAGCGAAACGAGATGCGAGTTGCATGGCTTTTTCTCCTGACAAAGAAAGGGTTTGCTGTTCACCCGCACCGGATTCCAAGATTCGGAGCCCAGCCTTTCGGCTGTTCGGTGCGGTCGGCACGAGGAACCCGGTTGGCCCTGTTGCCACCGTCTTTCCTGAGTTCATCGCCCGCGGCCAAATGAGCGCGCGGACGGGGGCCGTCAAGGAGACAAGCGCAGGGTTGGTGCGGCCCGCAGGCGCAGCCGAGGACACGGCCCTGCGCGCCTTGACGGCACACGGGAGCGGGCTACGGTCGCGGGTAAGGTGATGAAGTCAGGGGAGACGGCTGGACAAGGCAACGGCCATCCCTGTGTGCCGACCGCACGCAAGCGAAGCGCGCAGGCCCGAAGCTGGAAGCCGGGCCGTAGGCGTCAGCCGAGCGGAGCGAGGGAACGATGGAAGCCCGTCAGGGGCGAGACTCGCGCAGCGAGGCTCGATGCGCAGCACGACAGCGCGACCGGCCATGCTTCTGGGCCGGGGACGCCCATGATTCAACGGATCAGCAGGCTTTTGGGCACACTGTGATCAAAGAGTCGTTCTTGCAACTTCAACGGGACATTGACGTTCCGCAGAGGTGGCAGGAAGACACCAACGGCCGCCAGCCCCAGGAAAGGCGCAAACGCGCCCATCCCCTAACACTAAGGTCGAGCGCGCGTTCAGAATGCGCTATACATCCGAAGACGAATCACTCCAGGGACAGCATCGAAACATGACCACCGTCTATATTGATGAAAGCGGCCACAGCGGGGACATGATCAACAGCGGCAATGCTTACGACTTCAAGGGCCAGCCCTACTTTGCCCTAGCCGGCATTGGTCTTGAGGACGGTCATGACTGGGAAGATCGCATCAATGAGCTACGAAGCCGTCACCGCATTCCTGCTGGCGAACTCAAGTCCAAGTCGCTGACAGCCAAGCCAAGATTCTCGGCCGAAGTCATCAATGGATTGCTCGATCAACGCGCTCCGCTTTTCATCGAGGTGGTCGACAAGCGCTTCTTTATCTGCACCAGCATCACCTCGTTCCAACTCTTGCCAGCATGCCTTGGCTATACCGAGTCGGTGAAGCTCCACTTCATCAAGAACACGGTGGCAGACTTCCTGTACTTCCACGCGTCCGAACGCGTCCTCGATACATTCGTCGCCTCGTGCCTGGCGCCGGGTGACGGGACGCTCCGCGCCTCATTCGCCGTGCTGCGCGACATGGCCACAGATCGGGGCTATACCGGATCGGCCGTGCAAATCGCGGAAGGCATTGCCCACATGGTGCAGGAGGCTGAAGCCGAATACGACGAGCAACGTGTTAACGGTGGCGAGGCTTGGTCGCGGTTTCTTCCGCCCCCCGACCTTAACAAACATGCGAAACAGGTCTGGATGTTGCCGAACATGACGTCATTCACGAGCATCTACGCCAGGATGAATCGTTATTACAGCAGGCGCTTGGCCGGCATCCGCTTGGTACACGACCAGCAATTGGAGGTGGAGAACATTCTGCGCCAGGGAAAAATGACGGCCGAAAACCTGTGCCACTTCGTGGATCTGCCCTACACCCCGCAGTCTGACTACCGGTTCGAGGAGGAAGCCAGCATCGAGTTTGCGCAGTCGCATGAGGCCATCGGCGTGCAGTTGGCCGACATCGTCGCGGGCACCGTGATGCGCTACTTTCGCGACACGGACGCCGGCACACCCGTGTCGAGCGAACTGCGCGAAGCCATGATGCGGCTCATTGACGAGAGCGATGAACGAAGGGGCTATGGCCTTAATCAACTCGTAGCCACTGCCAACGTCCGGCATGCCGAATAAGTGAATCAGCCGCGATGACCGCCCCCGTGCGGCGAAGCGTCAAGGCAGCGAGGCGTCCAGCGCAGTTTTGAAGGTGGACGCGTTGTCCCGCAGAACGTGATCCAGATTTCCGAATACATTACGAAGCTCCTGCCGGTAAGCGTCCTTTGTAGGCAAATCCGATCCGACGATCACGGCCTTCAGGAATGACGCGGCTACATCGGCCATCCTTGGATCGTTCTGGAGCCTTACATAACTGCGAATAGCGATTTCCAGCAGATGCGTCTTGAATGACGCCGATAGCTTCTCACTCGGAATGATGTGTTGCAGCATCGCCCCCATTACCTTGGTGGCTTGCTTGGAGATGTAGTGGCGATCGAAATCAACTGCACAACGGGTTGCCTGTGGGATTTCGGAATCATCCATTCGCGCGCACTGCTCAGCCCAATCCGTAGCAACGCCAACCAGGCGGCCGAGAAGGTAGTGAAATGGCGTTGGCCACTCCAGATAGGCCCCGTCGTCGGATACGCCAGACATTTGCTTGAGGATCTTTTCGGCGAAGTCGTCAAAATAGTGCAGCCACATATGGTCTTGCAACCCCTGGTGGATGCCTTCGTGCACCATGATTTCAAAGAGTGTGATACCTGAATTGATTGGACAGCGAAACCGCCCCACCTCTTGGTAGGAGCCCAATGGTTCGTTGAGCTTTTCGGCCAAATGCTTGTCTTCGTCCAATCGACGGCGTACAGAATCACCTATCGCAGCCTCCACGTCGTTCTTTACCGCCATCGCTGCATCGGCGAAGAAAAAACGAAGTAGCCGATTGCTTTCCGGCAGGTAAAGACGGCTTCCGCCATTGAGGTTCTGATTGTTCTTCAGCTCAACGTAGAGGCGGCTTCCCGTGGCGTCCAACAGCGCGTCGATGTACTGCGCAATAAAGTCAGAACGTATCGCTTCGTCCGCTTCCAGAAGCTTGAGGCAGAAATGTGGGTGTGCCTGCGCCAAGTGAACGGTTAACTCAGGCGAGGTGACCAGATTCAACAGGATCTCCCGGGCTTGTAAGCTGGCCTGATCTCGCTCTGCACATCTGGATTTCAATGTGTGCAGAGAACGGCGCCACTGCTTGCGCCATGCTGAACGAGGTTTGGGGGGCTCCCCGCGCAAGAGTGCCGCCAGTTCATCCTTGGAATTACCCGCGTTGTTAATCCAGCGCACCAGCCAAGACTGTTGCCGGGTTAGGGAAATAAGAGTGGGCAGTTGGGGTTCGACCAGCAATACCAGTTCGCCATAGCGCTTGGTGAGGTGCAAGTTTTCGATCAATTCACGAAAGACGTGAACTCGCCCTCGGGCCAGCTTCGGAAAGCGTGTTCGCCAAAAGAAATACAGTGCCACCGAGAGCAGCAGCAGATACACCGCGCTGGAACTGTCGAACCCCCATTTCCAAGGTCCCAAGCTGTAGTACAGCCCAAGTTGCTCCAAGACCGGGGCGTACATCAGGTAGTGGACAAGAAAAAACACCGATCCACCCACGACCCAATCCACCCATGTCGTGCAGAAGCGAAGCCGGAGCCGATTAGTGGGAGAGATGAGCGCCCACACAGCGGCGATGACTCCCAATATGGTGAGCAGGCCAGTAGTGTCTATAGGAGCGGAGGTCGTCATCGGAGCTATTGCATCCTTCCGTTGGTCAATGGGATCGCACCCAAGTGCAATTTGCGTTCATACCGGCGCAAGGAATCGAGGTAAGAAAAACCGATGTTCGTTCCCAAACATCTGGCAATCAATCTACGCACCGAGCGTTCAATGCTGCCGCAGTTAGCGATCCAGCCTAACCCTCAATCGACGTGCGCGTTCGCGGAAGGCCTCTTCGCCGCCCTCCAGAATGTCGCAAACCGCCTTGCGAATAGCAGTGTTCTCAAGGCCACCAGATGTGTATTTGAGTGGGGGCAACCCACCAGCAGGATGAGGGTCAGCGTCGGCGACAATGATCTGGTCCGCATCGGTGTTGATGACGAGATTGGCATTGTGCGTGACCATGATTACCTGGCGTTTGGCCTTAGCCGCGATAAACAGGGCGACCAATTCCTCGAACACAGATTTGGGGTCCAAGTTCTCCTCTGGCTGATCGATGATAAGTGGCCGATCGTCAGCATCGTCCAGTGCCAAGTAGAGAAGAAGAAGTACGATACCCCGTGTTCCAGGCGACAGCTTTCGGATATCCATTCCGTCATAGACTATTTCGTATCGCACCGAGATGTGATCGGTGGCGAAAAGCCAGTGAGCGAACTGCTTCAACCAGCCACGAAACTCTGCTTGTTGATTCTGGCCAAAGGGAGCCTGGCTCAGAAGGTCGCGCATGTATTGCGAAATGAAATTCGTCATCGCTGCCTGCACGTCGGCAGCCGAACCTGTTTCCCATGCTGATCGTAGGGTTGTGTCCGCCAGAGCGATTAACGCGCCGCGGCCTTGGAATGGCCCTGCCTTCCGTCGGTCGAGAAGGTCTTCTTCAGCTACAGCTCCCCAGGCGGAAACGTCAACGACGCGACGAACCGAGAACCCGAGCTTTCGAAGAGTGCCGGTGGACGCATTTAAGCGCGCCATCAGGGGTCCATAAAGATCGGCGAGCGAATTCTGCTCGTTGATGATCGCCTGAAATACTCGGCCATAAGCCGCTTCCCGCTCGCTCTGGAGTTCCTTACGACGCGCGCCAGCGCCTTGAGCGTCGGTTAGGCGTGTTTGAAGGCTAATGAGCGCGGCGTTCTCTTGGGCGATGCGCTTTGACAGAGTGGAGTACTGACCGCGAATGACATTGTCGGCGCTTACCAGCACCTCCAGCCGGGCCATTTCAGCCCACAGCGTATTGAGGGTTAATTTAGAGAGGTCAGCAGTGTCAGGGAAGAGCGGCGTATTCGGATCGCTGGCCGAAATGGCCGGACCTGTGAGTTCTGCAATTTGCTGATCGGACCATGTGACATAGCCGGTCAAACTCGTATCGACATCGCCTTTATAGATCAGCAGGAACTCATCCCATTGCTGCTGATTGAGGCCACTGTGAACATGTCGTTCCTTGGCTTGGCGCAGCAGCTCGGGGGCCTTGGTATTGCGAGTGCTTGCCACCTCATCCTGCAGCGCAACGAATGTCCGGCGCTGATTGCCGTAGGCTTGGATCGTTCCGCGCAGCGTCTGCACGGCCTGTCCGAGCTGGGTGTGGCGATTGGCCTGAGCCTCAGTTCCCTTCACGACAAGCTTGGCGAGATCTTCGTTGTAGCTTTTGATTTGGCCGGTCTTTTGCGTGACTTGCAGCGCTAGGCCTGTGGCAGCAGCTTCCTTTTCAATCTCCGTGGCAATGCGCTCGGATAAATCGGCGATTGCCTCAGCTTCCCGTTCCCGGGCCTGCTGGAAACGGGCGGTGCGGAAATCCCTCAATTCGGCAAAGTCGATAGCGCCGTCAAGATCATCTTGTGGATGGGCATCAAAGATCACACGCTCTATCTCCGCGATGAGTCCATCGGAGACGCCAGCAGAGGAGCAAAGCTCCTCTACAAATTGCTGAGACAAGTAGCGCGCTCGGGGAAAAGCTAGATGACCGTTTGCATCGCGCCCGTCGAGGAAGCGTTTGACTGAAGCACCTCCACCCCATGTCAGCGTTGCAGTCGCCTGGCCAAGCAACTGGCGGGCACGGACGAGAAATGACGGACTGATGTTTACGCTCGCATTCCAAGCGGCTGGAGTGATTGCGTCACAGCCGGCGGCAATCATGTCAGCAAGCGCGGTCTTGCCTGAGCCGCGCGCGCCGATGATCGCGACGAGCCCAGGATTAAGTGGTATGTTCGGAGTTGATGCCCAACTCGCATCTCCGATAGTTATGTTCGAGATTACTTGGGAAGGCATGGCCGTGGACGGCGATTCGCTTCCGACATAAGCGCGACCTTCGGGGTCGATACAAGCCTGGCGCAAGGCGTCGAACTCTAGACCGCCCTTGATCCACGAATAACGCTCTTCAACCGGCTCGCCTACGGTTTTCTGGTCGTGGGCATCGCTGCCGTGGAGGCAGGGCTTGCAGCCGCCATAACGCTCCTTGAGTTGGTCGAGCGTCACACCCTTGCGACCAGACCAGAATTCGCGCTGTGCTGTACTACTTGAGAAGATGATGTGGGCGAACTTTTCGATCTCCTGACGCATGGTTGCGTCTGCGGCTTGGCGTAACCCCGAAGTTCCGTCGCCTGTCGCGCCAGCAACCGCGATGAGGATGTTGGTCTTCGCCCAATCGCTCTCTCGCATGACCCGGCGGAGCTGGTCAAAATTCACCTTGAACTGCGTGGCGCCGTGCGAAAGCGCAGCGCGGTCATCGAGGATGCTAGTGTCGGCTTTTCTGCCGAGGGAAATCAGATCCAGGCGGGTGCAGTTGAAGGTATCGCCATGCGCCTGAAACTGAAGGCGCTGAAGGATGCGGTGTAGTTCTGCGACGTGGTTCGGATCTTCAGGGCTGACTAGGAGATGCACGTTGACAAAGCCAGACTTTGCAGCGACATCTAAACGCAATTCGACGTTGGGAAAAATGAGTTGTACATCTTGCAAACGGCCAGCCGCCTTTTGCCTTACCACCTCTTCGTACGTTTCAGTAAGGTAATAGTCAGTCACAGCCAACGCCTCAATTTTCGGCGTAACTGTCTCAAGCTTTCTGAGATAGGCATCCCAAGGGGAGTCGCTGCCAAACTGATTATTTAGAACGGTTCCTGGCGCATGGATGTGCGGTTCCCAGCGACGCCATTCAGATCCACGACCAATCATTTGCTCATCCTTTGCGGCCATAGACCGTCCTTGTGACCATCCTGGAAGACTTGCTCGGCGTGACCGAAGCAAGCGTGTTTGTAACACTTTATAAGATTTCTGGAGGGATGAGCACTCAACTACACAAAGTGATGCCGGCTCAACAGGAGCTAGAGCCTGTTATGAACCACTGGCAGAAGCCAGCAGTCGCGCGGCATTGGGCAGCATGAACACGGAAAAGACGAGGAAGTGCAGTCCGCTGAGCACTTCGGGCAGCCGTTCATAGTTCCGAGACAGTCGTCGAAAGCGCGCCTGCCAACCAAAGCTACGCTAGACCACCCAGCGCCTGGGCAGCAGTACGAAGCCTTTCTTCGCTTTAGGCAGCTTCACGATCTGCAGTGTGATGTCATGTTCCTTTTCGGCCTCTCGCGCTTTCTCTCCGGTTAGCTCCGGTCGGCCCATGCCAGCTCGACTGTGTGGCCCGCGGCCGCTGCACTGCGGCGCAGATGTGGTCGACCTGGGCACGCTCGCGTTCTTCGGCCGGCGTAAGGTGCACTGCCAGCAGGTGATAGCCAGCGAAGCCATTCTTCGCCGCTGACGTCCGTCGGGTAGGGCTTGCGGCGCAACACCGCACTCTAGCCTCACTGCTATTGCGGCGCTTAAAGTTCAGAAAACGCTCTAAGTGGCTGATTGTTTCGAACGCTTTAAGCATCGGAAAAGCCGCCAGCGCGAACCGTGGCGGCTTGGTACAACGCTATGGAGATCAGGCTATTCGTGCGTAGGTTTTTCCATCCAAGACTCGTTTCACTTGGTCCACGTCTTTCGCCCCGATGCGCACGTAAATTTCCTCGGGCGTGTGGTTTTTGGCGAGCTCGCGTATCGCCTTGACTTGGACCACCGATAAGCGCCCGTCCCGCCCGCAAATCTGCGCTATCGCCCAGTCGTTGTCCTTCCACTTTTCGGCGACCCATGGCGCCGGTAACCCCAAGCGGGGATGGTCATTCAACCACTTGTGCAGAATCTTGTCGCGGTCATCGGGCAGAGGAACGACGCCTTTCAAAAGCAATCCGTTTTCGCGCAGGTAGTGTAGGCCGCTCTTTCCGCCCGGCACCATGTTGAGCCGGCGTTCGTCATCCCAATGCCCTTCCACCAGGAACTCTTCCGCCTCGTAGAGCTGCTCCACATCGTCGGTGATAGCCATCACCTTGTGGTGCACGTACGTGAGACGCCCACCCTCTTGCTCTTCTCGAAATCGGCGATGGAAAAGCAATGGACTGCCCGTCTCAATCGCGCGACGGTGCTCGGACCAGCGCTTTTGCCAGCTACGGGTGGACACACCCACATAAAAGGACCCGTCGTCGGGGTATGACGCACCAGCGCCGAAGATGTGCTGGTAGAGGACGTATGCGCGTTCGGGGTAGTGCTTGGGCGATAGCAGGAAGTGCGCGGGCACCGAAAATACAAGGCTAGGGCTCCTGATGGTGCTTTCGTTAATCTGCGTAGCTCCGCGCATGGCCGCAGCCAAGTACGCGGGGTCAGTAACGACTTCCACCGAAATAGTAGGCTGGATAGCTAACTCGCCTTCACCTAGGGCGCCGAGACCGTACTCTGGCTTGCGGTCCACCGTTCTGTGCCCATCCATGAGCTTCCGGAACGGAGAGATGAACCCCGGACGGTCGCCCATGAAAATCATGCGCACCACGGGTATCACTTGGCCTGGCTTGAGCCTAAACACGCCGTGGGGATTCGCAGCCACCCGCGCCCATTCCCGCCCGTATTCGGAGGACCGCACGAAGTCTTCAAGCAGCTGCTCAACCTCGCGCCGCCTTCCGATCATCGACTTCGGCGCAAGATGCTCCCACCAAGCCTTGTTTAGCTTCATCGCGTCACCGCTTATCCTTCAAAATCCGGCCGGTCAATCCCATCGTTGGCGTGCCGTTTGAGAGCCAAGCTTGCACGTGTGTGGCTCCTACTTCCAAACCGGCACCCAACGCGGCATCGCCTTGCGGGGCATCACAGCACCCCAGCCTCATTACTATTGCGGCGCTCAAAGTTCAGAACACGCTCTAACGCGCACAAGCCATCACTTTGAATGCCAGGAGCATGCCCTGAATAACTACGTGAACCAATGAGGATTGAATTACCATCCTCTCATTTTGAAGATTCGGCCGTGATCCCCCTCATCATGTAGCGTGACGACGATTTCACCCGCTGTAAAAACAGGGGCATCATCTTCTGCTCGTACTGGCAAATCGGAGTCAATCAGCGTGATGACCGGCTGCAACCCTAAATCTGCATAACGACGCACAACTGTCATCAAGTTCTCTTTCTTTCGGTCGTCCAGCGATTCCAGCACACCGTCGTGATACACAAAGCGCGGGAACTTCTCACTCAGGTGCGCACGAAGCACAGCCATATCAAAAGCAACACACAGCAGCTTTCGGTAAGTGTGTCCCAAGTCAGCGCTCGTGGCGTTGCCAGAGCCATCGAGAATTTCCGCCTTGAAATCCAGATGACCTGCCTGATTGAGCGCCACGCTCAATAGCGCCTTGCGATCAATGACTTCCTCAACAATCTCGCTGAAGAAAACTCGAATCGTGGAGAACAGGCTTGCCTGATCAGAGTTCTGCTTATCCACGTCGGCTTCGATCCGCGCCTGCAAATGGTCGCGCTCTTCCGTCAAGGCTCTAATCTCTGTACGCAACTCCTGAAGACGATGCAGATGGCCTTTCTGGTGTTCCAGCGATGTGATGTCCGCACGCAGCGTCACCATCTCATCCGAAAGTAACTTGTATTTGGTGAAAACATCCGTTCCGCTTAGGAAGGAGAGCATCTCTGAACGTTTTTTTCCCAAGGAGTTCAGTTCTGCGTTCACTCGCTTCAGTTCCCCCTCGATCTCCGCAAATTCCTCTTGGAGATAGCCGCGCCGCTCATCTGTGATAGCTCGGTTGAAGGCGATCAATTGCTGGAAATCTTTCTTGATCTGTCCCTGGAACAGCACGCCAGCTTCGCCAAACAACCTCTGGGCTTCATCAGGGCTAAACAGAATCTGATCCTCCTGCAATGATGCCTGCACCTTCTTCCTGTTTTGACTCAAAGAATAGCGTTCCGAGTTCAGCGCAGCGATGCGCTCATCAACTTCTTCCACCACCTTCTTGGTGCGATCCTTGTCTAGAGCGCGAAAATCGAAAGCATCCAGCAGCACTTGCTTCTTCTCCGCATCTTTTTGCTTGAGCAGAAGAATGCCCTCAATCTTGCTGATGTCCTCGATCGACCCCCCCAATTCATTCTTGATGGCTTGCGCCGTCTCCTGCTTTTTGGCGAGCTCATGCTCTTTTGCATAGTGCTCGGCAATAAGCTTGGCATCAAAGCCAAGAAGGTGTGCAAGGAATGGCTTCCAATCAGCATGTTTGGAAGCGAACTTGCGAAGTTGGAAAACTTCGCGGAAATCCTCTTGTGACCGCAACAGATAGCCAAGCGCTTTGCGGTACGACCATGGCTTGAGAGCACGCCAGTCGAGCAGGCCATCAAGCAGTTCTCGTGCACGTTCAAAAGGAACGTCCCGATGACCCCATTCCGCGAGCGCCAACGCCGACAAGTCCTGATGGCCTGCCTCATGCTGCTTAAAGGCGATTTTGGTCGCGTCTTCTACGCTGCGTCGGATCGTGATGAAGGAGCCGTCCTCCAGTTCAATTTCAAGGAAAAAGACGAAATCCTTGAACAATTCAAAATGCTTGAAGAGGAAGAACTTAGGGTCTTTTCCTGCCAAGAATCCGAAGTCCAAAAGACGCCCCAGCGTGGTCTTCCCAAGATTGTGTGTGTCCTTGTTCCGATTCTCCGGCAGACGGATTTCCGCCATGACGACATTCAGCCCAAGAGCAAAGTCCACGGGCTCAAACACATCCGGCTTGTTGGAATAGAGTTTAGATAGCTTCATTTGGCCCTACGTATTCGACTGCGTCCGTCTTAGGACGATATTCAATCAGGCCCATCAGATAGAGAAAATTGAGTGCAGGCAGGAAAAGCACGTCGCCGCCGACAACGTGTTTCTTTGCAAATTTGCGCAGCACATCGTATTCATCGACGCGACGATCTTTCAGCCGCGAAAGGAGCAGAAGAGAAACATTAATTACTGTGCGATCAGGATGTGAGTGCTTGGTTGGCCGCAGCATCATCCACCTCCCCGATGTCACAGTTCCAATACATGTAGAAAAGAATGGCTCTCGTCAGTCGCTTGTGGGCGTGTTGCCGAAGAACAGGGTCGCGACTGAACAACAGATCCACCAGATATTCCATGACTTCGTCGAAGGTCTGATAGTCCTTGCGCTTCGCAAGGATCTTGAGCTGAAACTCATCGACCACAGATTCGTACATGCGCAGCAATTCGATATTCTCTGGCGCAGCCAGAAAAGTGCGAATTTGCGCCGTTTCCTTCAGGTATTTACGCCGCTGCTCCTTTGCATATGCTGCCGTCATATTGTTGAGCGCGTTCTTCTCCTCATACGTCACGCGCACGGTGGGCGGGTCGTCGAGTAACGCTGTCAGGTCATCCTTTTGGCGCGCAAGCGCCTGAACAACCTCGGCAAGATCATCTGGACTGACAATCAGAGGCGAGTCCACCGCATCCAAATTCGCCTCCAGGGCCACTTCTGGAAAGCGTTTCAGCCAAAGTTCTAGTTGTTCCAGGCCGCAAAGATAGATAGACGAAGCAGGGACGCCGCATTCGGCGGCGATGTGGTCACGGATTTCTGTCTCGGAATTTCCGGTCAGGCGGCGATTCGCAAACAGCATGTAGTGGTCGAGTTGCTTGGCCTCGCGCAGCTTCTTGATGCGTGGCACTTCTTTGCCGACCACCGTGTTGCTGCTAGATGTACTGTAGAAATCCAGTTCCGAAAAGCTGCGGTTGTACCCGTTGGTATGCTTGGCCTGAACAATGACCGTGCCCACCCACGGGGCGGCCTTACTGGGGTGCAGTTCCGCCGTGCCGACAAATTTTGCGTCGCGCCCGCCATCCGGCCCTTTTGCGAATCCCTGAACGGCGATACCGAGCAAGCGTTGGCACAAGAGCACGATCAGTACCTCGAACTGATCGTCGCTCAAATCTTCATAGGCAAACTTCATTCTCCCCATCTCCCTCTATACAGACGCCACAGACTCATGCGGCAACCGTAATGCACGCCGAATGTGCATGCCGCGCAGGCTGCACCACAATCTCTACGCGCTGGTCCAGTGAAACCAGTGCCTGCATCAGCCGTTCCAGTGAAATGTTCTGGAGCTTGTAGCGGCGGACTTGAGACACTTTCGGTTGAGTCATGCCCGTGATCGCAGCAATCTCCGTCTGGCTCAGGCCGCGATGGTCAATCAATTCATTAAGCTTGAGCGCGAGCGCTGCCTTTGCCGAAAGCTCTTCAGCATCGTCAAAGCCCAAATCTCGCAGCACGTTGTCAGTGCCTTGCGGATGGTCACTACGCTTCATCGTTTATCTCCCGCTCGTCTTATGACGGGCCACCATGGCCTTCAACCGCTTCTCGATCAGTTCCACGTCCGGCTGCGGCGTGGCGATGCCGGACTTGGACTTCTTCTGGAACGCATGTAGTACATGTACCGCATCGCCCATCTTCACTGTATAGACTGCCCGGAAGGTGTCGCTTCGGTGGTCTTCCACCAATTCGTACACACCGGAGCCCAACCCTTTCCAGAGCTTGGCCGAAGGCGGCGTGCTGCCCAACTGGACGATGAACAACGCGACACCCATGTCCTTCTGTACGTCGATGGGAAACTCCTTGAAGTCCTTCTTAGAGGAGCCTTCCCAGTACAGCAGCTTGCGTTCCTGAACCAGGATTATATCCGTTCGGGTATGAATCGCAAGAAGTTGGCCTAGCTAGCCGCTGTTTCCACCGGATCAGTTCGCCGCGCCCCGGTGATGGCTTGGCGTCGGTTGGCCACCAGTTCGGCCGCCTCCCGTACCGGCTTGTCTTCTGTGTGGACGTAGCGCATGAACATCGCCACGGTCTTATGCGCCGTCAGCGCCATGCCGACCTTGACGGGGATGCCCGAATTGGCAATGTCGGTAGCCGAGCGATGCCGGATGCCGTGCGTCCCCACATGGGTCACGCCGGCGCGCTTGAGGATGCGCGTCCAACCGCCGTAATACTCGCCCGTGGTCATGTGCTTCCCGGGATGGTTCGGGGACGGGAACACATACGGGCAACCGTCCTTCCGGGGCGCGGTAGACAGCAGACGATGGGCTTCCTCGCTCAAGGGCTTGGACATGCAGCCGGTCTTACTGTCGGGCCAGACCACGCGCCGGTTCTCCAGATCAACCCAATCCCATTGCAGCGCGACGACTTCGGAGCGGCGGCCCGCAAACTCGAATTGCAGCCGGATCGCCAGCGGCAGGATCGCGTGATCCTGCCCCAGGCCGTCGGTTTCCAGAAAGGCGAGATACCGGAACAGCTTGCCCATTTCCTCGTCGCTGATGAGGTGGGTGGCCTTGCCGTTGGGATACATCGGGACATGGCGGCACGGGTTGGTGCCGTCAAGCCGATAGCCCCACACCTCGGCCAGATTGAACATCTTACGCATGACGCTGAAAGTACGGTTCGCCTCGGCCGGCTTGTGGACCATCTTCTTCATGGCCGACGCCACGTCGGGCCGCTTCACGTCCTGCACCTTGATGCGGCCGAGCATCGGGACGATGCAACGGTCGATGACCGCCTGGTACCCGCGCTGCGTGCTGGGCTTGTTACGCTGCTTGGAGTGGTCCTCCATGAACTTCTTGCACAGTTCCGCGACCGTGGGGGCGGATCGGGCGGTTGCCTTATCGGCGCTGGGATCGCCGCCCCGGCGCACCTGCGCCAGCCACTCCTGCGCCAGCGAGCGAGCCTGCTCAACGGTCAACTCCCCGAACAAGCCCAAGGCGGGCTTGCGGCGCTCCCCGGCGTTCGTGCGGTACTGGAGCATGAAGACCTTGCGGCCCGTCGGTGTAATCTTGCACAGGAAGCCGGGCACCAGCGTGTCCCTGAGTTCGACGGCCTGCGCCTGGGGTTTCGCCGCCTCCACGGCGGACTTGGTGAGCTTGATTCTTGCCATGATGACTCCTCGGAAGGACCCGATTCCCAGGAGCCTTGTAGGGGCCAGCAGAGGGGAAGCTAGGTCAGGTTTCGGAAAGCACCGGCATATGTTGGACTCGCCTAAGTTATTGATAAACCTGCTGTATGGGGCTTCGGCGTAGTCCAGCGAAGTTCGGTACGGGAGTCATGGTGAAATAAAAAAACGCCCCACAGGGAGCGTTCGTTGGGCTGGCTGCCAACTGCCAGCGGCAGATGGGCCATCCGGGTGGTTCAGCCGGCGCTTTATTCGTCGTTGTTCTTGGGGCTGGCGGTCGAGGTCAGGATGTTGCTGGGGTCGTCCACCGATTCGCGCAAGGCCTTGCCTGGCTTGAAGTGGGTGACGCGCTTGGCGGGCACCTGCACGGCTTCGCCGCTGCGTGGGTTGCGGCCCAGGCGGGGTTGGCGGTGGGTGATGGTGAAGCTGCCAAAGCCACGGATCTCGATGCGTTGTCCGCGTACCAGCGAGTCTTCGATGGCCTCCAGAATCGTTTTGACGGCCTGCTCCGCATCCCGCTGCGTCAGCTGGTGGAATCGAGCGGCAAGCTCTTCAATCAGATCGGATCGGGTCATACGAATGTGGAATCTTCGTGAATCAAATAGTCAAAGCGTTGGTGGGCGCACTGGGCGCCCACCTTGTCTGCAAGCTACCGACTATACCAAGACGGGCAAGGCATGGGTCGGTAGCGGAGCCGTCAATTACTTGTCGGCGTCCAGCTTGGCGCGCAGCAGTGCGCCCAGGCTGGTGGTACCAGCATTTTCCTTGGACGATTGCTGCGACAGCGAAGCCATGGTTTCTTGCTGTTCAGCGTGGTCCTTCTGCTTGATGGACAGGGAGATGCTGCGGCTCTTGCGATCCACATTGGTCACCACGGCGGTAACTTCATCACCTTCCTTGAGCACCGAACGTGCGTCTTCCACGCGGTCCACCGAGATTTCGGAAGCACGCAGGTAGCCGACGATGTCGTCGCCCAGGTCGATTTCAGCGCCCTTGGCATCCACAGACTTGACCTTGCCGGTCACGATCTGGCCCTTGTCGTTCACGGTAGCGAACGTGGTGAATGCATCGCTGTCGAGCTGCTTGATGCCCAACGAGATACGCTCACGGTCCACGTCCACGGCCAGCACGATGGCTTCCACTTCCTGGCCCTTCTTGTAGTTACGAACCGCGGCTTCGCCGGTTTCGTTCCACGACAGGTCAGACAGGTGAACCAGACCGTCGATGCCGGAGGCCAGGCCCACGAACACGCCGAAGTCGGTGATCGACTTGATCGGGCCCTTCACGCGGTCACCACGCTTGGTGTTCTGCGCGAATTCTTGCCATGGGTTGGCCTTGCACTGCTTCATGCCCAGGGAGATACGACGCTTGTCTTCGTCGATTTCCAGAACCATGACTTCGACTTCGTCGCCCAGGGTCACGAGCTTGGAAGGAGCAACGTTCTTGTTGGTCCAGTCCATTTCGGACACGTGCACCAGACCTTCGATGCCTGGTTCCAGTTCCACGAACGCGCCGTAGTCGGCAATGTTGGTGACCTTGCCGAACAGGCGGGTGCTCGATGGATAACGGCGCGACACGCCCATCCATGGATCATCGCCCATTTGCTTCAGACCCAGCGAGACACGGTTCTTTTCGGTGTCGAACTTCAGGATCTTGGCGGTGATTTCCTGGCCAGCGGTCACCACTTCGGATGGGTGACGCACGCGGCGCCATGCCATGTCGGTGATGTGCAGCAGGCCGTCGATACCGCCCAGGTCCACGAACGCACCGTATTCGGTGATGTTCTTGACCACGCCTTGAACGATGGAGCCTTCCTTGAGGGTTTCCATCAGCTTGGCGCGCTCTTCGCCCATCGAGGCTTCCACCACAGCGCGGCGGCTCAGCACCACGTTGTTGCGCTTGCGGTCGAGCTTGATGACCTTGAATTCCAGGGTCTTGTTTTCGTAAGGGGTCAGGTCCTTGATCGGACGGGTGTCGATCAGCGAGCCTGGCAGGAAGGCACGGATGCCGTTGACCAGAACGGTCAGGCCGCCCTTGACCTTGCCGGAGGTGGTACCGGTCACGAATTCGCCCGATTCCAGCGCCTTTTCCAGGGCCAGCCAGGAAGCCAGACGCTTGGCGGTGTCGCGCGACAGAATGGTGTCGCCGTAGCCGTTTTCGATGGAACCGATGGCCACGGACACGAAGTCACCCACTTGGACTTCGATTTCGCCCTGGTCGTTCTTGAATTCGTCGATTGGCACATAGGCTTCGGACTTCAGGCCGGCGTTCACCACCACAAAGTTGTGCTCAACGCGCACGACTTCAGCAGTGATCACTTCGCCAGGACGCATTTCGGTGCGTGTCAACGACTCTTCAAAAAGGGCGGCAAAAGATTCAGACATGTATTTCCTTAGACACGGGCAGGTTTCCGGCAGCACTATTGCTGACGTTTTTATGGCTGGCCGTGCAGGTTGTGTGGTTGTGACACCACGGGGTTCAAAGTTAAACAACCCGGCAACCCATGGCGGTTAGATCCACCAGTAGAAGGTTGCAGGGGCGGGTAACACCGCCGCCAAAGGCAGGGGAAGGGGCGCGCTGGGCGCCTCAGGCCGGCTCTTTGCCAAACGGCTGTCGCTTTTCCCACCAGGACAGCACCTGAGTGACCGCGTTGTCCACGCTCATCTCGGAGTTGTCCAGCAAGAATGCATCCTGCGCTGCATGCAAGGGGGCGGTGGCGCGGTTCATGTCGCGCGCGTCCCGCGCCTCAAGGTCAGCACGAAGGTCGGCTATTGTAGCCGGTATTCCTTTTTCAATCAACTGTTTATGGCGGCGCTCGGCGCGCTTGGCGGCGCTGGCCGTCAGATAGACCTTCAAAGGGGCGAGCGGGAAAATCACCGTGCCCATGTCGCGGCCATCAGCGACCAGGCCGGGCAGCTGGCGAAAATCATGCTGGGCCTGCACCAGCGCCTGGCGCACGGCGGGCAGCGCCGAGACCAGGGAGGCGTTCATGCCCGCTTCTTCGCTGCGGATGGCCAGGCTGATGTCCTCGCCGTCAAGCCGCACGCCATGGTCCGCGCCAAACTGGATGTCCATCTGCGCAATCAGCGCGGCAATCTGGCTGGCATGCTCGGCATCGATCGGGATGCCGGCGCGGGTGGCGGCCAGGCCGGTGATGCGGTAGAGCGCGCCCGAGTCGAGCAGGTGGTAGCCCAGCTGCTCGGCCACGGCCGAGGCCACGGTGCCCTTGCCCGAGGCGGTGGGCCCATCAATGCAGATCACCGGAATCGAGCCGGGCACGGCGCGCACGGCCGAGAACATGGCCTCGAAGTAGCCGGGGAAGGTCTTGGCCACGCACTTGGGGTCTTCAATGCGCACCGGCAGGCCGGCGGGGTTGAAGGCGGCCAGCGAGAAGCACATCGCTACGCGGTGGTCGTCATAGGTGCGGATGCTGGCGGGCTTCCAGGCCTCGCGGTTGGCGGGCGGGGTGATGGTCAGGTAGTCCGCGCCTTCCACCACCACAGCGCCGAGCTTGCGCAGCTCGATGGCCATCGCGGTCAGCCGGTCGGTTTCCTTGACGCGCCAGCTGGCGATATTGCGCAAGGTGGTCGTGCCATTGGCGTAGAGCGCCATCGCGGCCAGGGTCATCGCCGCATCAGGGATGTGGTTGCAGTCCATGTCGATGGCCTGCAGCGGCCAGGCGCCCCGGCGGATCTCCAGCCAGTTGGGGCCGCTGGTGATGGCCGCACCCATCGCACGGGCGGCATCGACAAAGCGGATATCGCCCTGGATCGACTGCGCGCCCACGCCCACGACCTTGACGACCCGGTCCACGCTGGAGGTGCCGCCTTGCGCATTGGGCCGGCTGCCCTTGCTGGCGGCAATGGCGCCCAGCGCGATGAAGTAGCTGGCCGACGAGGCATCGGCCTCGACATGGATCTCGTGCGGGGACTGGTAGCGGCTGCCGGCCAGCACGGTAAAGCGCTGCCACTGCTCGTTCTTGATGGCAATGCCAAAGCGTTTGAGCAGCTCCAGGGTGATATGGATATAGGGCTTGGAGATCAGCTCGCCGGCGACTTCGATCACGATGTCCTGGCGCGTGGTGACCAAGGGCAGGGCCATCAGCAGGGCGGTCAGGAACTGGCTGGAGACATCGCCGCGCACGGTGATGGGCGTGTTCAGCTGCAGCTGCGCGGCCGTCACGGGCTGGATGCGCAGCGGCGGAAAGCCCTCGTTGCCCAGGTAGTCGATCTGGCAGCCCAGTTGGCGCAGCGCATCGACCA
The DNA here is from genome assembly GCF_037479315.1 of Comamonas sp. MYb69. Classification (NCBI taxonomy): domain Bacteria; kingdom Pseudomonadati; phylum Pseudomonadota; class Betaproteobacteria; order Burkholderiales; family Comamonadaceae; genus Comamonas; species Comamonas sp. MYb69. Next base: position 85,722 of record NZ_JBBGZG010000009.1, read on the forward strand.
GGTCGCCGATGGGGCGTTCGTGCATGCGCGGCACACCGCTCATCTCGAAGTGGCCGCCGAGCAAAGCCAGCGCAGCGGTCAGCGGCCGCATGGCGGTGCCGGCATTGCCCAGGAACAGCGCGGTGCTGCGGGCGGCCAGCGCGGGCGCCAACTGGCCGGCAATGCCGGTGATGTGGTAGCTGTTGAGGTGGGCCGGGTCGGTGCTGCGCACCACGGCGCAGCCCAGTTGCTCGAGTGCACGCAGCATCACCTGGGTGTCGTCGGAATCGAGCAGGTCATGGATGGTGGTGGTGCCCGCGCTCAGCGCGGCCAGCAGCAGCACGCGGTTGGAGATGCTCTTGGAGCCGGGCAGCTGCACTTCACCATGGGCGCTTTGCAAGGCGGGGATATCGAGAAATGCAGTGGAGAACATGGCGGGGCTCTGCTGTGGGGTGGTTGCGCCAGGCCTGCTGCGCAGGCGGCGCGGTGGTCGCAAACGAAGGTGGCGCTGCCCGTTGTCAGGTAGCGCCACTGGCTATTATCGGTCCACCGGCTGGGCCAGTGCTGGCACTGCGCCGATCAAGCGGTGGTTTTGTGCTTGGACAGCGACTCTGGCGTGTAGAGCTTGCCCTGCTTCCACTGCGCGCGGGTGCCGCTGGCCTCGCGCAGCAGCTGCTCGAGCGCGGGCTGGTCGTCGCTCAGCAACGCGGCCTCGTAGCTGCCCAGCATGTGCTGCAGCGACTGGATCTGCTTGAGGATCTCGCTGCGGTTGGCCAGGAAGATATCGCGCCACATCTGCGGCTCGGCCGCGGCAATGCGGGTGAAATCGCGAAAGCCGGGGCCGGCGAGCGACAGCATGCGGTGCGCGCCGTCTTGCGACAGCAGCGAGTTCATATAGGCCATGGCCACCAGATGCGGCGCGTGGCTGCTGGCGGCCAGCGCCGCATCATGCTGCTCGGGCGCCATGCTGGTCACATGGGTGCCAATGGCCTTCCAGATGGCCTCGGCCTGGCGCAGCTGGGCGACCTTGGTCAGCTCAGTGGGGGTGAGCACCACCTGGGCATCGCGGTAGAGGTTGACGTCGGCGTGGTCCACACCAAAGACTTCCTTGCCGGTGATCGGGTGGGCCGGCACAAAGCAGCCAAAGCGGTCGCGCAGCGCGCGGCGCGCGGCAGCCACCACATCCATCTTGGTCGAGCCCACATCCATCACCAGGGTGTCGGGGTTGATCAGGTGCTTGATGTTGGCCAGGGTCGACTCGGTCGAGGCGACCGGGATGGCCAGCAGCACCAGATCGGCGCCCGAGACGGCCTGCAGGGCCGAGCTGGCTTCTTCGTCAATGACACCCATCTGGCGCGCGCGGCTGGTGGTGGATGGCGACTTGCTGTAGCCGACAATGCGTTTGACCAGCCCCGCCCGTTTGGCTGCAAGGGCAAATGAGCCGCCCATCAGCCCGCAGCCGATCAGCGCCATATGTTCAAACTTTTTCACCGATTCAACTCCCGACAGGGTAGGCGCCGAGCACCTTGTAGAACGCACACAGCGCGCGCAGCTCATCCAGGGCCTTGGCCACATGGGGCTGCGACGGGTGGCCGTCCAGGTCAATATAGAAATAGTATTCCCACTGGCCGGTGCGGGCCGGGCGGGATTCGAAGCGCGTCATCGACACGCCATGCTTGCTCAGCGGCATCAGCAGCTCATGCACGGCACCGGGCCGGTTGGGCACCGAGACGACCAGGCTGGTGCAGTCCTTGCCACTGGGCTCGGGCGTGGCCAGCGTGTGGGGCAGGCAGATGATCGCAAAGCGCGTGCGGTTGTAGGCGTCATCCTGGATGGCATGGCTGATGATGTGCAGGCCGTACTGCTGGGCCGCACGCTCGCCGGCGATGCCGGCCATGTTCGGGTGCAGGGCCGCCAGGCGCGCGCCTTCGGCATTGCTCTCGACCGGGCGGCGCTCGGCATGGGGCAGGTGCTTGGACAGCCAGCCCTGGCACTGCGCCAGCGCCTGGGGATGCGCGGCCACGACCTCGATGCCTTCGAGCGAGTTGGTCGTGCGCATCAGGTTGTGGCGGATCAGCAGGCTCACCTCGCCCACGACATGGCAGGGCGTGTGCAGGAACATGTCCAGCGAGCGCGTGACCACGCCTTCGTTCGAGTTCTCCACGCCGACGACGCCAAACTGGGCGCTGCCCGCAGCGGTGGAATGGAAGACCTCTTCAAAACTGTTGCAGTACTTGATGTCGGCAGCGCCGCCAAAGTACTGGATGGCCGCTTCTTCGCAGAAGGTGCCGGCCGGGCCCAGGATGGCCACGCGCTGGGGCGATTCCAGCGCCAGGCAGGCGGACATGATCTCGCGCCAGATGGCCGAGACATGGGCGGCCTTCAAGGGGCCAGGGTTGGCGTTTTCAATCTTCTGGATGACCTGGGCGACCCGGTCTGGGCGGAAGAAGGGCGTGCCTTCGCGCTTTTTCAGCTCGCCCACCCGTTCGGCAACCAGGGCGCGCTGGTTCAACAAGGTCAGCAGCTGCGTGTCGAGATTGTCAATCTGGACACGCAGTGCGGCGAGTTCGGGGGACGCTTGGGGTGAAGTGCTCATGGTGGCCTGGGTGTGCGATGCGGGCAGCTCCCGGGGAGACTGCCAGCCAGTAAGAATAACGTAAGAGTGTTTCCCGGGCAAAACCGGGGCGTTGCTGATCAGCCCTGTTTTTCAAAACTTTGCATATAGTCCACCAGCGCCTGCACGCCTGCCAGCGGCATGGCGTTGTAGATGCTGGCGCGCATGCCGCCGACCGACTTGTGGCCCTTGAGCTGCAGCAGACCGCGCGCCTTGGCGCCATCCAGAAATGCCTGGTTGCGTGACTCATCCTTGAGGAAGAAGGGCACATTCATGCGCGAGCGGCAGTCGCGCGCCACGCGGTTCTCGTAGAGCTGCGAGCCATCGATGGCCTGGTAGAGCAGCTCGGCCTTGGCGCTGTTGCGCGCTTCCAGCGCGGCAACGCCGCTGGCAGCGCCTTCTTGCTGGCGCAAGATCCATTCAAAGGTCAGGCCGGCAATGTAGATGCCCCAGGTGGGTGGCGTGTTGTACATCGACTGGTTGTCGGCCACCAAGCGGTAGTTGAAGGCGCTGGGGCACATGGCCATCGCGTGGCCGAGCAGGTCATCGCGCACGACGACCAGGGTCAGGCCCGCCGGGCCCAGGTTCTTCTGCGCGCCGCCAAAAGCCAGGCCCACGCGGCTCCAGTCCACGCTGCGCGATGCCACATGCGACGAGAAATCGATCACCAGCGGCGCCTGGCAGCCCAGGCTGGCCAGGTCGGGCAGCTGCTGGAACTCCACGCCATTGATGGTCTCGTTGCTGCAGATGTGCACATAGCGCGCATCGGCACGCAGCTTCCAGCTGGCGGGATCGGGGATATGGGTAAAGCCCTGGGCTTCGTCGGTGGCGGCAGCTGCGGCGTTGCAGAACTTGGCCGCTTCCTTGGTCGACTTCTGGCTCCAGCTGCCGGTGACGACAAAATCGACCGCGCCGCCTTGCGACAGGTTCAGCGGCACGATGGCGTTTTCCGCCAGGCCACCGCCTTGCATGAACAGGATATGGAAGTTCTGCGGCACGGCCAGCAGCTGGCGGAAATCGGCTTCGGCCTTCTCGCAGATCGAGATGAACTCCTTGCCGCGGTGGCTCATCTCCATCACGCTCATGCCGCTGCCGCGCCAGTCCAGCATCTCGCTGGCTGCTTGCTGCAGCACGTCTTCAGGGATGGCGGCCGGACCGGCCGAGAAGTTATAGGGGCGTTGCATGGAAGGCCTTGTTGGCTCGCACAGCGAGCGGTGATAGCTATGGAAAAAGGAGCATAAAGGGCAGGAAAAAGCCATGTCGCAACATGGCTTTTTCTGTGCGGGCTTAGGAGCCGTCTGCCGGGCTTGCGGCGTCGTTGCCGTCCGCCCCCTGGGCGTTATCGGCGCCATCGGCACCGTCGGCCTCGGCGTTCTCGTCCGCCTGCGCATCGTTCTCGACAATGCGCTGCAGCCCGCTCAGCTTGGCGCCTGCATCGAGGCTGATCAGGGTCACGCCCTGCGTGGCGCGGCCCATCTCGCGGATCTCGGCCACCCGGGTGCGCACCAGCACGCCGGTGTCGGTGATCAGCATGATCTGGTCATCCGGGCTCACCAGGGTGGCGGCCACGACCTTGCCGTTGCGTTCCGACTGCTGGATCGCGATCATGCCCTTGGTGCCACGGCCGTGGCGGGTGTACTCGACGATCGAGGTGCGCTTGCCGTAGCCGTTTTCGGTGGCGGTCAGCACGCTGTGCAAGGTCTCGCGTGGCAGCTCGCCCAGTGCGGCAATGGCCGCCAGGTCGGCCGCTTCCAGCGCAGCGCGGGCCTCGTCGATCTGCTTGCGCACCGCGTCAATGTCAGCCGCTGGTGCCTGGGCGTCCTGCAATTCCTTGTCGCGGATCTGCAGGTTGTCCAGCGCGTCCTTGGCCTTGCGCGCTTCGACTTCGGCCGGGTGCTGTTCGGCCACCAGCATCGCGATCAGGTTCTGGCTGTCGTCGATGTTCATGCCGCGCACGCCGCGCGCATTGCGGCCCATGGGGCGCACATCGTTTTCATCAAAGCGCACGGCCTTGCCGCCATCGCTGAACAGCATCACATCGTGGCGGCCTTCGGTCAGCGCCGCGCCAATCAGCACGTCGCCATCGTCCAGGCCCACGGCGATGATGCCGGCCTTGCGCGGGTTGCTGAACTCGTCCAGCGAGGTCTTCTTGACCGTGCCCATGCGGGTGGCCATGAACACATAGTGATCGGCCGGGAAGCTGCGGTATTCACCGGTCAGCGGCAACACCACGTTGATCTTCTCGTCGTCCTGCAGCGGGAACATGTTGACGATGGGGCGACCGCGCGAGCCGCGCGAGCCGGCAGGCACTTCCCAGACCTTGAGCCAGTACAGGCGGCCCCGGTTGGAGAAGCACAGCAAGTAGTCGTGCGTGTTGGCGATAAAGAGCTGGTCGATCCAGTCGTCTTCCTTAGTGGCGGTGGCCTGCTTACCGCGCCCGCCGCGCTTTTGCGAGCGGTACTCGCTCAGCGGCTGACTCTTGATATAGCCGGTGTGCGACAAGGTCACCACCATGTCGGTCGGGGTGATCAGGTCTTCGGTGGACAGGTCTTGCGCGCTGTATTCCACCTGGCTGCGGCGTGCACCCAGCTTGGTCTGACCGAACTCGGTCTTCAGGGCCACCAGCTCTTCGCCGATGATGGTCGAGACGCGCTCGGGCTTGGCCAGGATGTCCAGCAGGTCTTCGATGACCGCCATGATGTCCTTGTACTCGGCAACGATCTTGTCCTGCTCCAGACCGGTCAGGCGCTGCAGACGCATTTGCAGGATTTCCTGCGCCTGCGTCTCGGACAGGCGGTAGAGGCCGTCCTGCTGCATGCCGAATTCCACTTCCAGGCCTTCGGGGCGGTAGTCGTCGGCATTGATGACGCCGCCATCAGTGCGCGTGCGGGTGAGCATCTCGCGCACCAGCTTGCTGTCCCAGCTCTTGGTCATCAGCTCGGCCTTGGCCACCGGGGGTGTGGGCGCATTGCGAATGATGGCGATGAAGTCATCGATATTGGCCAGCGCCACAGCCAGACCTTCGAGCACATGGCCGCGATCGCGTGCCTTGCGCAGCTCATACACGGTGCGGCGCGTCACCACTTCACGGCGGTGCTCCAGGAAGACCTTGATCAGGTCCTTCAGGTTACACAGCTTGGGCTGGCCATTGACCAGCGCCACCATGTTCATGCCGAAGGTGTCCTGCAGCTGGGTCTGCTTGTACAGGTTGTTGAGCACCACCTCGGGCACTTCGCCGCGCTTGAGCTCGATCACCAGGCGCATGCCGGACTTGTCCGATTCGTCCTGGATATGGCTGATGCCTTCGATCTTCTTCTCATGCACCAGCTCGGCCATGCGCTCCTGCAAGGTCTTCTTGTTGACCTGGTAGGGGAGCTCGTCGACGATGATCGACTGGCGCTGGCCCTTGTCGATATCTTCAAAGTGCACCTTGGCGCGCATCACGATCTTGCCGCGGCCGGTGCGGTAGCCTTCCTTGACGCCATTGATGCCGTAGATGATGCCGGCGGTGGGGAAGTCGGGCGCGGGCACGATCTCCATCAGGTCATCGACCGATGCCTCGGGATGGTGCAGCAGGTGCAGGCAGGCATCCACCACTTCATTCAAGTTGTGCGGAGGAATATTGGTGGCCATACCCACCGCAATACCGGCCGATCCATTGATCAGCAGATTGGGCACACGCGCGGGCAGCACCAGCGGCTCGCTTTCGGAGCCGTCATAGTTGGGGCCGAAGTCCACGGTTTCCTTGTCGATATCGGCCAGCATTTCGTGGGCGATCTTGGACAGGCGGATTTCGGTATAACGCATGGCCGCAGCACTGTCGCCGTCCACCGAGCCGAAGTTACCCTGGCCATCGACCAGCATATGACGCAGCGAAAAATCCTGGGCCATGCGCACGATGGTGTCGTAGACGGCGCTGTCACCGTGCGGGTGGTACTTACCAATCACGTCACCCACAATACGCGCGCTCTTCTTATAAGGGCGGTTCCAATCGTTGTTCAGCTCATGCATCGCATACAGAACCCGGCGGTGCACCGGTTTCATGCCGTCACGGGCATCTGGGAGAGCGCGGCCAACGATCACGCTCATCGCGTAATCGAGGTAGCTGCGGCGCATTTCCTCTTCCAGGCTGATCGGCAATGTTTCTTTAGCAAACTGGGTCATAGTGCGTGCATAGGTGGCGAAGTACAAGAGGCATTTTAGGCGCAAGCTGATGTTGCATGTGGGCAACATTCTAGGCCCAATGCGCTTTTGTCTTACCGTTGGCGCTACAGATAACTATGGCGATCCGGTACGCCTATGGCACAATAAGTAAGAACGTTTTTGGTGATGGTCACTGACGACGTCTTGATTCGCAGCGCGGCTGCGGCTTTTTCCCCAAGAGGAGAACCATGAAGAAACTGAACAAAGTGGCGATGTTGTTTGCCTCTGCAGCGCTTGCAACCGCCGCTGGAGCACAAATTAAGGCTGCTGATGGCGGCAAAGTAGTTGACAACTGGCAAAACGGCAGCGGTGAGTTGGTCTGGAAGAACGGTACCAACGAACTGTGCTGGCGCGATGCTAACTGGACCCCTGCTACCGCTGCTGAAGGCTGCGACGGTGCCCTGGTGAAGGCTGCTGAAGCACCCGCACCAGCACCTGCTGTTGCTCCAGCTGCTCCTGCACCAGCTCCAGTGGCTCCTCCAGTTGCCCAGACCCAAAAGGTCACCTACGCTGCTGACGCATTCTTCGACTTCGACAAGTCGGTGCTGAAGCCAGAAGGCAAGGCTAAGCTGGACGATGTGGCTTCCAAGGTGAAGAACATCAACCTGGAAGTGATCATCGCTGTGGGTCACACCGACTCCATCGGCTCCGATGCTTACAACCAAAAGCTGTCCGTGCGTCGCGCTGAAGCTGTGAAGGCTTACCTGGTGTCCAAGGGCATCGACAAGAGCCGCGTGTACACCGAAGGCAAGGGCGAAAAGCAACCAGTGGCAGACAACAAGACTGCAGCTGGCCGCGCCAAGAACCGTCGCGTGGAAATCGAAGTGGTGGGCACCCAGAAGTAATTCTTCTGCCCCTGCGCAAAAAAGCCCCATTCGTGGGGCTTTTTTTATGCCTGAATGCGCCTGCAGATGGTGGACAATCAGGCCATGAACCAGACTGTGAATGCCGATCCGGCCGAATTGGCCAAGTTTTCCGAGCTCGCCATGCACTGGTGGGATCCGGACAGTGACTTCAAACCCTTGCACCAGATCAATCCACTGCGATTGGAGTGGATCAATACCTTCAGTCCCTTGAATGGCCAGAAGGTGCTGGATGTGGGCTGCGGCGGCGGCATTTTGAGCGACTCGATGGCGCGCAAGGGCGCCACCGTGACCGGCATCGACCTGGCCACCAAGGCGCTGCGTGTGGCCCAGCTCCATGCGCTGGAGGCGCAAACCCCCAATATCAGCTACCAGGAAATCGCCGTCGAGACGCTGGCACAGCTGCAGCCCGAGAGCTTTGATACCGTCACCTGCATGGAGATGCTCGAGCACGTGCCCGACCCCGCATCGGTGGTCCAGGCCTGCCATGACCTGGTCAAGCCCGGCGGCTGGGTGTTTTTCTCGACCATCAACCGCAATGCCAAGGCCTTTGCGCTGGCGATTGTGGGTGCGGAATACATCTTGCAGATGCTGCCCAAGGGCACGCATGAGTTTGCCAAGTTCATCCGTCCCTCGGAGCTGGCCCACTACTGCCGCAGCGCCGGCCTGGTGCATGCGCACAGCAAGGGCTTGCAGTTCAACCCCTTGACGCAGCGCTACTGGCTCAATGAAGACACCAGCGTCAACTACATGATCGCAACCCGAAAGCCCGGCTGATGCAAAGATCGATACGCGCCATTCTGTTCGACCTGGACGGAACCCTGATTGACAGCGCCCCGGATCTGGGCGCCGCTGCAGACCAGATGCGGGTGGCAAGGGGTATGCCATCCTTGCCGATGGCCGATTACCGGCCGTATGCCGGATCGGGCGCGCGCGGCATGCTGCGCGTGGCCTTTGGCATGCAGCCCGAAGATGCCGAGTTCCCCACGATGCGCGAAGAGTTCTTCCAGAACTACGAGCGCCGCATGACGCAGGACACCACCGTGTTCGATGGCGTTTCCGACATGCTGGCCAGCATTGTGGCGCGCCAGCTGCACTGGGGCGTGGTGACCAACAAGTCCAAGCGCTTTACCGAGCCGCTGTCGCGCCAGATGGCCTTGTTCGCCAGTGCCGGTGCCGTCGTGAGTGGCGACACCACGCCGCATGCCAAGCCCCATCCCGAGCCGCTCTTTGAAGCAGCACGCCGCATCGGCGTCGATCCGCAGGACTGCGTCTATGTGGGCGATGACGAGCGCGACATCATCGCGGGCAAGGCTGCCGGCATGCACACCGTCGCCGCTGTCTACGGCTACCTGGGCGAAAAGCAGTCGGTCGCGCACTGGGAGGCCGATGATGTCATCAATTCTCCACACGAGCTCTTGAAACGGCTGAATCTGGCCTAAAATAGATGCTATGGGGCTGTCCTGGTTTCGACGTGGGTTCGGGATCGGTGTGGTGCATGTCGAGCTTGAATGACGCTCGTAAATCTCCGTTCAAAAAACTAACTGCAAACGACGAACGTTTCGCACTCGCCGCTTAAATCCGGTGAGCCTTGCAACAGTATGTTGATGGGCTGGGCAAGGGGGTAGCAATACCTCCCGGCTGCAAGGGAATTTACATCAGCTGGCCGTCTACCGGGTACCTTGGTAGATGGCAAGATCCAAGGGTACTGGCTTGCAATGCAGCGTGTGTCTGCGCGGCTTTGCAGGCGAGATTCAAACCAGAACACTAAACATGTAGATCTGCTCGACGAAGGCTGACGGACGCGGGTTCAATTCCCGCCAGCTCCACCATACAGCACAACGCCACACAAGAGGAATGCCTCTGTGTGGCGTTATTTTTTGCCCATTCGGTTGTCTTTGGTTGTCCAGAAAATCACACCGGAATCACACAGGCCTCACTGAACGGCTTTGAGGCTAGCCTGGGCTTCTGGAAGTCCTCGCGGATGAATTTCCCATGGGTGCGGAAAACCATCTCTACATCTTCATGATCTAGCTGTTGGACAACGTAACAGGGAATGCCACCAGCACTCAGTAGAGTGTAGGCGTATGAGTGCTGTATCAGATTGGGATTTCAACGGTCACAGCTGAAGGTAGGCAGGACCGAAGCAGGGCGCTTGGAGACAGGTCATCCCGCCCAAGGACAAACCAGCCGATCTCCTCGCACTGATTGAACGACTGCAGAGGATGGCCACCCAAGTGGGCAGGGAGCACGTCTTCAATGGCAGTCAACATCTTTCGCCAACTTTCTGGGTTCGTGCGAATCAGGGTCTTGGGTAAGACGCGAGAAGACATCCGTAGCCAAGTATTTGCCGATGGCTCCGTTTCGACACCCATATTCGCTCTTTGGCTGAGAGTTGTGCGAGAACTCTCATCGCAAGCCAAAAGGGTCTCTTTCCGAAGATTTCTATTCAGCAGTGTCCTCAAGGCCAAGGCGCTTCGGCGAGCAAAGTTTGGGTGGTGTGCCAAGGATTACCGCACCTGGAAAGTAGAAGCATCTTCCAAAAACATGGTAGTCCACAAAGGGTGCTGATCCATCATCGGAAGATCGATAGATACCGGATAGCACACCATCATCGCTGACTTTCAGGTTCATGAAGCGCGCATTGGTAAGGGGTTTAGAAATATTGAAGAAATCATTGCATGGGCTGATTTGCCCCTCAGAAGCAAATCCTGAGCCTTCTCGTTGGAGGTCCCCTTTGTATTCACAGTGAATGCCGTCGGGAGTTGATAGCTCGGCAGAGAGACCATCGCTCGTGAGAGACAATATCAATTTCGCGCTGTGAATGAAGCCGGAATGATTGCTTATTCCAAAAAATGAGACAGAGAATTGATTATGCAGACGCTGCTTGGTGTCCTCATACACATAGCGCGAAATTGCCTTCTGAGGCTCACCAGGAAGACTGATCGTGCCTGATTGGCTGGTGTCGAACTTTAGGGTGACCGTCCCAACTGCCTGAGAGATCTCTCCGCTCTGAATGCTGCCGCCGAGCGCGGGACCATTTTTGTATTCCACCAGATCTGCTGTGAAGATCTCCTGTTTTGCCATCTTTCCAGATGCTTGATAGAAGGTGGCGGATCCATCAGGGCGATAGCCGTAGTAAGACAAGATGACTGTCTCACCACCCTGGCGTTCAATCTGGAGACCGCGTCCCGGCTTCCCATTGAGTTCGCCGTCAAACGACCAATAGCCGGCTTCAGGAAGCGCAGCGAGGGCTGGTATGGCAAACCAGCTGACCGCTGCTGCTAGCAGGGCATGACACGTAATTCGCATTCTGACTCCTTGTCTGTTTAATCTTCATTTGGACGCTGGAGCAGTATATGCGGCAGCAATCAGTTACTGCGGAGTAGCTCTCAATACGATCTATTCCTTTGTCGCCTAGCAACTGCGATCCGATAGGAAAAAGATCAATTGGGGCATCCGCATGGTTGCAAGCATCCATTGGTGCTGCTGAACTCCAAGCGCGACATAAACGTATCTATTCTTCATCTGCTAAGCACACTGGCTGCAGCCTCAGTGATCACGGATATTATGGCCGATGACTGATTAAAGCAACAAAGCGTCTCAGTACTCGTAGCGCCTCAAACCCTCAATATCTTTCAACCGTACCGTACGGTAGCCCACCTCCAGCAAATCTTGCTTTTCCAGCTCCAGCAAGGCTTCATTGAAGCGGGCGCGCGAGACCTGGCAAAAATCGGCCAGCTCGCTCTGGGTGATGTTGAGCAAGCCGGCATCGGGGAAGGGAAAGTTCAGCGGTGTGATGAGGGAGCCCAGGCTTTGCGCGACCCGGCCGGTGACGCTCAGGCATTGCTTGGCGGTCAGCAGGCGCATCAATTGGTGGCTGCGCTCGGCCATCAGCTCCAGCAAAAACTGGCTGAACGTGGCAGATTGCTGGCGCAGCGCGTGGAAGGCGTGGGCAGGCAATGTAAGCATGGTCAGGTCATGCAAGGCGATGGCATCGCAGTCCATGGCCATGTGCGGGCGTAGCAAATAGGTTTCGCCAAACCAGCTGCCCGCGTAGCCGCACAAGGTGATGGAGCGGCCATCAGGCGTGGGCACGCAGATTTTGGCTGCGCCGCGCGTGACACCGGTCCAGCCCGTGGGGACGTCGCCCGCCTTCCACAGGTACTGGCCCGCATGCACATGGCGTACCTGCAGATGGGCGTGCACCAACTCTTGCGCCTGTGCTTCGCCCACCGTGTGTGCCCACATGCAATGCTGCCACTGGCCGAGCACCTGGTCCTTGCTGAGAAATGCGGCCTTGGGTTTCATTTAAATGAGAATTGTTCTCAAGAGAAAAGACTTCCCATTCTCTTCCAATTAAGCTCTTCCGCTGTCGTTGTAAGAGAACAAAAGGCGTAGCTATGCAAAATCAGGGGCGGTCGGTCGCAGCTCAGCGGAACAAATGGGGTGGTGGATGGGCGATGGTGCCCATCAGCCTGGCTATCGGGGTATTGGCCAGCAGCGCGCAGGCACAGATGGCGGCTGCGGCCGCAGAGTCTGAAGGCGCCGAGGCAGACACCCCATTGGCGGTGCAGCATGTGGTGGCATCGGCCGCGCCCAGCATCCGCAGCGAGCTGGCGCAGACCACCCAGGTCATCGACAGCGAACAACTGCAGCAGCAAGTGACGGCTGGCAAAAGTGTGGCCGAGGCCCTGGGGCAGCTGGTGCCGGGGATTGACCTGGGCGGGCAGTCGCGCAGCAATTTTGGCCAGAACCTGCGTGGGCGCACCATGCTGGTCATGGTCGATGGCGTCTCGCTCAACAGCTCGCGCGGCACGGCCCGGCAGCTCGATGCGATCGACCCGTTCAATATTGACCGTATCGAGGTGCTGTCAGGCGCCAGCGCCTTGTATGGGGGCGGCGCCACCGGCGGTATTGTCAACATCATCACCAAAAAAGGCAGCGCCGCTGGCCTGCAGCTGGGCAGCGAAGTGGGGGTCACCTCCGGCTTCCAGGGCTCGCGCGACCACCAGTACCGCTTGGCCCAATCCATTGCCGGCGGCAATGAGCAGGTGCAGGCGCGCCTGGGCATTGCGCTGCAAAACAATGGCAGTTTTTATGACGGCAAGGGCAAGCCGGTGCGCACCGACATTGCCCAGACCGATGCCCAGAACACCAAGGGGGTGGATGTGCTGGGCAATGTGCAGATCAAGATCAGCCCCGAGCAAAGCCTGGGCCTGACCGCGCAGTACTACCGCAACCGGTTTGATGGTTCCTCCTACCTGTATGGCGGCCCCAACCTGGCAGGCATCATGGGTGGCAAGCCGGAGCTCTTGGAGCAGCGGGGCGGCTTTGTCAGCGATGTGATGCCGCAGACCGAGCGGGCCATGTTCAATGCCGACTACCATGCCGCCAAGGTCTGGGGCGACCAGGACCTGTATCTGCAGGCCTTCTGGCGCCAGGAGAAGCTGGACTTTGCGCCTTTCCCCAGCTCCGTTGTGACCGCCTCCCACCAGAACACAGACACCTGGGGCCTGAAGGCTGCGCTGGCCAAGTCCTGGGGCGACCTGAGTGTGCGCTATGGCCTGGATTGGGACCGCGAGAGCTTTGATGGCAGTGCCACCGTGTTCGATACCGCGCAGGCGCTGGCCAGCGGCGGCATGGTCAACCGGCAAATCGGCAGCACCGGCCGCTACCCGGGCTACCGCGTCAATACCGCTGCCGCCTTTGCCCAGGCTGAATGGAAGCTGAACCCGCAGTGGACTTTGAACGGCGGCCTGCGTTACCAAAGCACCGACTTGCAGGTGGACGATTTTGTGGGCTACACCCAGCAGCTCTACATGCTGCTGGGCCGTGGCAACTCGGCCGATGCGATCCCTGGCGGCAAGAACAGCTACAACGTGAGCCTGTTCAACCTGGGCGCCCGCTACCAGATCGATGCTGCCCGCAGCACCTGGCTCAACTACGCCGAAGGCTTTGAGCTGCCGGACCCCGGCAAGTACTACGGCCAAGGCAACTACCAGGCCAATGGCACGCATTGGCAACTGGTCAGCGGTATTGATCCGAAAAGCTCTCCGCTGCAAGGCATCAAGACGCGGCAGGTGGAATGGGGCTTCAAACAGGCCAGCGGTGCCGTCAAGCTGCAGTCCGCGCTTTTCTATGCCTGGTCGGACCAGACCTTGCAGCTCAACAACGCCAACAACAATGTCACCATCAATGTGCTCGATGAGAAGCGGCGCAACTACGGTTGGGAAGGCAGCCTGGATGTGGCCGTCGCCAAGAACTGGGCGCTGGGTGGCAATGCGCTGTGGATCCGCTCGGAGACGCGGCAAAACGGCAGCTGGGCCAAGCAGTCCATCATGACGGCGAGCCCCTCCAAGCTGTCGACCTATGTGCAGTGGAGCCCGAACCCCTGGCAACTGCGCCTGCAGGCCTCCCACATGTTCAGGCTCAAGGATGACAGCGCGGGCAAGATCGATGGCTTCACGGTGCTCGACCTGATGGGTGGCGTCAAGCTGCCGGTCGGCCGCCTCAACGTCGGTATCCAGAACCTGCTGGACAAGCAGTACCTGACGACCTGGTCGCAGCGCGCGATGGCCTTGTACGGCGTGGGTGCGGTGTCACCGCAAACCTTTGCGTTCTATGGCCGCGGGCGCACCTTCTCGCTGAACTACAGCGTTGAATACTGATGGCGGCAGGTGTGCAAACCCAGGGCGCAAGCTTGAACGCGGCGCAGCGCCCCTGGCAGTTTTGGGCGGTGCTGGTGGCGCTCTATATTGCGCAGGGCGTGCCGTCGTATCTGATGATCATGACGGTGCCCGCCGCACTGCGCGCTGCCGGCATGCCTTTGCAGCAGGTGGGTATGCTGTCCATCCTGATGCTGCCGCTGGTGCTGAAGTTTTTGTGGGCGCCCTGGGTGGACCGCTTGCGCCCCTTGCGCTGGGGCCACCGCCGGGGCTGGATCGTCTGCACCCAGCTGGCGTCGGTGCTGGCGATTGGCGCACTGGCCTGGGTGGGGCCGCAGGCGTCCATCACCACGATTGTTTGCATCGGCATGTGCCTGGCGCTCAGCATCGCCACGCAGGATATCGCCACCGACGGCTATGCTACGCAGCAGCTGCGCAGCGATGAGCTGGGCCGGGGCAATGCGATCCAGGCCGCATCGGTGGCCGGTGGTGTGCTGCTGGGCGGCACCTTGGCGATGGCGCTGGTCGATCAATGGGGCTGGCAAGCCACCATGCTGTTGATGGCCGCGCTGTCGTTGCTGCCTTTGCTGGCGCTGCCGTGGATGGACGAAGGCATGCCTGCTGCCGCCGCGGAGGATGCGCAAGACGGCGCTGCCACAGTGCCTGTGCGCCCCAGCATCAGCCAATTTTTTGCGCGCCCCGGTGTCTGGGCAATTCTGGGCCTGGCCGCCGTTTATCGGCTGAGTGAAGGCATGTTGCGCTCGATGGAAAGCAGCTACCTGCTGCACAGCGGCCTGAGTTTGAGCGAAGTGGGGGTGATTGCCGGCAGCGGCGCTGCACTGGCCGGCTTGCTGGGCAGTTGGCTGGCGGCCCAGTGGTTGCGGCAGCGCAGCCGCAGCCAGGTGCTGCTGGGCTTGAGTGCCTTGCGTGTGCTGGCCTTTGCGTTGTTCCTGGCGCATTCGCTGCACTGGCTGGGCGGCACGACCTCCTTGGCTGTTTTGGCCGTGGGCTTGAGCGTGCATCGTTATATGGAGATGGTGGCGCTGTATGCGCTGTTCATGGCCTCGTCCAGCCGCCAGCAGCCGGGCACGGATTTTTCGATCTTTGTCTGTGCCGAGTTGCTGAGCTATATGCTGAGCGCGATGGCGGGCGGCTTCATTGCCAAGCACTTCGAGTTCTCTGGACTGTTTGCGATTGCGACGGCGATTGCGGTGGGCTGCTGGCTGGCCACCGCTGCGTTGCTGCGGCGCCATGCGCAAGTGGTTGCCGATACCGGGAGACGCATATGACGGTGCCGCAGACGCTCGTACGCAAGGCCCATATCCATCTGCCGCAAGCCGGCGCGTTTGTGGACTGGTTGCTGCAGCATTGGCGCGATGAGGGCATCGACGTGAGCCAGCCCCAAGCGGGCACCTTGTTGCTGGCCTTGGCCGATGTGGGCACGGCCAGGCTGCAGCAAACCAGCGCCAGCGGCATTGATTGCCTGCTGCAACCGGTGGCGCCGCGCATGGGGGAATTGATGCAGCTGTCTTTGGCCGAGCACCTGGCCGAGTTCGCCGACCAGATGGCCTGGGTGGAGGGCAGTTGGGAGCTGGTCTGGGAAGGCGATGCCCCGCCTGCGACCTCCAGGCTGCAAGTGATGCGTGTTCTCAGCAACCAGGCGCTGTCGCCGCGCATGCGCCGCATTCGCCTGGCGGCGGGCGATATCAGCGCCTTTGCTCCCAGTGGCTTGCATGTGCGCATGCTCTTGCCCGAGCCCGGCCAAGCGCCGGCATGGCCGACCCTGGCCGATGGCAACCGCCTGCATTGGCCTGCCGGCAAACCGGCATTGGCACGCCGCACCTACACGATCAGCGCGATGGATCCTGAAGAGGGCTGGCTCGAAGTCGATGCCTTGCTCCACCATGGCACGGGCCATTCCGATCCGCACATGGCCGGGCCTGGTGCCGTCTGGGCTGCCAGCGCCGAGCCGGACTCCGAGGTGGGCGTGCTGAGCCCGGCCGGCGGCATGGTGCCGCAAGCACAGCATTGCGTGCTGGTGGCAGATGCTTGCGCCTTGCCCGCAGCGGCACGCATTGCGCAGGCGCGGCTGGCGGGTCAATCCACCGCTTTGCTTCTCTGGGTGTCCGATGCCCAAGAGCAAGCCGCGTTGGCGCCAGCGTTTGCCGGCATGCAGGTCACCTGGATGCGCGGCGGCGTGCCCGGTGCGTCGCAGCTGGAGATTGCGCAAGTGCTGCAATGGCTGGCGCAGCAGGATTGGCACCCGCACGATACGGTGCTGTGGGTTGCGGGTGGCCTGCCGTTGACGCAGGCGGTGCGCCGCAGTGCGGCGCGGCTACCGTCCTTGGTGCAGATCAAGTCGCTGGTGCATACCTATTGGCGCTAAGCTTCGGGCGAGAACGGGGCGCCTTCTCTCCCCAGCTGGCTACTGATTGAATATCAGCAGGTACAGCTCGGACGAGTTGCGCTTGTATTCCTGTTTCCAGGGGTCACGTCCCATGAGCTTGTTGACCTCGTCGTACTGGAAAATGTCGTCCACACGCCAGCCGTCATCCTCGCGGGATAGCACATAGCGGTATTCGGCACCGACGGTTCCACCTTCTGCGTAATTGCCCGCTATCGACTGTCCTTCTTTAGGGCGGGTAATGTTCTTGATCGTGGCGACCACCAAGGCTCTGGATTCCGTTTCCATATCTACGCGATCGATTCTGCGATCGTAGGTATACAACGTGCAGTTGGGGTCTTGTTGCAGATAGCTCTTGACGGCTCCAGTGCTCAAGCGCAACTGGGCTTGTCGCAGCGCTGCTTGCTCGGCATTAGGGGCTTGTGTGCACTCTTGGTGTTTAAAGCTGGCCCTTGCATCCACCAAGGCCCACCAGCTTTTCACCGCCTTGTCGAGGGTTGCTATATCCACGCTTGGCGCCGTAAATGTGGGTTTGGTGGCTGCCTGCGTTGTGGCTTTGGGCTTCTCTTGCTGGCAGGCAATGAGTGCCAAGGCTAAGAACCTGTTCAAAGTCTCTACGCAGCCGCGTTGGAGTGCAATCGGGATGAGTTCGAAGGGATGGAACGCAGCTTGCACTGGGGTGCAAGCAAGGGCCAGCGCGAAGAAATCGCCCGATTTCACTTCAACCCGTAGGGACAGTGGCTTTGCGGCCGCCCGGGCAGGGGCGGTCTGCGGCGTTGCAGCGCTTGCCAATAGCTGGCTATTGGCTGCGCACTGCGCCTAGCATCCTATCCCGCAAAGACACTGTCGCGGCGCGAGGAGACATTGAACAGGTTCTAAGGGCAGGCAAATAGATAAGGTGTCCGCATCAAAGCATGTCCTGATTTATCGGTAGTGGGCCAGTTTAGTGGCTCGCCAAGCCTGGCGATGTCAAAAATGGGCTGCGCCGTTTGGGGCCAAAGCTGCAAACGTCTGCAGCGGCGAAATCGCCCATAAAAAAACCGCCTAAGGGCGGTTTGGTGGTGTTTGCTCGCAGCGTGCTGCCGCTTATTCCACTTGCGCTGCCACGCTTTCGATTGCCTGGCGCAGTTGCTCTGGGCTCACCTCCGGGGCAGCGCTGTCGTCATTCGCTTCCGTTTTGAGGACAATACCCGTTCCCGTATCTGCGCGATTGGCCAAGCGGTGCATGGTCGCGATGGAAGCGCGCACGCCAGCGCTATTGAGGTAATAGCCTTCACCCTCGTTCACGCTGTAGGTGAACTGGTAGCCACCGAGCAACCTGCCAGCCGAACTCACCTTTGCACAAATCACCGTTCCGGCAGCGCTTCCAGATACTTGGTATTCGCAGCCAAAAGTGCCTGCAGCGGTAGTGATCACGCCATTGCCATCGGCCGTTGGGGCCTGCACTTTTTCAAGTCTGAAAAAGTCCGAGGTCGGCGTCAGCGAATTGAGTGGGCTGAAAATCCAGATTCCTTTGAGGCCTTCTGGATTATTGCCATAGGCGAAATTGAAGCGGGAGATCTCTTTCTCGGTCTCGCCAGGCAGGGTGATGTACCCCTTGGTGCCCGACTCAAAGCGGATCGAAACGTTGCCAGCACTGCCGTCTTCTTTGCCCGACAGGTCTCCGCTGCCCAGATAACGGCCGCCACGGTATTTGTTCAGGGGCGCAGAATAGCGGTCATTCGCCAAGGTGCCGCTGGTCATATAGAACGTAGCGTTACCACTTGCATCATACGCGTACATTTGCATGACCAAGGTATTGTCCTGCACATCAATCGCCAAGCCACGGCCTGGCTTGCCATTGACTTCGCTGGTCACAATCCAGGTGCCTGTTTGCGGCGCAAAGGCCTGTGCCAAACCAGTGCCGAGCAAGGCGCCAACCAATGCAATCTTCTTGAAAATCATCATATCCCCGTTGTTAATCTTTACATTCTATCAACTTATCCTTACATATTGCTTGCCTAAATGTCAGGGAGTGTCTTGAGGCACCCTTGGAGGTTTACTCGCAGGCAGGGCTGGGTAAAGGACCAGTGCAGATGGCTTGATATCCGGGGGAAAAGGAACCGCCCTATATCAGGATGGGCGGCGGCGATACAGCAAGGCCCATGCAGCCAATAGCATGCTGAGTCCGGCCAGGCCCCATTGGTTCAGCGTCGGAACGCTGTTGGGTGCAGCAGGTGGAGCGATATAGGGTATCCCAACGAGCTGGCCACTGAAGAACGCGCGCAATCCGGGGCCATTGGTGGAGCAGGCTGCATTGCCGCAGGTGGTGGACATGCCAAACACCAGCTCGACCGTACCCGGCGTATTGGTGAGAGGTGCCGACGGTTCAATATCGAGGTAGGGCACATTGGTCAGGTCGCTCTGGTTGCTGGAGGCGACAAAGATGAGCTCCGGCAAGGCGTTGATGCAGTGGGGCGTGACACATTTGCTGCGAAATTCTGAGGCTCCTCCGACACTGCCTGCCGTGGTGCTCAGCTGCACATTGCTGTAGGTGTCGCTGTCGGCGTCATACACAAAAGAGCCGGTGGCCGTGCCGCCATCGTCAAAGGTCACGTCCTTCAAGGTCCACTGCAGCGGCGCGGCTTGGGCGGCGGCAGTGAACGCCAGAGAACTGAGCGCCAGCGCGGCGGATGCCAAAAGTTTGTTCATGGTGTCTCCCTCGGTGTAAAAGGAGACGAAGTTAACAAAATGTAACTTAAATAGCAATCCTTATATTTGCTGGTTTTCAAGAAAAATCTGCATTTCGTTGTCTAAATCTCAGTTTATTGAGAAAAAAGCCATTTCCTAGCTGTCATCTCCCCCCAAGCACCTCCGCGCTCGTCCTTGTGACGTGGTAGGCACTCTCTCTAAAAATAAATGGATATGCAGCTAATTGTTGTCATGATCCATCAGATAGATAAATAAAGCCGCCCGAAGGCGGCCTTGGATCGGATCAGCCTGTACGGCGGCGCAGGCGCTGCCTGCCCAGCAGGGCAAGCAACGCTCCCAAGCCGATGGTGGCCCAGGGCGCCAGCGCTGGCACAGCCTGCGGCGTGGTGGGCGGCGGCGGTGGCGGAGGGGGCGGCACGACCACCGCTTGCACGGTAAAGCTGCCCACGCTCGATTGCACGCCTGGCTGGTCGCTGAGGAGGGCAATGACCTCGTAGTTGCCGGGCGCCAGGCCAGCCGGCCAGGTCAGTGAATACGCGCCACCACTGCCGATGACGGTGGTGGTCTGGCTGGTGCTAAATCCATCGGGGCCGGAGAGTTGCAAGGTGATGGTGGTGCCCGGGGGCAAGGGCGTGGATGCGCCGCCGCCCGGTGCCGCCGACGTTGCGATGCCACTCAGCACCTGCGTCTGCGCGGTGGTGATGAGCGGCGCCTGCACGGCCAGCGTTACGGCAAGGGTTTGCGGAATGCAGGCAGACGCAGTCGCGCCGCCTACGACCAAGCGTGTAGCTGATGGGATGGTGTCATAGAGGGCCACGGTCAGCGTATTGAGGCCCGTTTTCCACTGCAGATCCGCAGTGGGACCTGCGCCCAGCACTGGACTGGTGCCGCTCAGCACGCCGTTGATGTAGTAGCCGGCAATCTGGTCATCGGCGCCCACGCCGCTCAAGCTCAGCTGGTAGGTGGCCGCATCGGCCTCAGGTGCCAGATAGAACTGGTAGCGCAAGAACCGCGTCTGGTTGGAGGGCGCGCCCCCATTGGGATTGGCCAGGTAGAAGCCCACCGAGCTGAGCGATTGGGCGGTGCCCAGTTGGGGGCTTGTTAGCGTGCCGCCGCTATAAGCAAACACCTCACGGCCCGAGAAATGCTGCCAGGCCATGGTGGGCAGGCTGCTGAGCGCGGCGGGCACTGCATTGCCGGCAAAGGTCAGCGACGTGGGGATCTCTTCG
The DNA here is from genome assembly GCF_037479315.1 of Comamonas sp. MYb69. Lineage (NCBI taxonomy): Bacteria > Pseudomonadati > Pseudomonadota > Betaproteobacteria > Burkholderiales > Comamonadaceae > Comamonas > Comamonas sp. MYb69. The sequence continues at coordinate 106,373 of NZ_JBBGZG010000009.1, forward strand.
GTGGCCCCGGCCGTGGCTTGTGGAATGGTGTGCGAGCCCGGCGCTGCGGGATTGAAGGCATAGGCCCAGCGCTGCTGGTTGCCTCGGTCGCTGATGCTGGTGGCTTGGGTGTTGAGCACCTGCCCCGGATCCTTGAGTGCCGCTGCTGTCAGAAAGGGCTCGGAGGCGTTGCTGCAGGTAAAGGTGGGAATACCGAGCGGGCTGTCTGGCCGGTAGACCAGTTGGGCCTGGGCCATCAATGGGGCCGCCAAGGCCAGACCCATGAGCGAAGAAGAAAGAATCGGTAAGTTCAAAAGCATGGTCAACAGCGACGGTATAGGACGTGCGCAGGCAGCAAATGGCGGTGCCTGGGATTTAAATTAGATTTAATTTATAGCATTAGGTGATCAATTAATTGATCGGATGACATTAATTGACATTTGTAGCTGTGTCAGATTTTCAGTGATAACTTGCCTATGCCAGGGACGTATTTTAAAGGGGCGTAATGGAAATTCCCGGGGGCATAAATTGCGGTATAGGCGGAAACTGAAAAGGGAGAACTGAGAAAGCCAGGGATTCCGGTGGGTAGGCTGATCGACATTGATCACCGAGGTGGTACTTTTTTCATGAAAGTCAAATGCTTGCCATCTCGTCGTGCCGGGTGGTGTGCTCTTCAAAGTGCCAGCGGGTGCAACCAAGAGCGTATTTTCTTGAGCTGAATCAATAGATCTGTTTCTTGTTGTGTCTGAAGCATCCGGGCTAAATCAGGCGCTGCTGCTGTATTCACATTGATTGACATTCAGTGGGGGTGTTCGATTCTCGACATTCCGTTTGAAGAGGCCCACAATCAAGTGTTATTTGTATTTTGTTGATGGATATTCTGTCGACGGATAATTCAAAGGAGTGACATGAATAAAACCTACACCAGCAAGTGGAGCGCAGCGCTCGGGGCCTGGGTGGCATGCTCCGAAATCACCAAGCGTGCAGGCAAGCAAACGACGGTGAGCGCTGTGTTGCTGTGCACTGCAGCGCTGGCCCAGGCACAAAACTGCAGCCAGGCAGCCGATGGCTCCTACCTGCCAGGCAACTCAGGGGCCGATGCCACCTGCACCGTGGTGCCAGCTACGGCAGGATTGCTGACGCAGCCAGCCACTGCCAGCTTTTACCTGCTAGCCCGCTCCAACCTGGATGGCGTGCTGACCATTGGCAATGCCAATGTCCAAGCCCATGTCAGTGGGGGCTATGGCGGCATCGGCAACCAGTACGCTACCGGCCCAGGTGCACCTGGAGCGAGAAATGCGTCCATGCAGGCGGGCAATATCACGCTGGATGTGGCGACGACAGACAATGCGACCAGCATCGGCAGCCACAGTGGTGTCAACATCAGTGCGGCCAATACCAACATCACAGCGGCCATGAGCTATAGCGGAGGCAATACCACCGGTGGTGCCGCGATCTATGGCGTGCTGGCCGGGTCCAGCGTGGTGTCGGGCGAAGGAGGGACGGGCAATACCGCACGCAACGGCACTTTCACGACGGTGACGCTCGATAACCTGACCCTCAACCAGACTTCGTCGGGAGGAACCAAGAACCCCATCCTGAACGCCGGCCTGCGGGCCATCCAGGGCGCCTACCAGGATGCGGGCAATGGCAGCTCGGGCAAGATCGAGATCAAGGGGCGGCTCGGTATGTCGATGACCGGTGCACGCCTGGAGGGCATTTATGTGTCCGGGGCTGCCGCCAGCAGTGGCGGTGAGGCCGTTTCGCAGGTGGTGCTCAACGACAGCACGATCACGTTGACCAGAAGCGGCGCGGTCGCCGACAGCAGCGCCATCAAAATTGGCAAATCGCGGGCCATCGGTACCGGCAAGGGCTTGGTCACGTCTCAGGGGGCGATGCAGATCACGATGGACCCGGCGCTGGGAGGCAGCGAGCCCTATATGAGCCCGGCCATCAAGCTGGCCGTCACCGGCTCGCAGTTGCTGGCAAACGGCGCCAACAGCTCTGCCAACATCCAGGCCAGCCGTTCTGCGCTGGCCATCGGGATTGATGACTGGGGCACCAGCGTGGATTCGCAAGGCATCCAGGCGCAATTTGGCAAAGCCACGCTAACGACCCAGTCGGCGACGGCGCCACTGCTGCTGGTCGACAGCGGGCAGCAGGATGTGCAGATGCTGTTTGACAAAGGCTCAGACCTGACTGCAGCGAGCAATGGCTATCTGGTGGACATCATCCAGTACCGCAGCTCGGCGGCGGCCAGTTCGGCCCTGTTGAGCTTGGACAACGCCAGCGTGGCAAGAGGGCTGAGCAACAAGTCCTATGTCAACTCCAGCCTCGATATCGCGCTAAACCATGCCTCCGTCTGGGCCCTGGCCGAGAAGACGAACGGCGACAAAACCTCCACCTACACCAGCTTTGGCATGGCGGCAGGCTCGCGGCTGGATGCCTTCAAGGCGGGTGCTGGGGCCTTTGTGATGAACGGACCGGTCAACTCGGATGCATCGACCACCAACTTGGTGGACAGCGAGCCCAATGATGTGCTGACCATCCAGCCCAGCTATAGCGGCAGCAATGCGGCAGTGCTGGCGGTCGATACCTGTCTGGGCGACAGCAGTGCACCCTCCGATGTGCTGAAGGTGGTGGGAGACACCAGTGGCAGCACGGTGCTCAAGGTAACACCTGCGGCGGGCGCGGCTTGCGCAGGCGCGCTCACCACCGGGAACGGGATCTTAGTGGTCGAGGTCTCGGGCAATTCCGCCGCGACCTTCACACTCGATGGTGGCTCCATCGCGCAGGGCAGCTTTGTTTATGCGCTGGTCAAGGTGGGCAACAACTGGTACTTGCAGTCCAGGCTTGGCACTGGATCCATTGTGGTGCGCAAAGAGGTTAACGCACCGGCGGGCGCCGCGCCCTTTAATGGCAGCATTGATTTTGCGCTAAGCTGCGACAGCGGCGCGACGCACCATGGCAGCATCACCGTGGCCAACAACCTGGGTGCATCCAGCGCCATCACGGTGCCAGCGGGCAGCCAGTGCGCATTGAGTGAGACCTTGCCTGCAGCACCGGCTGGCTATGCCTGGGGGCCACCGGCTTACTCGGCGATCACCCCGGTGCTCGCTGGCCAGGAGCAGACCGCCACCATTACCAATACGCTGTCCAATACGATGCAGGCCATGGGGACGCTGCAGGTGAACAAGGCGGTGTTCGTGCCTGCAGGTGCTGCTGCGTACAGCGGCAGCATCAGCTTCAGCGTCGCCTGCGTCAGCCCGAACTTCAACACCGCTGGCAGCATCGCTGTGGCGGGTAACCAGGGCAGTGCCGCCCCGATTGCAGTGCCAGAAGGGAGCCAATGCACGGTGACTGAAACCTTGCCGGCGGCCCCCGATGGCCTGGTCTGGGCGCCACCTGTCTATACCCAGCCTGGCCGCATCGTGGCCGGGCAGACGGCCACCGCCACCATTAGCAACCAGCTGGCCAGAGGCACGGGTGATCTGGCCCGTGTACCCGTCAATGCGCCTTTGGCCTTGGGAGGGCTGGCCGCCCTGATCGGCATGCTGGCCTGGCGGCGCCAACGCGCTGAGAGGCAGCCCAAGCCATAAGCGCCAGTGCCGAAGGCGGGTACCGATGAACCGCTAGCCCCAGCAAAGCCATGCTGCTTGTTCAAGCAGTGTGGCTTTATGGGGTGCTGTGCGCAGCGCTCGGCCTGCAGTGCCAATTCAGCGGCCCCGCTCCAGGCCGGAGAAAAACTTGGTCGTTACCGTGCCTGCGGCGGGCTTGTGGTAGAGGAAATAGGCCCGCTCCGCCTTGAGCACATGCTTTCTCAGCAGGCGCTTGGCGACTGTGCTGCCGCCCGCGGGAAAGAACCAGGATAGCATCCACATGCGCACTGGCGTGATGCCATCGTGGGGACGGTTCAAAAAAGCCGCATACGGCTCGGTTTTGTGGATGTAAGCCTGCTCGTCCTGCTCGTTCAGAAAGGCCCAATTGACATAGCCCAAAGGTTGCTGGTCTTTGACAAAGAAGCAGAAATGGCGCGAAGCGATGATCGCGGTCAGTATTTCCATCGCCGATTCGACCGAGCCCTGGCGGTAGTAGCTGTGCTGGTTCCACAGCCACACCATGCCGCCTAGAACCTCCGCCTCATTCCATGCGTCTTCGGGGTAGCAACTGGGTGCTATGACGCGAACACCATCCAACAGCATGCAAGGCTCCAAAAGTTTCCCTAGGCTGACAATATACGCGCAGCCCAGGGGCATCGTGAGCAGGGCGTTGCAGTTGGCTGGGCATGGTGCGCAGCGGCCGGCCATGAGCCAGCCGCTGCCGCAGCAGCCCAGCTAATGGCTGAGCCAGATGTGCCGGGGCGCAGCGCTGGGGGCCGTCAGTGGCTGATGCCCATCAAGACTTGACCAGCGGACACTTGCCCTCGGACAGCGGCCGGAAGGCCTGGTCGCCCGGGATGGTGGCGATGATCTTGTAGTAGTCCCAAGGCGCCTTGGACTCCTCGGGCTTTTTGACCTGCACCAGGTACATGTCATGCACCATGCGGCCGTCCTCGCGGATCTTGCCGTCGTCGCTGAAAAAGTCCTTGATAGGCATCTTCTTCATCGCGGTCATTACCGCAGCGGTCTCGTCGGTGCCCGCAGCTTCGACCGCCTTGAGGTAGTGCATCACCGCCGAGTAGGTGCCGGCCTGGGCCATGGTCGGCATCCTATTCATGACCTTGAAGTACTTTTGCGACCAGGCGCGGCTCTCGAGCGTGCGGTCCCAGTAGAAGGCGGTTGTCGCATACATGCCCTGGGCGGTCTTCAGGCCCAGCGCATGCACGTCCGAGATGAACATCAGCGCAGCGGCCACCTTTTGCTTGTCGGTGATGCCGAACTGGCGGGCGCTCTTGATGGAGTTGATGGTGTCGTTCACGCCATTGGCCAGCGCAATCACATCGGACTTGGAGGCCTGCGCCGTCAGCATGTAGGACGAGAAATCGGGCGCATTGAGCGGGTGCTTGACCGTGCCGATCACTTTGCCGCCGTTCTTGTCGACGGCGGCCGTGATGTCGTTCGACAATGCCTGGCCAAAGGCATAGTCCACCGCCACGATGTACCAGCTCTTGGCGCCGCCTTCGGTCACCGCTTTGACGGTGCTGTTGGCCGTGGCATAGGTGTCGTAGGTGTAGTGCACGATGTTGGCCGCGCAGTTCTCGCCGGTGATCGAGCTCGAGCCCGCCTCGGTGTTGATCAGCACCTTGTTCTTTTCCTTGGCCACGGTGGCGACTGCGTTGTGCACCGCCGTGTTGCCCAGGCCGATGACCATGTCCACGTTCTCGCGGTCAAACCACTCGCGGGCGCGGGTGGCGCCAATGTCGGCCTTGTTCTGGTGGTCCACCGACAGCAGCTCGATGGGCTTGCCCAGCACCGTGCCGCCAAAATCCTTGATCGCCATCGTGGCCGCCGCGACCGTGCCCTTGCCGCCAATATCGGCGTAGGCGCTGGAGGTGTCGCTGATCACGCCAATGCGCACGGCGTTGTCGGAAATGCCCTGCGCCCATGCGCCAGAGGCCAGGCCAACAGATGCAAGCAGGGTCGTCAAACAAGTGGTTCTGAACTTCATGGAAATGGTCTCCTGGTATTTTTATCGTTGGCCACGGCCAGGTGGGTTTGCCCCGCTGTCAAAGGGTTCAGGGCAAGGGGTTGGGCCTGGTGGGCACGGCGTAGCGGATCACACAAAGGGTTTGGCACAAAGCCAGCTGGGGCAGGGCGGAGGTGTCAGGTCATGCGGCGCTCCTTGGTGGGTGGCGTGGCCGCTGTCTCGTTGGCAGGCTGGCCCTGCAGCTCGGCCAGGATCATCGCCTTGAGCTTGAACTTCTCGATCTTTTGCGTCAGCGTGCGCGGGAACTGCTCGACCACGCGGATATGGCGCGGCCGCATGAACTTGGGCATCTTGCTGTCGCACCAGGCGTGCAGCGCCTGGCGGTCGATCAGCTGCTGCTCGCGCGCCACGACATAGACGACGACATCGTCCTCATCGCCCTCGTGCGCGGGAATGGCAAAGGCGGCCGTCATTTCGACGGCCGGGTACTGGTTAACCATGTCCTCGATATGGAAGGACGAGATGTTCTCGCCCCGCACGCGGATGCGGTCGCCCATGCGGTCGACAAAGCTCAGGCTGCCATCGGCATGGCGCAGCGCTGAGTCGCCGGTGTGGAACCAGAGATTGCGAAAGGCCTTGGCGGTGGCCTGGGGCTTGCCCAGGTATTCGACCAGCAGGTAATAGGGCAGCTTCGACCGAAAAGCCAGCTGCCCAGCCACGCCCACAGGGCACTCGCCATCGCGTTCGTCCAGCACGGCGGCCTCTACAAAGAGGCTCGGATGGCCCAGGTAGCCCTTGCCCACCTGGCCCGCTTGCGCGGGGCCCAGCAGTTCCAGGCCCAGGGCTGCCGCCTGCGCGCGGATGGCCTCGCGCGTCTGGCCGCGCCGGTAGGCGGGCGGGGATTCGCAGCTGGCGTCCGTCTCTTCGATGACCGTGAAGCAGGACATGCCCGACTCCGTCTGACCAAAGCCGGCGGTCACAAAGTCAAAGCCAAAGCGGCGCGCAATCTCTGCATGGCGCTGGGGCAGCGGCTGCATATAGACCTTGTTGAGGCTGTTGTGGTGGTCGGTCGCCGCTGGCGGCGCCTTGGCCAGCCAGGAGATCATCGTGTCCACCAGCACCGCGCTGGTGGCGCCGCTCAGCGCAATGCGGCGCCAGAAATCATTGGGGCTGAAGCGGTCCCAGCAGGCCAGGCCACTGCCGGCCCACACCGCCCGCACCACATTGAACACCGCGCCGCCCACGTGGTACATCGGCAAGTCGTTGTAGACCACGTCATGGCCGTTGAGCATCTGGCGGAACAGGAAGGTGTACTGGTTCATCCAGCGGTGGCTTTGCACCACGCCTTTCGATGGCCCGGTCGTGCCCGAGGTGTAGATGATGTTGCACAGGTCGTCATAGGCCAGGGCCACATCCGGTTTGGCTGCGGGCTGCAGCAGCGCGGCCCAGTCCGTCTCCACCTGCGGGCCGCGGTAGGCCACGCCGCCTGTCACCGCATCATGGCTGCCGGCGGGCGGCTCGTAGACCACCACATGGGCCAAGGGCGCGACCTGGGCCAGCTCGTCGACGATCGCGTTGAGCGCCGGTACCAGTGCGCGCTCGGCCAGCAGCATCACCGGCTGGGTGTCGCCAATCTGGTAGGCCAGCAGGCGCTCGGTCAGCCCAAAATTGATCGGTGCAAACACGGCGCCCGCCTTCCAGATGCCAAACATCGCCAAGGCGCTGATGAGCTGGTTGCGCATGAATACCGACACTGGCATGCCCCGGCCGATACCGGCAGCTGCCAGGTTGCCAGCGATGGCATCGGTGATGCGGTCAAACTCGGCATAGCTCAAGCGCACATCGTCTTCGCCATACAGGTAGAAGAGCTGGTCACCCTTGGTACGTGCCCAGTGCGCCAGGCGCTCGGTGACCAGTTCGCCATCGCGCTGCAAGAGTTCCAAAAGCGCCTGGTTGTCCAGCGCCGCAACGGGGTGGGCTTGCGCGTTCATGCGGCGCTCGCTTTCTGCGGATCTTTCAACAGGCGCCGCAGCACCTTGCCGGTGCCCGTCGTCGGCAGCGCATCCCGAAACTCGATCTCGCGCGGTGCCTTGTAGACCGACATCTGCTCGCGGCACCAGTCGATCAGCTGCTGCGCGCTCACTGCCGGCGCGCCCTTGCGGGTAATCACCACCGCCTTGACCGCCTGGCCTTTGTTTGGGTCATCGATGCCGATCACCGCCACCTGCGCCACCGAAGGGTGCTTGATCATGATGGACTCGACCTCCTCGGGGAAGACGCTGTAGCCCGAGACCTTGATCATCTCCTTGAAGCGGCCGGCAAAGGTCAGGTAGCCATCGCTGTCGATTTTGGCCATATCGCCGGTATGCACCCAGCCGTCCTTCAAGGTACTGGCCGTCGCCTCGGGCTTGTTCCAGTAGCCCTTGAAGTTGCCCGGGCTGCGCAAGACCAGCTCGCCCACCTGGCCGGCGGGCAGGTCCTGGCCGGTGCCCGCATCGATCACGCGGCATTCCACCCCGTCGATCGGAATGCCGTGCGCGCCCCATTTGATGGCATCGACGGGCATCGAGGTGTCCCAGGTGTGGGTTTCGGACATGCCATAGGTCACCTCAAACAGCTGGCAGTTGGGCGCAAAGCCGCGCCACTGCTCGGCCAGCGCCTGGTTGATGGTGATGCCAAAGCTGGTGCTGGGGTTGATGCGCAGCGCGCTGAGGTCGTAGCTGTGCGCTGCGTCAACCTGCATCACCGCCGCATTCATGCTCGCCACGCTGTACCACCAGGTCACCCGGTAGCGCGCCAGCGCCTGCAGCACCTGCACGGGGTCAAAGCGGTACAGCAGCACGCAGCGGATGCCGGTGTAGAGCGTGACATTGAGGCCGATCAGCATGCCCGCAATGTGGTTGAGCGGCGCGACGGCCAGCATGGTGTCGTCATCGCGGATCGGGTTGTTGTCCGCTGCCGCATGGGCCTTGAACAGCGCATTGCGGTAGCTCAGCATCGCCCCCTTGGGCAGGCCGGTCGTCCCTGAGGTATAGGTCATCAGCACCACATCGTCCATGTCCAGCGGGCCCACATCGGGCGCGGGCAGGGGCGCGCGCAAGCAGTCCACAAAGTCTGTCGTGCCATCGATATGGCGCTTGGGCGTGCCGATCTCGGCGGGCAGGTCGATCGTCGGCTGGGCCGGCAGCAGGTCGGCGTAGTGGGTCAGGAACACATGGTCAATCGCCGTCTTGGGGCGCGCCGCCTGCACGATCTCGTAGAGCACATCGGCTGCGACGATCACCTTGGCGCCCAGGTCAGAGAGCTGGTACTCCAGCTCATGGCCCTTGAACAGCGGGCTGCAGGGCCCCACCACCGCGCCGAGCTTCTGGATGCCGATATGCGCAATCACGTACTGCGGGCAGTTCTGCATGAACAGGGCCACCCGGTCCCCCTTGGCCACGCCGCGCTGCTGCAGCTGGTGCGCAAAGGTATCGCTCATCTGGTCCAGCTGGGCCCAGCTGATGGCGGTTCCGTACCAGATAAAGGCGGGCTTGTCGGGCTGGGTGCGCGCATGCTGGCGCAGGTACTCATGCAAGGGCTTTTCTTGTTGCCGGTATGCGATGGGGCTCATGGTGTCTCCTACGGTCCTGGTGTTTTTGGGGATCTCGGTCGCAGTGGTTGGGTGGGGCCTACCAGGGCGATACCCCCGATGCCTCCCGCCCAGGGCTGGCTGCTGGCAGGCTGGCGAGCATGCTGGCCAGCCAGTTGCGTGTCTGCGCCGGGTCGATCACATCGTCGATCTCGTTGTAGCTGGCCACGTTCAGCGCCTTGCCCTGGGCGTAGATCTCATCGGTCTTGGCCTGGAAGTAGGCGGCCTTCTCGGCAGCGTCCTCCAGCGCTTCCAACTCGCGCCGGTAGGCCAGGCGCACCGAGCCTTCGATGCCCATGGGCCCCAGCTCGCCGGTGGGCCAGGCCACGGTGGCCACCGGCACAAACAGGTTGCCGCCCAGCATGGCCTGCGCGCCCAGGCCATAGGCCTTGCGCAGCACAATGGCCAGCACGGGTACCTTGATATGGCTGGCCGTCACAAAGATGCGGGCAAAGTGCCGCACGGCTGCAGCCTTTTCGCTCTCGGGCCCGACCATGAAGCCCGGCGTATCGCACAGCGACACGACCGGCAGGCCGTAGTTGTCGCACAGCTCCAGAAAGCGCGATATTTTGTCTGCGCTGTTGGCATCGAGCGCGCCGCCCAGGTGGCTGCCATCGTTGGCCAGCACGCCCACGGCCTGGCCTTCCAGCCGGGCAAAGCCGGTGACGACGCTGCGGCCAAAGTGCTCGCGCAGTTCCAGAAAACTGCCGCTATCAAACAAGGTCTGCACCACCGCGCGGATGTCGTAGCCCTTGACCCGGTTCTCGGGCACCAGCGCGCGCAGCAGGCGCTGGTCGGCATGCGCGCCGGGCGGCAGCTTGCCCTGCACAAAGCCCAGGTAGGTCTGGGCCAGGGTCACCGCCTCGGTCTCGTCGCGCGCCAGCAGGTCGATCACGCCATTGCGTGTCTGAACGTCCACGGGCCCTACGTCGTCGGCCGCCACCACGCCCAGACCGCCGCCTTCGATCATCGCCGGGCCGGCCATGCCGATGCTGGCATCCTGCGTCGCGATGATCACATCGCAGCAGCCCAGCAAGGCGGCATTGCCGGCAAAGCAGCGGCCCGAGACCACGCCGATGGTGGGCACCTTGCCCGACAGCCGTGCCATGTGCGTGAAGGTCGTGAACTCCAGCCCCGACACGCCCACATAGTCGGTGTCGCCGGGCCTCCCGCCGCCGCCTTCGGCAAACAGCACAAAGGGCAGACCCAGGCGTTCGCTGGTATGCACGATGCGGTCCATCTTGCGGTGGGCCATAAAGCCCTGGGTGCCGGCAAACACCGTGTAGTCATAGGCCATCACCGCGCAGCGCGACTGTTCGGGCCCAAACTGCGGGCCGTTGATGCGGCCCAGGCCGGTGATGGTGCCGTCCGCGGGGCTGAGGCGAATCAGCTCTTCCTCGCTGCGGCGCCCGCGCTGCATGGCCAGGGTCAGGCCGCCGTATTCCACCAGGCTGCCGGCATCGAGCAACTGCTCCAGGTTCTCGCGTGCGGTGTTCTTGCCGTGGCGCCGGCGCTTGGCCACCGCTTCGGGGCGGGCCGCATCCATCAGGCCCTGCTGGCGCTGCAGCACCTTGGCCAGGTCGGGGCGGATGGCATCGAGGTCGGCCTGTTGCTGCTCTGCGGCCAGCGCATCGGCCGATGCATCGGGCAGCACCCAGCCGAGCAGGGTGCCCGCCGCCACCACCTCGCCCAGCAGCGCCGCGCGCGCCACAAAGCGGCCGCCCTGGGCCAGGTCCACGCTGTGCTCGAGCTTCATGGCCTCCAGCACCGCCACCGAGGCACCCTTGGCCTGCACCGTATCGGCATCCCGCTCCAGCGCAATCAGCCGCCCGCGCATCGCAGCGCGCACCGCATGGGCACCTACGGGCAACGCGGGCTCGTCGCTGGTGCCGGTCTGTGCGGCGTTCTGGCTGGTGCTCTGTGGGTCAGCCTGGCGCTGTGCTGCCAGCGCGGTGGCCGCTGCATGCAGCGCCGGGCCTTGGCGTTCCACATAGGTGGTGTCGATATCTCCACGCAGCACCTGCGCATCGCGCAGCAGCGCACGCAGGTAGTCCAGGTTGGTCTCCAGGCCCTGGATATGGAACTCGGCCAGCGCACGCTCGGCCTTGGCGCAGAGCACGCCAAACTGGCTGGGGCCGCTGACGATGACCTTGGCGAGCAGGGAGTCATAGTTGCCCGAGGTCTCGTAGCCGGTATAGCCAAAGCTGTCCACGCGCACGCCCGGGCCGGTGGGCGGCTCAAAGCGCGCCAAGGTGCCGCCGGTGGGCAGGGCCTGGGCATCGGGCTGCATGCTCTCCATGTTCACACGCGCCTGCAGCGCAAACTGGCGGGGCAGCGGCATTGCCTGGTCCAGGCCCAGGTCCTGCAGGCTGGCGCCATCGGCCAGCGCAAACTGCAGCGCCACCAGGTCCAGCCCGGTGATGGCCTCGGTGATGGTGTGCTCCACCTGCAGGCGCGGGTTGCATTCGATAAAGATGTACTGGCCGCTGCGGCTGTCGACGAGGAACTCCACCGTGCCCAGGCCCTGGTAATGCAGCGCTGCGCCCAGGCGGCAGGCGTGCTGCACGAGCTGCGCGCGCAGCGCTTCGCTGATAAAGGGGCTGGGTGCAATCTCCAGCAGCTTCTGGTGGCGGCGCTGCAAAGTGCAATCGCGCTCAAACAGGTGCTGCACCGCGCCGCTGCCGTCGCCCACGATCTGCACCTCAATATGGCGGGCGCCGCCGATGAGCTGCTCCACATACAGATCGCTGCGGCCAAAGGCGCTCAGCGCTTCGGAGCTGCAGCGGTCAAAGGCTGCGCCCAGGTCTTCCACGGCCATCACCGCGCGCATGCCCCGCCCGCCGCCGCCTGCCAGCGCCTTGAGCATCACCGGCCCGCCCAGCTGCTGCATGAAGGCCTGGGCCTGCGCCAGGCTGGTGGCGCTGTGCGTGCCTTGCGCCACCGGCACCTGTTCGCGCTCTGCCAGCGCGCGCGCCTGGGCCTTGTCGCCAAAGGTCTCCAGCGCCTGGGCCGAGGGGCCGATAAAGCGCAGACCCGCTGCCCTGCAGGCCTGCGCAAAGGCCGCGTTCTCGCTCAAAAAGCCGTAGCCGGGGTGGATGGCGTCGCAGCCTTCCTGGCGGGCAATCTCGATCAGATGCGCGCCGTTCAGATAGGCGGCTGCGCCCTGGGTGCCCAGCGCGCGGGCGTGGTCGGCCGCGCGCCGGTGCAGGCTGGCTGCATCGTCGCTGGCGTAGACCGCAACGCTTGCGATGCCCCGGTCTGCGGCCGTGCGCGCAATGCGCACCGCAATCTCCCCCCGGTTGGCGATCAATACCTTGTGCATGGAACTCCCTTGTCTCTTCAATCGCGGTGCGCCGCGCAAGGGGCCCGCAGGCTGCGGGCCCGCGCGCTCAGATGGTCTGGCTGACAAACTTGCTGCTGAGGTAGAAGGCCAGCGCATCGGCGCCGCCTTCGCTGGCATAGCCCGAATCCTTGACGCCGCCAAACGGCTGCTCGGGGTAGCCCATCGCGATCGAGTTGATGCCGACCAGGCCGCTTTCGATCTCGTTCTTGAACCACTCGCCGCGCGTAGCCGAGCCGGTGAACACATAGGCGGCCAGGCCCCAGGGCAGGCGGTTGGCCTCTTGCAGCGCCTGGGCATCGCTGTCAAAGCGGGCAAAGGCGGCAATCGGGCCAAAAGGCTCTTCGTTGAAGATACGGGCGTGCTGCGGCACATCGGCCAGCACCGTGGGCGTAAAAAAGTAGCCCTTGCCATCTGGCGCCTTGCCGCCCGTCACCAGGCGGGCGCCCTTGGCCACCGCGTCATCCACCAGCGCCTGCATGGCGGCCACACGGCGCGGGTTGGCCAGCGGGCCCATGCGGGTGGCCTTGTCCAGGCCATTGCCCATCACATAGCCTTCGGCAATGCGCTGAAAGCCGGCGATGGCCTCGTCATACATGGGGGCCTGCACCATAAAGCGCGACGGCGAGATGCAGGCCTGGCCGGCGTTCCAGAACTTCTGCACGCCCAAGAGCTTGAGGCTGCGCGCCAGGTCGGCATCGTCGCAAATGATGGCGGGCGCATGGCCGCCCAGCTCCATCGACACGCGCTTCATCGCCGCGCCCGCTTGCGCGCTCAGGAGTTTGCCCACCGAGGTGGAGCCGGTGAACGAGATCTTGCGCACCACGGGCGAGGCAATCAGGTGCTCGGAGATATCACCTGGCACGCCATAGACCAGGCCCAGCACGCCTGCGGGCAGGCCGGCTTGCTCCAGCACCTGGACAAAGCGGGCGAGGGCCACCGGCGTTTCTTCCGAGCCCTTGACGATGATCGAGCAGCCGGCAGCCAGCGCGGCGGCAATCTTGCGCACGGCCTGGTTGATCGGGAAGTTCCAGGGCGTGAACGCCGCCACCGGGCCCACCGGCTCATGCTGTACATACTGGCGCAGCTCGGGCGAGCGCGGCGGGATCATGCTGCCGTAGCAGCGGCGTGCCTCTTCGGCAAACCATTCCAGCACCTCGCTGGCGCCCGAGAGCTCGATGCGCGCCTCGGTCAGGCGCTTGCCTTGCTCATGCACCAGCATCAGCGCCATCTCTTCGGCATGCTCGCGCACCAGCGCGGCGGCCTTGCGCAGATAGGTCGAGCGCTCCATCACCGAGGTTTTGCGCCAGGCGGCAAAGCCGGTCTGGGCGGCGGCCAGCGCGGCATCCAGGTCGGCGCGGCTGGCCTTGGTCACGCGGCCAATCGTGCTTTCATCGGCGGGGTTGGTGATGTCCAGCCATTCCTGGCTGCTGCTGTCGCGCCACTGGCCGTCGATCAGCAATTGGACTTGGTAGTTCATGCGGTGCTCCTGGTTCTTTCTGGCTTCAGCTTTGCAAGATGGCGCGGCCGGTGACCTTGCCGGCACGCAGCTCGTCCAGCACGGTCTGCACATCGCCCAGCGGGCGGCTGCTGAGCGGCAAGGACGGCAGCACCCCTTGCTGGGCCAGCGCCACCAGCTCGCGCAGCTCGGCCAGTGAGCCCACATAGGAGCCGCCGATGGAGATGGCGCGCATGGGGATCAGCGGCAGCTGGATGCTGGCGCTGCCGCCAAAGAGGCCCACGATAAGAATCTTGCCGCCCTTGCCGACGACGGCATTGGCAAACTCGAACGTGCGCGTGGAGCCGACAAAATCGAGCACTGCCGACACGCCTTCGGCGCTCGAGCGCGCCAGGGTCTTGGCGGCATCGGCTTCTGCCGGGTCCACCACACGGCTGGCGCCGGCATCCAGCGCAGCCTGGCGCTTGGCCGGGTCGATATCGACAACGATGGGCCCCAGGCCATGCAAGGCCTTGGCCAGCGCCACCGCCGCCAGGCCCACGCCGCCCGCGCCGATGATGACCAGCGGCGCCTGCTCGGTCGCTGGTGCCACTTTTTTCAGGGCCGAGTAGGCCGTCAGCCCCGAGCAGGCCAGGGTGGCGGCAAAGGCGGCATCAATGCCGGCATGGTCGATCAGGTAGCGCGGGTGGGGCACGCGCACATGGGTGCTGAAGCCCCCATCGCGCGTGGTGCCCAGGCTCTCGGGGCGGGCGCACATGTGTTCATCGCCCCGGGCGCAGAGCGCACACTGGCCGCAGCCAATCCAGGGGAAGACGATCACCGAGCGGCCCAGCGCGCCTTGGGCATCGGGCCCGTTGGCGGCCACGCTGCCGACGATCTCATGGCCCAGGGTGCGCGGCGGCTTGAGCACTTTTTCCAGGCCGAAGTGGCGGCCGTCGCCCAGGTCAAAAAAGCCCTCGGCCATGTGCAGATCGCTGTGGCAGACGCCGCAGGCGCTGATGCGCACCAGCACCTCGCTGCCTTGGGGCGCAGCGATGGCGCGGCGGGCCAGTTGCAGCGGCTGGCCAAAATCGACGACCTGGTAACTCAGCTGTTCGCCAGGGCTGGCGGTTGCGTTCGACATGCGCTTGTCTCCTGTAATCAACGGGGCTCTGTGGCTGCTGGCGCGGCGCGTCGGCATGGGCCTGGAGCGGCTGTTCAGCGTTGGAAAAGCCCAAAGATACTGATCAGTATCGATTGGTACTATTGGGGATTTCACGCATGGATGCTGCTTGGCATCTTGTGCAAAACCACCCGCCTTTCCACTATGCTGGGGCCATGCGTACAGCGTGCCGGCGCGCGCCACCGCCGCAGCCCCCACGCCCACCAGGAGATATTCAGCAGTGCAGCTTCAACCCACCGACACCAACGCAGGCGATGCCAAAAACCAGATCCAGGAATACAAGGACACCTTGATCATCAATGCCGCCGCCGAGTTGTTCTACAAGCGCGGCTTCAAGAGCGCGACGCTCGACGAGATTGCGGCCTCGATCGGCGTGACCAAGCCCTTTATCTACAAGCGCTTCAAGTCCAAGCACGAGCTGCTCGAGCGGCTTTTCGACAAGGTGTTTGCCGGCCTTTACGAGGCGGTGAGCCAGTGCGAGCAATTGGAGGACAAGGACCCGGTGCGGCGCTTCGAGTTTTTTATCGACACCTATACGCGCCGCAAGATTGAGCTCAGCACCTTCTCGGTGATCCTGCTCGAAGAGGAAAAAAGCCTGAGCCCGGAAAAAATCAGCGATATCCGCAGCAAGTACCACGGCTTTGATGCGCTGGTGACGCGGCTCATCGTCAACGGCGTGGAGGCCGGCGTTTTCCAGGTCGGCAACCCCAAGGTGACCGCCTTTGCGATCAGCGGCATGGTGCAGTGGACGCACCGCTGGTACCAGCCCAATGGCAAGCTGTCCATCGAGGCGCTGTGCCAGGAGATGACGCAGATGGCGCTGCGCCTGGTCGGCTGGACGGGGCAGTATGTGCTGCCGGTGCCGGCAGCGCCGCAGCGCTGATCTACCCGCGCCGCTGGCGCGCCAGGCGGCCGCGAATGTCCTGCGTAAAGACGGTCTTTACATTTGAATATAATTGAGATTCATTCTCAACTATTCACTGTGGCAGCAGGGCGCGGATATCGCATGGCATCTCCCGGATACTCGGCTTCGCCCATCGAAGCGCTCTACAAAAACCACCACGCCTGGCTGCAGTCCTGGCTGCGGCGCCGTCTGGGCAATGCGGGCGACGCGGCCGACCTGGCCCATGACACCTTCATTCGGCTCATGGTGTCGCCCCGCAATGTGGACGCTGCTGACGAGCCGCGCGCCTTCCTGACCCATGTGGCCAAGGGCCTGGTCGTCGATTTGTGGCGCCGGCGCGAGATCGAGCGCGCCTACCTGGAAACCTTGCAGGCCTTGCCCGAGCCGCATGCGCCATCGCCCGAGACCCAGCTGCAGGTCATCGAAGCCTTGGTGCAGATCGACCGGCTGCTGGCAGGCCTGGCGCCCAAGACGCGCCAGGTGTTCTTACTGGCGCAGCTCGAGGGCCTGAGCCTGCAGCAGATCTCCGACCAGGTCGCGATGCCGGTGATCACCGTGCGCCGCCATATCCACAAGGCCTTGCTGCTGTGCCTGGAGGCCGCGTGATGGCCGGCGTTGCCGCACAAAACACCTTGCTCAGCGAAGCGGCCGATTGGCTCATCGTGCTGCGCTACGAAACGCCCACGGCCAAGGAGCAGGCCCGTTTTGAGCAATGGCGCAGCCAAAGCCCCGCGCATGAGGCCGCCTGGCACAAGGCCGAAGCCATGCTGGGCGTGTTTGCCCAGGTACCTGCCGAGGTCTGCCAGCAAACCTTGACTGCCGTGCAGCGGCCCGACCGGCGCAAGAGTCTGGCCTGGCTGGGCGGCTTGCTGGTGGCGGCCCCGGCCGGCTGGTTGGCCTGGCGAGAGCTATCTTGGCGCGACTGGATGGCCGACCAGGCCACCGCCGTGGGGCAGTCGCGCTCCATGCTGCTGCCCGATGGCTCTACCTTGACGCTCAACACCGCCAGCGCGGTGGCCGTCCATTTCAACGCGAAGGAGCGCCGGGTGCGGCTGCTCGGCGGCGAGATTTTGGTGACCACGCAGGCTGACCCATCGCCCAGCTACCGCCCCTTTGTCGTGGAGACACGGCAAGGCACCGTGCAGGCGCTGGGCACACGCTTTAGCGTGCGCCGTGTGGATGCGGGCACCAGCCGCGTGGCGGTCTTTAGCCACGCCGTCGCCATCACCAACCAGCAGGGCGCCACCCAAGTGCTGCAAGAAGGGCACACCGCTGATTTCAGCACCAGCCATATCGGCCCGCAAGCCGATGTGCAAGCCAGCGCCGCGCTGTGGGAGCAGGGCATGCTGCTGGCC
Source organism: Comamonas sp. MYb69 (assembly GCF_037479315.1). Taxonomy (NCBI): domain Bacteria; kingdom Pseudomonadati; phylum Pseudomonadota; class Betaproteobacteria; order Burkholderiales; family Comamonadaceae; genus Comamonas; species Comamonas sp. MYb69. The sequence goes on from NZ_JBBGZG010000009.1 coordinate 123,789, forward strand.
AAGAACATGCCGTTGGCAGATGTTGTTGCCGAGATCGCCCGCTACCGTGCGGACCCGCTGCAGTGTGATCCTGCCGTGGCCCAGTTGCGGCTATCGGGCGCCCTGTCGCTCAAGGACACGGACGCCAGCCTGGCGCTGCTGGCGCAGTCGCTGCCGGTGCGGATCGAGCGGTTGGCGCATGGGGTGGTGAGGGTGGTGGGGCGTTAATCGGGGTGCTGGGTGCGCCATCCATCGCTTTGAATCGGCGCACTCACTGGCGCCGCCAAACGTCGGTATCGCTTATCTGCAACCGGTGATTTGTGCTGGTCTTTGTGGGCTTGCGAAGGCATCACTGCTGTTTGATGGGGTCCTGAATCACCGGATTTTGCAGTAGCTCATAACCATTGCCTTTACCACTGAGCCAGCTCAGCTCAGTTTTACCCGCCTGCCTTAAATAGGCCTGTGCTTCCAGGAAAAGTGGTGCGCCTAAATCCTTGGTCGTCAATGGCCGTGATCGACCGGCTTTTTCCGCATTGAGAAAGTGAGCCCCATGGGGCTCATCGGTATAGCTGCGCGCAAAAAAGCTTTCTTCGCCTTCAGAGAATTGGAAGATGTAATACTCATAATGGTATTCATGGAATCCAGCTTCGTCCGCATCGCTGGCATCCAGGTGATAAGTACAAATGACATGCATCTGAAAATGATTCAATCCAGGGAGATAAAGTGGCACACCAAACGCGCATTCCAAAGCTTGCATCCATTCTCGCAGTATCTGCACTGGGTCTGTCCCTATCTCCCAGCTGGGCAGCACGCAGTTTTACGCCACAGGCAGGCACCTGGGTCATCAGCGATGAAGTGGACGGCAAACCAGGCCGTGGTTTTGCCATCGATGTGCAGGGCAATACTTTCTTTATGCAGGTATTTGGCTACGAGAAAAATGGCGATGCTACTTTCTACGCCGCCTCGGGGCAGATGGAGGGCGACACCGTCACAGCCCCGTTGATGCGCTACCAAGGTGGCCGCAGTTTTGGCAGTGAGCCGCGCGATGCACTAGAAGATAAAAGCGTAGGCGATGTGACGCTCAGCTTTCGCAATGGCTTGCAGGGAACGATACAACTGCCTGGCGAGCCGGCGAAAGACATAGAGCGCTTCATTTTTGCTGCGCCAGATGCTGCGTATTACCAGACTGAGCAGTGGAAGAATGCAACGCGTTCTAGTCGGTGGCTTGGGCTGAATGCGCAAGGTGAAGTCGTGAATGCCTGGTATGCCAGTCTTCAATCAAGTTCGACCGAACCCTTGCGCTTGCACCTGTATCGCGAAAGCCATGCTGAGACGCTGGAGTGCAGCCGCCCAGTCCAAAGCGATATTTTCCGCTGTGTCGCGGCAGGGGATAAATCCCCGGGACAAGCACCAGAGGTCAAAGAGGTGAAGTTTCGCTTGCTAGGCGCGCAGGTGGCTGGCACTGTCAGTCTGCAAGCTGAAGGCGCTGCCTCCCTGCAGTTGCTCGGTTTCAATACCCGCGTAGATTTTCCGTACCGCGGGGCGGTCATCACCGGTTGCTGTTCGAACGGACTGGAGTCGTATCTGCCAGGGACATTTGGCTATTCGCACCGGCCGGCCTATCTGCCCAGCAATGGCACATGGGTGATGGAGGATGAATTGACGGGCAAGCCTGGGCGAGGCGTGAGTCTGGATGTGCAGGGCGGAAAAATGCTGATGCAGGTTTTTGGCTACCAGCCCAACGGCCAGCCCAGCTTCTCGATGGGAGTTGGCGATTATGCGGCTGATCCCCAGGCGCCGGGAACCAGTGGTGCCCGTTTTAGCCTGCACCAGTACCGGGGTGGGCGCAGCGTGGGTGGTGCAGCTGCTAGTGGGCAATGGCTGCGGGACGATGGCGAGGTGGAGGTCCGCATTTCTGGCGCGAAGGGCGTCGGTCTGGCAGAGGCAGTGGTGCAGTTTCCAGGAGAGCCCGCCAAGCCTATGCGCCGTATTTCCTTGCAACCTTGGCAAACGATAGAGGACAAACTGTTCGGCGAATGGTATATCCCGGGCTCGTTCCGAGAGGGAGTACCAGTGACTATCACTCTCAATCGTTTGGATGGCGATTTCGCCACCACTGAAGATGGCTCGGTGAGATGCAAATTTAACGCGCAGGTATCGCGAGGTGAATGCCAAAAAAATGGTTCGACGGATACCGCTTATGTCATGGAACTGTACGACGAGTTTGTCGTGAGCAACTTTTCAATTCGCTTACGTGATCGCCATGGCAATCTCACCGGACTTGGCAATGTACCCATGGATTGAGTAAGCGCGCAGGCCACCGGATGCGCTGCAGAGCGAGGGAGCTTTGCTTTATCAAAACGGCATCCATGTCCGGATGCATACACAGGGAGATGATGTGAGGAGATTTGGATCATTGCAAGCCTTGGGCCTGACGCTGATGGCGCCATTGTTGGCCCTGACCTGCGTGAGCAGTTGGGCCGCCAGAGACTTCACCCCCCAGGCCGGCACTTGGGTGATCAGCGATGAAGTAGACGGTAGACCGGGCCGAGGTTTTGCCATCGATGTGCAGGGCAATACCTTCTTCATGCAGGTATTTGGCTACGAGAAAAATGGCGATGCCACTTTCTACGCTGCCTCGGGCCAGATGGAGGGCAACACCGTCATAGCCCCATTGATGCGCTACCAAGGCGGCCGCAGTTTTGGCAGCGAGCCCCGCGATGCCCAAGAGGACAAAAGCATGGGCGATGTGACGCTCAGCTTTCGCAATGGCTTGCAGGGAACGATACAGTTGCCCGGAGAGCCCGCCGAGGCGATTGAGCGTTATGTGTTTGTTGGCCGCGATGCCCCGTACTACCAAGCACAGGCTGGGCGTGAGACCACCCAAGAGGCGCTATGGCTGGGGCTGAACGCGCAGGGGCAGGTGGTGAGCGACTGGCGGGCGGAACTCCAATCAGGTGTGGACCTGCTGCGCTTGACCCTGAGCAAAGGCGATGTGCGCAACACGCTGGACTGCGAGCGCCCCGCGCAGTCCCAAAGCATCCGTTGTGTGGCAGCGAATGCTGAGCTGGCTCCCGTTGTTCAAGCGGCAGAGTTCCGATCCCTAGGGCCGCAAGTGACCGGAACCCTGACCTTGCAGGCTGATACCACGACCCCTTTGCGTTTGCAAGGCAGCAATATCCGAACCTATCTGGAGCGCTGCGTACCGGTGGTCATCACCGGTTGCTACAGCGAAGGATGGGATTCCTACAGTACCTATGAAGGCAGCTACCGGCGTACCCCCACTTATCTGCCCAGCAATGGCACCTGGCTGGTACAGGACGAGCGGACAGGTAAGCCCGGACGCGGCATCAGCCTGGATGTGCAAGGCGACACGATGCTGATGCAGGTATTTGGCTACCGAGCTGATGGCCAGCCCAGTTTTTACATGGGCTTTGGCCGCTACGCGTCTGAATTTGAGCGCAGCACCACCAGCAGCGCAAGCTTTGTATTGAACCGCTATGCCGGTGGCCGCAGCCTAGGCGGTGCGCCCGCCAGCGGGCAACTGCTGGAAGAGGCGGGTGAGGTGGCGGTGCAGCTGACAGCGGTCGGCGCAACGAGTCTGACGCAGGCGATGCTGCAATTTCCGGGAGAAGCGCCCAAGCCCATGCAACGCTTTACATTGGATGCCATGCAGACTGCCGAGGAAAAGTTGTTCGGCGAATGGTATATGCCCTGGATCCCGATGCCAGTGATTCTGGACCGCATGGACGGCGATAGCGCCACCAATGCTGAAGGCTCGGTGCGATGCCAGCCGGCCCAAGGGATATCCTATGTGCAGTGCGAATGGAAGAATTCCTCCAACCTCATGCCTTTTGGGCTGATCTCCGATCCGTTTTTCGTGTCGTCGGCCGCTGTTCGTGTGCGTGACCGCCATGGCAATCTGACCGGTCTGGGAGATGTACCACTTAACTAGTGCCCAGCGACTTCAGGAGACATGAAGGCTGCGCCGTCGAAACCACCGACACGCAGCTTCCGCTGGTGGCGATGAACCATTCGCGAACATCGGAAAATGCCGCAGCCGATGTCAGCAAACCTGGCATGGCCTGCTCTCGCGAGAGCAGGCCGCCCGCTGCAATTTCATAGACGATGCTGTCTTTGAATTGCCCGCTGCACCAGTAGGCGCTGTGGTTGCCTTCATCGGCCTCCAGCAGCGCTTCGTAATGTGGGAACGAAATGTGCAGCGTGACGGTGTCGTCCAGCAGACTTTTCACGATGATTTCCAGCGATGCGGCCTGGCGACGGATGTCAAAAACATCGGTTTCGCCAGCTGGAAGTTGAATGTCCGGAAATACCTTTCGCGCTACCACCTTCATCGCAGATCCAAGCACTCATTGAAATCGGCCATTCTACGGAGGCCCAGTATGGGCTTATGCGTCCGCAGCCCCAAACCGCACTACCGTGCGCCCACTTGTTGCCCCCTCCAACTGCCGCGCCGCATGCCCCAGCAGCTCATCCAGCCCGATAAAGCGCACATCGGGCTGCAGCGCGGCAAAGTCCGGCTTCCAGTCGCCCGCCAGTCTGTCCCACAGCCTGCGCCGTTGCGGCCAGGGGGCGTTGGCGACGATGCCGAACATCTGGGCGCGGCGCATGATAAAGGGCAGTACGCTGCCATCAAAGCTGTTGCCCGAGGCATTGCCCACGCTGGCCAGCAGGCCGCCATCGGCCAGAGACCGCAGCATCCATGACAGCACCGCGCCGCCCACGTTGTCGATGCCGGCAGCGAACTGCGGCTTTTCGATGGGGCGCTTGGAATCCACCACCTGGCTGATGTCGATCACCTCGCTGGCGCCGAGGGCGCGCAGTGCCGCTTCGTTGCTGGGGTTGCGGGTCAGCGCCGCGCTGCGGTAGCCGGCCCGGTGCAGCATATGGAGGGCCAGCCGGCCCACGGCGCCGCCGGCGCCGGAGATGGCGACCAGGCCGCTGTCGGGCTGAAGGCCCAGTTCTTCAAAGCGCTCCAGCGCCATTGCGGCAGTAAAGCCGGGCACACCGAGGATGGCGACCTGCTCGGCGCTCAGGCCTGCGGGCAGGGCTTGCAGGTGCTCGGCGGGCGCCTGCACCAGTTCGGCAAAGCCACCATCGACATCAATGCCGCGCTGGAAACCATGGCTGAGCACCATGTCCCCGGGCCGGAACTGGTCGCTGTGCGATTCAAGTACCTTGCCCACCACCTCGATCCCCGCCACGCGGGGGAACTGCGTGATGATCCTGGCCGCCCCGTGCAGCGACAAACAGTCCTTGTAGTTGACGCCCGCATAGTGGGACTGGACCAGCACTTCGCCGGGCGCGAGCTCGCTGCGCTGCAGGGTCTCTATCTGTGAGTGGATGGCTTTGTCCGCGCTGCGCGTGACCATGGCCTGGTAGCGGTTCATGCAGTTCTCCTGAAGAGTCGCTAACACAACCCTTGATACGTCGTTGCCGAACCTTGTCGTACTACTGTACTGCCTGCGGTTCGACGCCTAGTCGGCGACGCCTAGTCTCAATCGCAAACCTTCGGTTTGCTGGGCCGTGTTAGCGACTCTATTGAGGTATACGGTCAGACCACGCCTTGCGCGCGCAGCTGTGCCAGTTCATCGGCCGAGATGCCGAAGGCGGCATAGACCTCGGCGTTGTGCTCGCCCAGTGCCGGGCCGGTGCGGGGCACCGGCATGTCGCGGCCGATGATGCGCGGAACAATGCAGGGCGCAGGCAGGCTGCCATGGTCGGCATCGGGCAAGCGGATGATGGCCTCGCGCGCCTGAAAATGCGGGTCCGCCTCGATATCGGCGATGTCATAGACCTTGCTGAACGGAATCTCGCAGGCCTCCAGCTTCTGGCTGATCAGCGCAAAGCCATGCTCGGCAAACCAGCCGCTGACGATGGCATCAAGTGCATGCACATGGGCCACGCGCTGGGGCAGGCTGCCAAAGCGCGGGTCGTCTGCCAGCTGGGGCTTGTCCATCGCCTTGCACAGCCGCAGCCAGACGGCCTGCGATGACGCCACCATCGAGAAGAACACGCCATCGGCGCTGCGGTACATATTGGACGGCGCCGTGTAGGTGGCCAGATTGCCTTCGCCGCGCCGGGCCAGGCCCAGCTGTTCATGCTCGACGGGCAGCGGGTCCAGAATGCGGAACAGCGCCTCGGTAGCAGACAGGTCCACCTCCACGCCCAGCGCCTCGGGGTCGGCACGCAGGCGGGCCATTTCTGCAGCGATCGAGAACGCGCAAAAGATGCCGGCGACCGAGTCGCCGATCGGGTAGTTGCTGTGCATCGGCGCGCCGCCGACGGGGGCGGTCAGGTTGGTGAAACCGCTCATCGCCTCAAACACCCGCGCAAAGCCGGCGCGGGCGCTGTAGGGGCCCGTCTGGCCAAAGCCGGTCAGCCGCACCACGATAAGGCGCGGGTTGGCGCGGTGCAGGGTGCCAATGTCCAGGCCCCAGCGGTCCAGGCTGCCGGTGCGAAAGTTCTCCACCAGCACATCGAACTGCGCCAGCATGGCCAGCAGCAGCGCGCGCCCCTGCGGCTTGCGCACATCCAGGGTGATGCCGCGCTTGCCCCGGTTCGCCACCTTCCACCACAGCGGCGATCCATCCTTGATGGGCTGCATGTGGCGCAGCGCATCGTTGCCATCGGGCAGCTCCAGCTTGACAACATCGGCGCCATGGTCGGCGCACATGGTCGCGCCACTGGGTGCAGCCAGCACCGTGGCCATGTCCAGGATGCGTACGCCGGCCAGCGAGCCTGGGTTGGTCTTGGTCTTGTGGTGGGTCATGAAAACTCTTCGTGCAGTAAGCGCAATAGCCGCTTTGTCCCACAGCGGATGGGCAGCTGCAATAGCATGTTTCGCTTAGCGAAACACTCGGCTCAAACGATTGACCTGGAAAGGCTGCCGCCCAATCATGACCACACGAACCACCGCCAAACCTGCCGTGCACACCATCCCTCTGCCTGGGCTTGTCAGCCCCCATGACCTCACGCAAGACCGCCAGTTCTCGATGAACCTGGCGCGCGGTCTGGAGGTGCTGAGGGCGTTTACGCCGGCCAGCCCGGTGCTGGGCAACCGCGAGATTGCCGACCGCACCGGCCTGCCCAAGCCCACCGTTTCAAGGCTGACCTACACGCTCACCTTGCTGGGCTATCTGAGCCGCGACGGCCAGCTGCAAAAGTACCGGCTGGGCCCGGGCGTGCTGTCGCTGGGCCACCCGCTGCTGGCCAGCATGGCCGTGCGCCAGGCGGCCAAGCCGCTGATGGAGTCACTCGCCCGCAGCACCGGCTGCACCGTCAACATGGGCGTACGCGACCGCGACCAGGTGGTCTATATCGACTCGGTGCGGGCCGATTCCACCAACCAGCACTTGCCCGATATCGGCTCCACCCGCCCGCTGCTGTCCAGCGCCATCGGCCGGGCGCTGATCCTGGCCTGTCCGGCGGCCGAGCAGCGCGCCATCATCAATTACCTCCGGGTCAAGGACCGTACCGAGTACGAGGCCCAACTGCCCCACTGGCAGGCCGATGTAGTGCGCTTCCAAGAAGAGGGTTACTGCCACTCCAAGGGCGACTGGCGCAAGGAGATCCATGCGATTGCCGTGCCGGTGCGCACCCACCTGGGCGGCTTGCCCGTCGCGCTGAACTGCACCTTGTCCACCCACCGGGCGTCCAGGAACCTGCTTAGCCGCGAGGTGGCACCGCTGCTGAAAGATGCCGTTTTTCAACTGGAACTGGCGCTGGGCATGCGCTAGGGCGCTAACGCCCCAAGCCCTGCAGCCAGCGCCAGGCCACCACCCCCAAGAAAGAAGCGTGATGATCCGAGACCCCCAGACGTTTGAAGCCATGCTGACCGAGCTGCGCAGCTTTCTGCGCAACGAATGCCAGCCGATCGAGGTGCAGGTCGATGAGCAGGACCTGATCCCTGAGCCGGTGGTGCAGCGCATGCGCGAGCTGGGCCTGTTTGGCCACAGCATCCCCGAGGCCTATGGCGGCGCGGGCCTGACGACCGAGGAGCTGGCGCTGGTCAATATCGAGGTCTCGCAGGTAGCGACCACGTTCCGCGCGCGCTTTGGCGGCAATACCGGTATTGCATCGGAGTCGCTGGTGGTCGATGGCACCGAGGCGCAGAAGCGCCAGTACCTGCCGCTGCTGGCCAGCGGCGAAGTGACGGGCTGCTTTGCGCTGACCGAGCCCGAGGCCGGCTCGGATGCCACCGCGCTGCGGACCACGGCCGTGCGCGACGGCGCGCATTTTGTGATCAGCGGGCGCAAGTGCTTTATCACCAATGCGCCGATTGCCAACCTGTTCACCGTGTTTGCCCGGTCCGAACCCGGCAGCAAGGGCGCCAACGGCATCAGCGCCTTTCTGATCGAGCGCGGCACGCCCGGGCTGTCCACACCACCGGCCATGCGCAAGATGGGCCAGCATGGCTCGCCCGTCGGCGAGGTGGTGCTGGACCAGGTGCGCGTGCATGAAAGCGCCATCGTCGGCGGCCTGGAGGGCAAGGGCTTTCGCACAGCGATGCGCGCGCTCAACAAGCAGCGCATCAACCTGGCGGGTCTTTGCGTGGGCCCCGCCATCCGCCTGGTGCAGGAGATGGCCCTGCAAGCGCAGCGCCGCCAGCAGTTTGGCCAGCCGATTGGCGAGTTCCAGCTGGTGCAGCAGCTGATTGCCGAAAGCAACACCGAGGTGCACGCCGCCCGCGCACTCGTGCTGGAGACCGCGCGCAAGCGCGACGATGGCCAGGACGTGACCATGGAGGCCTCTATGTGCAAGCTCTTTGCCTCCGAGACCTGCGGCCGTGTGGCCGACCGGGCCGTGCAGATCTTTGGCGGCAGCGGCTATGTGGCCGGCAATGTGGCCGAACGCTTCTACCGCGATGTGCGCCTGTTCCGGCTCTATGAAGGCACGAGCCAGGTCCACATCAGCAATATCGCCAAACGCACGATGGCAGCGCTGACTTCGTAACCGCCAACCATCACCGCGCCGAGACTAGAACAAGAGCAGACCTACAAAAGCCGAATCCACCCTTCTCAGGAGACAAAGCCATGCAGACCATCCCATCCCTCGCCCCTGCGGCGCGCGCCTTGCTGGCGTGCAGTCTGGCCGTCACTGCGCTTGCGCAGGCGCAGCCCCAGGCGGAAGGCTATCCAACGAAACCGGTCAAGGTCATCGTGCCGTTCTCGGCGGGCGGGGTGGTCGATTCGGTCGCGCGCATCATCAGCGACAAACTCTCTAACCAGTACGGCAAGCCCTTCATCGTGGAGAACAAGACGGGTGCGGGCGGATCCATCGGCACCGACTATGTCGCCAAATCCGCGCCTGATGGCTACACCCTGCTGGCGGTCAGCCCCAGCCATGCGGTGGCGCCCGCGCTGCAAAAGAGCATCAGCTGGATCCCCGTGCGCGACTTCAAGGCCATCGCCGGCTTTGGCTATGTGCCCAATATCATCGTCGTGCACCCCAGCCTGCCGGCCAAGACCATGGCCGAGTTCGTCGCGCTGGCCAAGAAGAGCGATCCGCCTTTGACCTATGCCACTGCCGGCCTGGGCACCTCCAACCACCTGTCGGGCGAGCTGCTGGCGCAAGAGGCCAAAATCTCGCTCGCGCATGTGCCCTACAAAGGCCAGTCCGAGGCCTTGAACGACCTGCTCTCCGGCAGGGTCAACATGATGCCGCTGACCTCGGCGCTCGCGATCCCCCATGTCAAAAGTGGCAAGCTGCGCGCGCTGGCCGTCACCACCGCCAAGCGCTCCAGCGCATCGCCCGATCTGCCGACCGTGGCCGAGGCGGCGCAGCAGCCCCACTACAACGTGGGCACCTGGTTTGGCTTTGTGGCCCCGGCCAAGACACCGGCGCCCGTGCTGCACAAGCTGTCGGCCGATATTGCGCAGATCCTCGCGCAGCCCGATGTCAGGACCAAGCTCGAATCGCTGGGCATGGAGCTGGCACCGCAGAACGCTGAGCAGTTCGATAGCTTCATCGCGCAGGAGAGCGAGAAGTGGGGCCAGGTCATCAAGCAGGCCGGCATTGAGCCCAACTGAACATGCCGCAGTTTCAAACACCTCTTTGCCAGCGCCTGGGCATCCCGCATCCCATCTTTGGCTTCTCGCACGAGCCCGATGTCGTGGTCGCCATTGCCCAGGCCGGCGGCTTTCCCGTGCTGGGGCTGGCACGCGATGCGCCGCAGGATATTCCGGCGATCGTGCGCGATGTGGAGCAGCGCCTGGCGGGGCTGCCCTATGGCATTGACCTGATGCTGCCCGCCCATGTGCCTGAGCAGGCCGATCCGCAAAGCCTGCAGGCGGCGCTGCCACCCGCGCATGTGGCCTTTGTCGCCGGGCTGCGCGAGCGCTTTGCAATCCAGCCGCCCAGCCAGCCCAGCTTTTTCACCGCCCATGCGCGCTCCGAAGCCCTGTTCCAGGCGCAGATCGATGCGGTGCTGAACTCTCAGGCTTGCGCGGTGGCAACGGCCATCGGCCTGCGTGCCGAGCTGATTGCCGAGGCCAAGCGCAGAGGCAAGCTCACGTTCTCGCTGATTGGCTCCGTGCGCCATGCGCGCAAGGCGCTGGACATGGGCGTGGATGTGCTCGTCGCCCAGGGCTATGACGCGGGCGGCCATACCGGCACGGTGGGCACGATGTCGCTGCTGCCGCAGATTGTGGAAGTGGCACAGAACACGCCGGTGCTGGCCGCTGGCGGCATCGCCACCGGTGCGCAGGTGCTGGGCAGCATCTGCAGCGGTGCGCAGGGCGCCTGGCTGGGCACCTTGTGGATGGCCGCGCAAGAGAACCACACTCCCGCTGCGTTGCTGGACCGGCTGATCGCCAGCAGCAGCGAGGACACCGTTATCTCGCGCGCCCACAGCGGCAAGCCCTGCCGCGTGGTGCGCAGTGCCTGGATCGACGCCTGGGACGAGGCCGATGCGCCCGTGCCGCTCGGCATGCCCCAGCAGCAGGCGTTGACCGGTGATGTGTTCGCCTCCATCCACGAACATAACCATGCCCAGCTGATCTACGAGGCCGCCGGGCAGAGCGTGTTCGGCATCAAGGCGCGCACGACGGTCGCCGCGCAGATGACCCTGCTGGTGGCCGAGATGCACCAGGCCTGGGGGCGGGTGAGCGGGTTTGTGCAGTAGCTGACCTGGTCGGGGAGACCAGGTTAGGTTGACCGGGTCATGCTGGCGTATCAGGCAGCAGCCAGCCGCTCCTTGGCCAGCTGGGTGCCCGCTGCCAGTGCCTTGAGCTTGCCCCAGGCCACATCGCGCGACATCGGTGCCAGGCCGCAGTTGGTGCAGGGGAAGAGGCGGTCCGCGGGCACAAACTCCAGTGCGCGAGCAATGGTGTCGGCCACTTCCTCGGGCGTCTCGATGGTGTCGCTTGCCACATCGATCACACCGACCATGACATCCTTGCCCGCCAGCAGCTTCATCAGGTCGGGCGGCACATGGGAGTGGATGCACTCCAGGCTCACCTGGTCGATGCTGCTGCGCGCGAGCGCCGGGAACACCGTCTCGTACTGGCGCCATTCGTCGCCCAAGGTGCTCTTCCAGTCGGTATTGGCCTTGATGCCGTAGCCGTAGCAGATGTGCACCGCCGTTGTGCAGCTGAGGCCCTGCGCTGCGCGCTCGAGCGCCTGCACGCCCCAGTCGGCCGCGTCCTTCATGTAGACGTTGAAGGCCGGCTCATCAAACTGGATGATGTCCACGCCATCGGCCTGCAGGGCCAGCGCTTCCTGGTTCAGCAGCTCCGCAAAGGCCATGGCCATCTTTACCTTGTCGCCATAGAAGCGGTCCGCCACGGTGTCCACAATGGTCATCGGGCCGGGCAGGGTGAACTTGAGCTTTTTTTGGGTGTGGGCACGCGCCAGCTGCGCTTCAAACGCATGCACGCGGCCCTTGAGGCGCAGGGCGGACACCACCTGCGGCACCATCGCGTCGTAGCGGTTGTCGCGGATGCCCATCTTCACCTTGTTGTCGAAGTCGATGCCTTCGACCTGCTCCAGAAAGCCGTGCACAAAGTGCTGGCGCGCCTGTTCGCCGTCGCCCACGATGTCCAGGCCGGCGTCCTCCTGGGCCTTGATCCACAGCAAGGTGGCATCCGCCTTGGCCTGGCGCAGTGCATCGCCTTCTGCCATCCACTGGGGCCAGAGCTTGTTGGTTTCGGCCAGCCAGGCGGGTTTGGGCAGACTGCCGGCAATGGAGGTTTCAAACATCAAAGATTTCCTTTTCAAAAATGAGGGGCAGGTTGGCGTGCAAGGCATTGTGCGCACGCCGCTGCGCAAGGGGGTTGCCTAGGTGACATCGGCAGCATGGCGCCGCAGCGCCAAGGCTTTGGAACAGGTTCTTAAACGCTGGCCTGGGCCGCCCAGGCCTGCAGCACACCCTGGTAGGGCTTGATGAAGTGCTCTTCGGCAAACCGGCCTTGTTGGATGGCCAGCTGGCTGCGCTCTTCGCGGTCATAGACGATCTGCGTCAGCGAGTAATCCTCGTGCTTCAGGCTTGGCTGGTAGCGCGCACCGGCGGCGGCATTGGCGTTGTAGATCTCCGGGCGGTAGATCTTCTGGAAGGTCTCCATCGTGCTGATGGTGGCAATCAGCTCCAGGCTGCTGTAGTCGCCCAGCAGGTCGCCATCAAAGTAAAAGGCCAGCGGCGCAACGCTGTTGGCGGGCATGAAAAAGCGCACCTGCATCCCCATCTTGGCAAAGTACTGGTCGGTCGACGACAGCTCGTTTTGCTGGTACTCGATGCCCAGCACCGGGTGCTGGTTGCCGCTGCGCTGGTAGACCTTGCTGGTCGATGCGCTGATGCAGATCACCGGCGGCTTGCTGAAGTTGTCCCGGTAGGTGCTGGAGGCCGTAAAGGCCTTGAACAGCTTGCCATGCAGATCGCCAAAATGCGCCGGGGTGCTGAAGCCGGCCCGGTCCAGGTTGTGCGCCGGCAGCAGCACGCTGAAGTCGTAGTCGCGCACATAGGATGAGAAGTTGTTGCCCACAATGCCGGCCGTGCGTTGGCCCGTCTGCTTGTCGAAGATATGGGTCTGGAGCATCTCGATCAGCGGAAAGGCCTCCTGGTTGCGCTGCGCGCCCAGTTGCATTTCCACCGTGACGATGTCCAGCTCCACTGCATAGCGGTCGGCGCTCGGGTTGTCCCAATGGGCCAGCTCGTTGAAGCGGTTGTCGATCATCCGCAAGGTGTTGCGCAGGTTCTGCTGCCGGCTCTGGCCCCGGGCCAGGTTGGCAAAGTTGGTGGTGATACGCGTGCTGTCGGAGGGCTGGTAGTGCTCGTCAAAACGCAGGCGCTGGAGGGTGAAGCGGATGTCGCTGCTCATGGGGGTCCGATCGTTGAATGCGGGGGATCTGAAGCGCACAAGACGTCACTCAGACCGATGGGCCGGATGTTAGAGCGGGTTATTCATGAAGTAAAATGGTTTTATCTCATAAACCCATGAATGTGGTTCATCTGAATGTTGGAACGTATCCACCTCAGCATCGTGCAGCAAGTCGAAAAGCAGGGCTCGCTCACCGCCGCTGCCGGCGTGCTCCACCTCACCCAATCGGCCTTGAGCCACAGCATGAAAAAGCTCGAGCAGCAGCTGGGCACGGAGGTATGGCTGCGCGAAGGCCGTAGCCTGCGGCTGACGCAGGCCGGCCAGTACCTGCTGGCGGTGGCCAACCGCGTGCTGCCGCAGCTGGACCTGGCCGAAGAGCGCCTGGGCCAGTTTGCCCAGGGCGAGCGCGGCGCGCTGCGCATTGGCATGGAATGCCACCCCTGCTACCAGTGGCTGCTCAAGGTCGTCTCGCCCTACCTGGCCGCCTGGCCCGATGTGGAGGTGGACGTGAAGCAGAAATTCCAGTTCGGCGGTATCGGCGCGTTGTTTGGCTATGAGATCGACCTGCTGGTCACGCCCGACCCGTTGTTCAAACCCGGGCTGCAGTTTGAGCCGGTGTTTGACTACGAGCAGGTGCTGGTCGTGCCCCGGGGCCATGCGCTGGCCTCTGCCGCCTATGTGAAGCCCCAGCAGCTCGCGCAGGAGGTGCTGATCAGCTACCCGGTCGATATCGAACGGCTCGACATCTACAACCAGTTCCTGCTGCCCGCCGGCATCACGCCCCGGCGCCACAAGGCCATCGAGACCACCGACATCATGGTGCAGATGGTCGCCAGCGGCCGGGGTGTGGCGGCGCTGCCGCGCTGGCTGGTGGAGGAGTACGCCGCCAAGATGGATGTGGTGCCGGTGCGGCTGGGCCCACGCGGCATTGCCAAGCAGATCTTTCTGGGGGCGCGCGAATTGGAGACGGCCATCGACTATGTGCGCGCCTTTATCGAACTGGCGCGCCAGCCGCGTGCGCTCACAGCCGCTGCTACCGCCAACAAAGCCTAGCCGGGGCCGGCCACGCGCACAAAACGCACGCTGATGCGCAGGCCCGGGCCAAAGGGTGGCGTGTAGCGCTGCTGGGCATCGGCCAGTTGCAGGCTGGCGCCGGTGGCACGTGCTACCTCCTGCACAATCGCCAGCCCCAGGCCGGTGCCGGGCGTGTCATTGGCCAGGCGGTAAAAGCGCTCCAGCACCCGATCGCGGCTTTGCGCCGGTATGCCCGGGCCATTGTCCTGCACCCACAACAGCAGGCTGCCGGCGCTGGCCTCCAGGCCCAGGGTGACCTGGCCTTGCGGCGGCGTGTAGCGGATCGCGTTGTCCACCAGATTGGCAATCAGCTCGGGCAGCAGCCGGCTGCTGGTGTAGAGCGAAAACGCATGCGCATCGGCTGAGGGCATTGCGCCATCGGCGGGTGCTGCAGCTGGCGCTGCGCGTTCTTCCCAGCCCAGGTCGATCTGCTTGAGGTCGGCCGCCGGCGCCAAGGCTTCCAGGCACTGCAGGCAGAGCGCGCGCAGGTCCAGCCACTGCGGCGTTTGGGCGGCATGTGCGGCGCCGCCGGCCTCGGCCTGCGCCAGGGTCAGCAGCTGGTTGGCCACATTGAGCAACTGCTGGTTGCTGCGCTGCAGCCGCTGCAGCACAGCCAGGCGCTGCGCGACCGACAGGGCGGCCAACTCGGCAGGGGTCTGGCCCAGCGCCTGCTCCAAGGTATGGGCCTGGATGGCCAGCGGCGTGCGCAGCTGGTGCGCGGCATCCGAGATGAACTGGCGCTGGCGCGCGACCTGGGCGCGGATGGTGCGGGCAAACTGGTTGACGGTATCGGTCAGCGGCCGCAGCTCCTGGTGGATCTGGCGCGAGTCGAGGTGAAAATCCAGATCCCGGGCCGGGCGCTCGGCCAGCTGGCGCGCCATGCGCAGCAGCGCGCGCAGCTCCAAGGTCAAGGCGGTGGCGCTTACCAGCACGGCCACGGCCAGCGCCCAGAGCAGGTATTCCATCGTCGGCCACCACAAGGTCTGCACCATGTTGTCGCGGCTGTGCGTGGTTTTGCCAACCAGGATGGTGATCTCGCGCGCGCCCGCCACGTCATACATGGCCCGGCGCGTGATGACGGCGCGAATCGGCTGGCCTTGCCAGACGGCGTCATACCACTGGGCGTTGTCGCTGCCGCTCAGCTTCAGTTGTGGCGGTTGCGGAAAATTCTGCTGGCCCGCCAGCAGCTGGCCCTGCGCATCCATCACGCTCAGGTAGACATGGTCGCGCGCGGGCGACATGAACAGGCTGAGCGCCGACGGCGGCACGCTGGCGCGCACATCGCCGTCTTCCCAGATCAGGCGGTCAGCCAGGATCTTGGCCGAGGACAGCAGGTCATGGTCCTGCACATAGTCGGCCGCATCCTCGGCATGCTCATGGGCAAACCAGCCGCACAGGCCCACCAGCACCGCCAGCGGCAGCAGCAGCCACAGGGCCAGGCGTGCGCGCAGGCTGTGCAGCATTCAGTCCCCGCCGGCCAGTTTTTGCTTGAGCAGGTAGCCCACGCCGCGCAAGGTCATGATCGTGGTGTCGCTGGCCTGCAGCTTCTTGCGCAGGCGGTGCACATACAGGTCCACCGCGTCGGCACTGGCCTCTTCGTCCATGCCGTAGATCACATCCATCAACCGCTGCTTGGGCAGCGCGCTGCCGTTTTGCAGCATCAGCGCTTCGAGCACGCTGCGCTCGCGCGGGGGCAGGGCCAGCTCTTCGTCCGCCACGCTGAACAGGCGCGTGCGCAAGTCCAGCTGCAGGTTGCCGCAGCGCACCTGGTTCTCGCGCCCGGGCATCTGGCGCCGCGCAATGGCCTGCATGCGCGCCAGCAACTCGCGCACTTCCACCGGTTTGACCAGGTAGTCATCGGCGCCAATCTCCAGGCACAGCACCTTTTGGTCGAGCGAATCGCTGGCCGTGAGCACAATCACCGGCAGGCTGTCCCCCCGCTCACGCAGGCGGCGCAGCAAGGCCTTGCCGCTCAGCTGGGGCAGGTTCAGGTCCAGCAGCAGCAGGTCGTAGTGCGATTGGCTCAGCAGCTGGTCGGCTGCATCGCCACGGTCCACATGGTCCACCACAAAAGCATGCTGGCGCAGCAGCTCGGCCAGGGACTGGGCCAGTTCCAGGTTGTCTTCGACCAGAAGGATCTTCATCGGAGGAGGGGGTGCGCCGGGCGCCCGCAAATAGATCAGGGATAACCACTAAAAATGCTGCAGTGCAGCGAAAGCGCACTGAAAGGGTGCAGTTTCTAGACTCTGTTCCTATCCGGTGCATTATGCGGTCGCCCAGCTCGGGGAGCCACCACTGCAGATGCCAGGACCACAACTTCCAAGGAGACACTGCATGACCCCATTCCACGCTACCCGCCGCCATGCCCTGGCTGCCATCGCCGCCGCTGCTGTCTGCTGCATGGCCAGCACGGCTGCCCAGGCGGCAGACGACACCGTCACCATCATGGTGGGCGGCATCAACAAGATCATCTACCTGCCCGCCAAGCTGGCCGAGTCGCTGGGCTACTTCAAGGAAGAGGGCCTGAAGGTGGAACTGCAGTCGCAGCCTGCCGGCGTGGATGCGGAAAACCAGCTGATCGCCGGTGCCGTGCAAGGCGTGGTGGGTTTCTATGACCACACCATCGACCTGCAGGCCAAGGGCAAGGAGATCCAGGCCATTGCGGTGTTCTGCAAGGTGCCCGGTGAGGTCGAGCTGGTGTCCACCAAGGCGGCTGCGGGCGGCTTCAAATCGATGGCCGATGCCAAGGGCAAGACCCTGGGCGTCACCGGCCTGGGCTCGTCCACCGAGTTCCTCACCCGCTACCTGGTCGACAAGGAAGGCGTGGCCAGCAAGGACTACTCGCTGCTGCCCGTGGGCGCTGGCAACTCCTTTATCGCCGGCATGAAGCAGGACCGCATCCAGGCGGGCATGACCACCGAGCCGACCGTGTCGCAAATGCTCAAGACCGGGGACGCCAAGGTGCTCGTCGACATGCGCAGCGAAGAGGGCACCCAGGCGGCATTGGGTGGCCTCTACCCCGCCGCCAGCCTGTATGTGCGCAACGAATGGGCCGCCAGCCACAAGGACCAGGCGGCCAAGCTCGCGCGCGCCTTTGGCAAGACCATGCAGTACATCAGCAGCCACAGCGCCGAAGAGATTGCCGAGAAGATGCCCAAGGACTACTACGGCAATGACAAGGAGCTGTATGTGGCGGCGCTGAAGGCCTCGCTGCCCATGTACACCAAGGACGGCAAGATGCCCGAAGGCGGCCCAGAGACGGTGCTCAAGGTGCTGTCGGCCTACAAGCCCAATGTGAAGAGCGCGCACATTGACCTGGCCAAGACCTATTCCAACGCCTACCTGAGCGCCAAGTAAAAAGGCGGCGCAATCCGGCCAGCAGCGCGGCCAGGCCGTGCTGCCGCTTGCCCGCAATCCACACCCACAGGGGAGACCACCATGTCCTATGCCACCCAGGCGGTTGCCAGCCAGCAGCCGTCCAGCACCGTGCAGCCCAAAAATGCCGCTGCCTCTGCAACCCAGGCCGATGCGGCCATTGAATTCGACAAGGTGTCGCTGCGCTTTATTGCGCCAGATGGCACAGCCACATTGGCGCTGCGCAATTTTTCGATGTCGGTGGCCAGGGGCGAATTCATCGCCATCGTCGGGCCCACTGGCAGCGGCAAATCCACGACGCTGAACCTGATCACCAGCCTGCTGCAGCCGACAGTGGGTGAGGTGCGGGTGATGGGCAAGAAGGTCGAGCAGATCGATCCGCGCATCGGCTTTGTGTTCCAGGCCGATGCCGTCTTCCCCTGGAAATCGGTGCGCGACAACGTGGCAGCCGGCCCCATCTTTCGCGGCACGCCGCGCGAGCAGGCGCTCAAGCTGGCCGATGAGTGGATCCACCGCGTGGGCCTGGCCAACTTTGGCAACCACTACCCGCACCAGCTCTCGGGCGGCATGCGCAAGCGCGTGGCGCTAGCGCAGACCTTTATCAACCAGCCAGAAATCCTGCTGATGGACGAGCCCTTCTCGGCGCTGGACATGCAGACCCGCACCCTGATGCAGGATGAGCTGCTGCGCCTGTGGTCGGCGTCCGGCGGCTCGGTGGTGTTTGTGACCCATGACCTGGAGGAAGCCATTGCGCTGGCCGACCGCGTGTTTGTGCTGACGGCCCGCCCCGCCACCTTGAAGCGCGTCTACGAGATCGACCTGCCACGCCCCCGCGTGATGAGCGAGGTGCGCTACGACCCGCAGTTCATCGACCTGTCCAAGCGCATCTGGGATGACCTGCGCGAAGAAGTCCATATCCAGTAAACACAAGGCAAGGAACACACCATGTCTGAACTCACCCTGAACCCCAACGCCGCGCGCAGCCCGGCACCCGTGTCGGCTGCGGCAGACCACACCCCCGCTGCCGTGAGCGACGCCGCGCTCGCGCAGGAATCCATTGCCGCGCAGGCCGCCATCAAGCGCCGCAAGGCCGTCATCATCGGGCTGCGCCTCTTGGTGCTGGTGCTGGTCCTCGGCGGCTGGGAAGTCTCGGCCCGCATGCAGTGGATCGACCCCTTCTTCTACTCGATGCCCTCGATGATCTGGAACCAGATTGTGGAGTGGATGCGCGACGGCACATCACAAGGCCCGCTGTGGCAGCAGGTGCTGGTCACGTTGGAAGAAACGGTGATCGGCTTTCTGATCGGCTCCATCGCTGGCGTCATCTGCGGCATTGTGCTGGGCCGCAACAAGCTGCTGTCCGATGTGTTCTCCATCTACATCCAGATCGCCAACTCCATCCCCCGCGTGGTGCTGGGCTCGGTGTTCGTGATTGCGCTGGGCCTGGGCATGGCCTCCAAGGTGGCGCTGGCCGTCGTGATGGTCTTCTTTGTGGTGTTTGCCAACGCCTTCCAGGGCGTGCGTGAAGCCGACAAGTACATGATCGCCAATGCCCAGATCCTGGGTGCATCGCCGCGCCAGGTCACCCTGTCGGTGGTGATTCCATCGGCTATGTCCTGGATTCTGGCCAGCCTGCATGTGAGCTTTGGTTTTGCACTGGTCGGCGCCGTGGTGGGCGAGTTCCTCGGCGCCAAGGAAGGTATCGGCCTGTTGATCTCCACCGCGCAGGGCGCATTCAACGCCAGTGGCGTGTTCGCCGCGATGATCGTGCTGGCCGTGGTGGCCCTGGGCGCCGACTTCTTGCTGACCCGCCTGGAAAAACGCCTGCTCAAATGGCGCCCCGCCGCCTTCTGATGCCCTGACCTTTGATCCATACGCAAGCGCGGCCCTGGCCCGCTTGCCTGTCTCCTCGCCGGTGGACCAAGCGCTCCCTCGCCTACCGGCCTTCAGCCAGCTCCGCCAACCGAGCTGGCTTTTTTTGTGTATCAACCAGGTTTGGATAATTGACAATTTGGTTAAAAAATCTACTTTGCATGCGTCGTTCAAGAAGGTGTCTATCTCGTACAAAAGGTTGATTGTTATTGTTTTTATTGAAAAAAATGAATTGATATAGGTCAATTTTTGCCATAACTGTGCTGGGTCCGCTGTTAACATATTGATTCCTAGTGCAACTGCATGTATCAGTATGTTCCCCACTTTTCGTTTGGCTTCTGCAGTACTTCTCAGCCTCGGCACGCTCCACGCAGCCCATGCCGCTCAACAGTGTTTTGTCAGTGGCAGCGGTGGCGCTACCACCTATGGCGCCGTCACCGCTACCGTGAGCGGAACCTGCCAAGACAACACGATTACTCAAGGGCCTTTTGAGCCAGGTACAGCCCAACTCACAGGCGGCGCACAGTCGTGCACCTACACCTTTGACAAACCGTTGCAGACCAGTACGGTAAGCATCAAGGCCCACGGAATCCGGACCCTGGGTTCGTCGCTGCGTGTGCGCCTCAACGGTGATCTGTACCAATCCGTTGCTGCAGACATTGGCGAGCCGCTGGCGGGCAGTAGCGCAACCAACCCGTTGGTGATCAAGGACACCGGATACACCGGAACGGCATCCCCCTTCTCGTCCGGTACTTTGACGCTGACCAACAATCCCCCGGCCACCGTCAACAGCATCACCGTGGCGATGAGCGGGGGCTGGCCGGGCTGGGTCCAGGTCTGTGCCGACGATGGTGCAGTGACCACACCGGTCGCTCCCACGGTATCGGTGCCCGTGCCCACGCTGTCCGAATGGAACCTGGTCCTGACCTCGGGCCTGCTCGCTGGTGTGGGCTTCTTTGCCTTTATGCGCAAAAAGCGCACTGGCCGCTCAGCCGCCTAAGCCTTTTCGCTGCCAGGACGAGGCCCGCGCATGCGGGCCTTTTTTGCGGCTGGGCGCAGCATGCAGTCCTTGCGGGAGATGGGCAGCTCGCTGCGCTTGCAACCCACTGCTTTATACCTGCACCCCATGCCTCAAACCTGCGCCATGCCCCCATCGACAAACAGCTCGGTGCCGGCGATGAACTTGGCCTGCGGTGATGACAGGAACAGCACCGCATCCGCGATTTCATCGACTTCGCCGACGCGGCCGATCGGCACCTGGCTGGCCATATAGTCCAGCAGGCCTTGTTGCTGCGCGGCATCGTTGCCGGCCAGCTCGACCAGGCCAGGGGTGCGGATGGGGCCGGGGCTGACGACATTGACGCGGATGCCGCGCTCCTTCAGATCCAGGGTCCAGCTGCGGGCGAGATTGCGCACGGCGGCCTTGGAGGCGCTGTAGATGCTGAAGGCGGCGGTACCTGTGGAGCCGACGACCGAGCCGGTCAGCACGACGGAGGCGCCATCGCGCAGCAGCGGCAAGGCTTTTTGCACGGTAAACACGAGGCCCTTCACATTCGTGCCAAAGGTGGCGTCGAAATGCTCCTCGGTGATGGCGCCCAGGGGCAGCATCGAGCCGCCGCCGGCATTGGCGTAGAGCACATCGATTTGCGCATGGCTTTGTTGCACGGCGTCGTAGAGGCGGTCAATGTCGGCCAGTTGGGACATGTCGGCCCGTACACCGGTGGCGCGTGGGCCAATCGCCTTGACCGCCTTGTCCAGCTCTTGCTGGCGGCGGCCGGTGACAAATACATAGGCGCCTTCGCTGGCAAATTTCTTGGCGGTGGCCAGGCCAATACCGCTGGTGCCACCGGTGACCACGACGACCTTGTTGTCAAACTTGCGTTCCATTTTTCCTACTCCTTGAGGTGTGCGCCGAACCGTTCGTTGCAGTGATGTAATGATGCAGGTGGAACAAAGTTTTCGGTAGACGGGTAAAGTGGATATCATTGTTCCAATATTGAGACAAAACCGGGATAAGGCCCATGCGAGATATCAACGACTACGCGCTGTTTGCCGAGGTGGTGCTGCACAGCGGCTTTGCCGCAGCGGGCCGTGTGCTGGGCATGCCCAAGTCCACCTTGAGCCGGCGCATTGCGGCGCTGGAGGCGCGGCTGGGTGTGCGCTTGATCGAGCGCTCCACACGGCGCTTTCGGGTGACTGAGGTCGGCCAGGCTTTTTACGAGCGCTGCCGCACCATCGTGCTCGATGTGCAGCAGGCCGATGCCGTGGTGTCCGATGCGCTGGGCGAGCCCCATGGCGTCGTGCGCTGCAGCTGCCCCTTGGGGCTGATGGAAATCCTCTCGCCCACCTTGACCGATTTTTTGCAGACCTACCCCAAGGCGCAGCTGCAGATGGTGGCCGCAGACCGGCCCGTCAACCTGATCGACGAGCGCATTGATGTGGCCATCCGTGTGCGCACCAGCTTGACGACCGATGCCGCCCTGGTGATGCGCACGCTGGGCCATTCAAGCCGCATTCTGGTGGCTGCGCCCAGCCTGGCCAAGCAGTGCAAAAAGGGCGATCTGCAGCTGCTGGGCGAGCTGCCCACCTTGGCCAGCACCGAGCAGACCGGCACCATCAGCTGGGAGTTCTGGGATGGCGATGGCCAGCCCAGCGCCATCACGCACACGCCCCGCATGACCTGCGCCGATTTTGGCGCGCTGCGCTCAGCGGCCTTGGCTGGCCTGGGCATTGCGCTGTTGCCCGAGCACTTTTGCAGCAAGGAGCTCGAGCGCGGCAGCCTCGTCCATGTGTTTCCGCAATGGCGCACGGAGACCGGCATTGTGCATATCGTGTTCACCACCAGGCGCGGCTTGCCGCCGGTGGTACGGGCATTTATCGAGCATTTGGCCGGGCGCTTCAAAGGCGAGCTGGCCGGTACCGCAACGGCCAACTAGCGGCGCTGCTGCAGCCCAGCCTTTCAGCGCTTTTGTGCAGAAGGCGCAAACTCCCCCAGCCGCGCACGCAGCTGCTCAGCCAGATGCTCGACCAGGGTTGATACCCGCGCCGTGCCATGGTGCTTGCTCGGGTAGACCAGGGACAGCGGGCGGGGCGCGGGTGTGTGGCCTGGCAGGATGCGTACCAGCTCGCCGCGCGCAATCGCATCCATCACCTGGTAGTGCAAAAAGCGGCCAAAGCCTTGGCCGGCCATGCAGCCGGCGATATTGCCGCCGACGGTATTGCAGCGCATGCGGCCCTTTACCTTGACGCGCTCGGGCCGGCCCTTGCTGACAAACTCCCAGAGGTTGGCATCGCCCACTCCGCCAAACTCGATGCAGGGCAGGGCGGCCAGGTCTTGCGGCTGCTGGGGCATACCGCAGGCGGCGACCAGGGCAGGGCTGGCGGCGATCACCTGGTGGATGTCCACAACATGGCGCGCCACCAGGCTGGAATCGGGCAGCGGCGCAATGCGCACGGCCAAGTCCAGCCCTTCTTCCACCAGGTTGACCACGCGGTCCAGCAACAAGAGCTGCACCTCTACCTGCGGGTAGCGCTGCAGGTAGCTGGCCACCAGCGGGGCCACATGCAGCTCGCCAAATTTGACGGAGGCCGTCAGGCTGATGCTGCCCGAGGGCTCGGCCTGGGCCCGGCTCATGGCCTGTTCTGAATCGGCAACTGCAGCACGGATGGCCAGCGCATGCTCGCGGTAGGCCCGGCCCTCATCGGTGATGGCCAAGCGCCGGGTGTTGCGGTTGAACAGGCGCACGCCCAGGTGTTTCTCCAGCGCAGCCAGTGTGCGCACCACGCTGGGCAGGGACAGCTCCAGCGCTTCGGCCGCGCGGGTCAGGCTGCCCAAATCGGCAATCGCCAGAAAGACATCAATGGCGTGGAGGCGGTCCATGGGGTGGGTAATTGCTGCAAAAAGTGGAAGAATCAAATCAATTCTCTGGCATTTATCACGTTTGAGTAAATAGATAAATTTGCTTCCGAGACGGCAACTCCAGTTTTGTCACACGCCGTCCTCGAAAGGACTATTTATGAAAACCGTCATCGTTGTTTTTTCCGATCCCCAATCCGGCACGCAAGAAGCGCTGGGCCGTGTCGTGAACGCGCTGTTCCTGGCCTATGAGCTCAAGGAAAAGAACCGGGACTTTGACCTGGTGTTCCAAGGCACGGGCGTGCGCTGGCCTGCCGAACTGGCCAAGCCAGAACACCCCGGCCATGCACTGTATGAAGCGGTGCTGGACCACATCGTTGCCTGCGGCGGCTGCGCCGATGTGTTTGGTGCGGGCGCAGGCCTGGCACCTACCGGTATCGAGCTGGTGCGCGACAAGACCATCCCTGGCACCACGGGCGTGCTGGATCTGTCGCGCCACCTGGATGCCGGCCACACCTTGGTGACCTTTTAAGCCGCCTGGCTGACAGCTGTTGAGACCCTGCAGCCACCAAGGAGCCACTATGGGCGACCACATCTTTCACGCTGGCGAACGCCTGGTGCAGGAGCGCGCGGGCGAGCGCGGCACCGCGCTCATCAACAGCCGCAGCATCAGCCTCGGCATTCCGGCGGCAGCGCGCAACTTTGTCGGCCAGCAGCGCTGGTGCGTGCTGGGTGCGGCCGATGCGGCAGGCGCCATGTGGGCTTGCCTGCTGAGTGGCGAGCCCGGCTTTGTGCAGGCCAGCGATGACCTGCGCAGCCTGCAGGTGGCCAGCCGCGACCCGCAGGGCGTGCTGGCCCGCATGGCCCCCATCGCCGATCTGCAGCCCGCGCAATCCATCGCCGTGCTGCTGATCGAGCTGCAGACCCGCAGGCGCCTGCGCATCAATGGCCATGTCAGCCAGGTAACAGCCCAGGCATCGGCGCAGACGCTGGAGGTGGCAGTAGGCCAGGCCTTCCCGGTCTGCCCCCGCTATATCCAAAAGCGCGAACTGCTGCCGCTGGAGGCAGAAGCCGCAGCCGACAACAGCACAGGCACGGATGCCAGCTCGGGCACCCTGTTGGACGAGGCCACATCCGCCTGGATTGCGGGCGCCGACACCTTGTTCATCGCCAGCCTGGGCCCTAGCGAGGACGCCGATGTATCGCACCGGGGTGGCCGGCCTGGCTTTGTGCAGCAGCAAGGCCAGGTGCTGCGCATCCCCGATTTCAACGGCAACAGCATGTTCAACACCTTGGGCAACCTGGAGCTGGAGTCGCGCTGTGGCCTGGTCTTTCCGGATTTTGAAGGCGCGCGCCAGTTGCAGCTGACCGGCCATGCGCGCGCCCATTTTGGGGTCGATGCCGACATTGACCAGACAGGAGGAACCGGGCGCTGGATTGAGTTCCAGGTGGACAGCTGGCGCAGCACGCCGCTGAACCTGCCCCAGCGCTGGCGCCTGCTGGAAGCCTCGCCCTACAACCCTTGAGACTGTTATGGAACCCCTGACAAGCCTGGACCTGGTGGTTGCTGACAAGCAAGCCATCGCCGCCGACATTGTGCGCCTGGTGCTGCGCCACCCCGAAGGCCAGCTGCTGCCCGGTGCAGAACCCGGCGCCCACATCGCCCTGGACCTGGACGGCCGCGTGCGGCGCTACTCCTTGCTGCACACCGGCCCGGCACTGGACCACTACAGCATTGCCGTGCTGCGCGCAGCGCAGAGCCAGGGCGGATCGCATTTCATCCACGACCAGCTGGCCGTGGGGGACAGGCTGAGCGTGCTGGAGCTGGCCCATGAATTCGCACTGCAGCGCGATGCACCGCATGCGCTCCTGATCGGCGGCGGCATCGGCATCACGCCGTTGCTGAGCATGGCCGAGCATCTGCAGCAAGCAGGGCAAAGCTTTGCCTTGCACCAGATCGTGCACGATACGACCCGGCAGTATCCGCTGGCACCCGGCCTGCCTGGCCAGACCCATATCCGCCGCAGCAGCCTGGACCTGCCCGGCTTGCTGGCCGCGCAAGTACCCGGCAGCCAGGTCTATGTCTGCGGTCCTACCGGTTTGGTGGCCGCCGTGCGCGCCGCTGCCGCACAGCTGGGCTGGGCGCCTGAGCGCATCCACAGCGAGAGCTTTGGCGCGGCTGCCGACGCCAGCGACGGTCCATTGCGGGTCACGCTGGTGCAGTCGGGCCAGCGCATCGATGTGGCGCCCGGCCAATCGCTGCTCGATGCCTTGCTGGCCGCAGGCGCCTGGACGGGCTATGAGTGCCGGCGCGGTGTTTGCGGCGCCTGCCTGACGGAGGTGGTCAGCGGCACCCCCATCCACCGCGACAGCATCGCGCCTGCATTGCGCGGCCATGCGATGTGTACCTGTGTGTCCTGGGCGGAGGGGCCGGAGTTGGCGTTGAATCTTTAACCGCCCACAGCGCAGCCAGGTGCAGTGCTGACAAGCTAGCCGGCCGAGGCTGCGTGGGTCTTCCTGGATAGGCGTTGCGCATGCAGCCAGGCGACTGCCTCGTCCAGCAAGGGATGGTGGCGCTCCGCATTCCAGGCGGCCGCAGCGGTGACCACCATGGTTTTCTCGCGCAGCGGGCGGACGACCACATTCTCGGGCGCCAGGCGCCGCATGGAAGCAGGCACCAGGGCCACGCCCTGGCCGCAGCTCACATAGGCGATCTGTGAAGACACCGAGCGCACCTCATGCATCACGCGCGGTGCAAAGCCCTGGGCGCGGCACACCCCCACCAGCATGTCGAAATACACCGGGCTGACCTGGCGCGACGACATCACCATGGGCTCGTGGCTCAGCGACTTGAGGCGGACCTGGGATTGGCCCGCAAGGGGGTGGTCCTTGCGCAAGGCGACGGCCAGCCGGTCCTCCATCATCGGCAAGGTGGCAATGCCCTGGCCCACATCGCCCTCCAAGCGTACGAAAGCCAGGTCCAGATCGCCGGCTTGCAGCGCGGGTATGGCATCGGCGCTGTCGATCTCGCGCACAAAGACCGTCACATGGGGGTGCTGGCTGCGCATGTAGTCCTGCAATGGCGGTACCGTGTCCAGCATGGCGGAGGTGATGGCGCCGACATGCAGCACGCCGGATTGCCCGGCTGCAACCTCGCGCACCACGCGCTCGAGCTGCTCCACCTGCAGTGCGAACTGCCGCACTGCTGGCAGGATGGCCGCGCCCGCAGGGCTGAGCTTGGTGCCACGCCTGGAGCGCTCGAACAGCTGCAACTTGAGCGAGTGCTCGAGCACCTTGATCTGCTCGGTTAACGGCGGCTGCGACATGGACAGGCGTGCAGCAGCCCGCCCAAAGTTCTGCTCCTCGGCCACGGCCAGGAACATCCACAGCTGGCGAATCAGGCGAAAGTCGATGTGGCTCATGGTGCTCTCCTTCGAGTGATATTTCTATTCTGATATTCGTATCAGAGAGATATTTGATAAGTATTTCACATATCAGATCGCGGACCGGATGATGCCAGCACTTCCCTGGAATGCACGCGATGACCCACTCAAATCTCCACCTTGAACGCCTCAGGGCGCTGGACACCAATACGGTCTCCGACGCGCTCGATTTTCTTGGCCTGCCCGGGGCCACGGTCGGCCTGCTGCCGCTGTGGAACTGCCCCAAGCTGGTTGGGCTTGCCAGCACCATACAGCTGGGCCGTAAGGGCGATGCCAAGCCTGCCGTGCACCTGATCTCTCCCGTCATCGATGCCGTGGTCTCGGATGACCGCGTGCTCGTGGTTGCCGGCGGGGTGGAGGGCATCTCCTGCTGGGGCGACATCCTGGCCAATGCCGCAGTTGCCAGGCAGGTGCGCGGCACCGTCATCGATGGTCTGAGCCGCGATATCGATGGCAGTGCAGACATTGGCTATCCCGTTTATGGCCGTGGACTGACCATGGTCAGCGCCCGCAACCGCGTGGTGCAGTTGCATGCGGCCCAGCCCGTGCAGATGGCTGGCGTCACCGTGCAGCAGGACGACTATGTGATTGCCGATCGCTGCGGCACGGTCTTCATACCAGCGGGCCGTATCGACGAAGTGCTGGACCTGGGCGAGCGCATTGCCCATCGCCAGGACGGCATGGTGGCCGCCGTGCGCGCGGGGCGCTCCGTGGCCGAGGTCATGCATGACCGGCAGTTTGAAGCGATTGCCGCGCAGCCGCAGTGATCACCGGGCGATGGCCCTTTTCTTTATCGAGCGATACACACCATGACCCATCCCCAAAAAATGAGCCAGGAAGACCAGGCACTGGTTGCCCTGTTTGAAGGACTGGATACGCCCGGCGTGTCCGATGCCATGGACAAGCTGGGCCTGCACGGCCAGGCCCTGGGCATCATGCCCCTGGCGAACTACAGCAAAACGGTGGTCGGTCCGGCCTTTACCGTCAAATACGTGCCGGCCAGCAACCCGCCCGGCACGGTGGGTGATTTCATCGATGACGTCGCTCCAGGCGATGTGGTGGTGATCGACAACGATGGCCGCAGCGATTGCACGGTCTGGGGCGACATCATGACCCAGTACGCCGGCCTGCGCGGTATTGCGGCAACGGTGATCGATGGCGTGTGCCGCGATGTGGGCAAGGCGCTGGGCGATAACTACCCGATTTTCAGCGTGGGCCGCTTTATGCGCACCGGCAAGGACCGGGTCCAGGTCGAGTCGCTGAACACCACGGTGGCCGTCGGTACGGTGCGAGTCGCATCGCGCGACATCGTGGTGGCCGATGCCAATGGCGTGGTCATTGTGCCGCGCCACCGCGCCCGCGATGTGGCAGCAACGGCCCGCAAGATCGAGGAGAGCGAATCGCGCATCCGCGAGCAGATCGCACAAGGTACCTCCTTGGGCGAGGCGCGTGCTGCGCTGGGCTACCACCAACTGCAAACCAAGGACTGAGCATGACAACGTTTTACGGAGCCGAGCAGCTTGCCCAGGCCTGCAAGCTGGGAACCTCCACCTTGTTCGAGGCCTCTGGCCTGGCCACCAGTGCCGTCGATGCGGCCATCCGTCCGGTATGGGCGGGCGCATCAGTCGCCGGGCCTGCGTATCCGCTGGAATGCTCACCCGGCGACAACCTGTCCATCCATATTGCGATGGAGCGGGCGCCGCGTGGCAGCATCCTGGTGATCTCCACCGGTGGCTTTGTCGCTGGATATTGGGGGGAGGTATTGACCGTGGCTGCAGAGGCCGCCGGTATTGCCGGCCTGGTCATTGATGGGGGCGTGCGCGATATTGCGGCCCTTACCGCACGGCGCTTTGCGGTGTTTTCGCGCGGCATCTCGATGCGCGGCACCATCAAGGCCAGTGCGCCGTCGGTGGGGCAGCCCATCAGCTTTACCGGCACGCCGGTGGCCGCTGGCGACCTGGTCGTGGCCGATGACGATGGTGTGCTGGTGATACCGGCTGCACAGGCCGAGCGCAGCCTGGCCCAGGGGCAGCTGCGTGCCGACAAGGAAGCCCGGATGATGCAGGCGTTGCAAAACGGCCAATCGACCTTGGAGCTGATGGGCCTCACCAGCTGGAGGACGCAGCAATGAATGCGCCTGCCCATGGTTTGAATCGCTTCCTGGCCCAGGTAAAACCATCGGCCACCTACCGGGTCATGGACCGCGTGGCAACGCGCCGGGCCGCCGGTGCGCAGGTCATATCCCTGTGCGCCGGTGAACCCGACTTCGACACGCCGGCCCATGTTTGCGAGGCCGGCATCGCCGCCATCCGCGCCGGCCACACCCGCTACACGCAGGTGGCTGGCCTGCGCGATCTGCGCGAAGCGGTGGCTGCCAAGTTCAAGCAAGAAAACGGGCTGGCCGTGGACTGGCGGCGCAACACCTTGGTATGCAGCGGTGGCAAGCAGGTGATCTTCAATGCGCTGGCTGCCAGCTTGAACGAGGGCGACGAGGTCATCGTGCCCGCACCCTACTGGGTCAGCTACCCCGAGATCGTGCAGCTCTGTGGCGGCAAAGCGGTAGCCGTGCCATGCACGGCGCAGACCGGTTTCAAGCTCAGCCCCGATGCGCTCGCGGCCGCCATCACCAGTCGCACCCGCTGCCTGATCCTGAACTCGCCCTCCAACCCCACCGGTGCGGTCTACAGCCGTGCTGAACTGCAGGCTTTGGCAGAGGTGCTGCTGGACCACCCGCAAGTGCTGGTGCTGGCCGACGATATCTACGAGCACCTGGTGTTTGACGGCATCGCCTTTCACACCATCGCCCAGGTGGAGCCCCGTTTGCGCGATCGGGTGCTGACGATGAACGGTGTATCCAAGGCCTATGCGATGACGGGTTGGCGCATCGGCTTTTGCACAGGCCCGGCCTGGCTGATCGAGGCCATGGAAAAGCTGCAAGGCCAGCAGACCTCTGGCGCTTGCAGCATTTCCCAGCATGCCGCGTTGGCCGCATTGACGGGGCCGCAGGACTTTGTGGTCAGCGCGCGGGCGGTGTTCCAAAGGCGCAGGGACTTGGTGGTGGAGATGCTGAACCAGGCGCCGGGCCTGCAGTGCGATGTCCCACAGGGCGCCTTCTATGCCTTTGCATCCTGCGAGGAACTGATTGGCAAAACCACCCGGGTGGGCACGCTGCTGCGCAGCGATGAAGATGTTGTCAACGCGCTGCTGGATGAGGCCGGCGTGGCGACCGTGCATGGCAGTGCTTTTGGCATGGGGCCCTATATCCGTGTGGCCTATGCGCTCGATGATGCGGCCTTGCGGCAGGCGGGCGAGGCCATTGCCCAGTTTTGCCGGTCGCTCAGCAAGTAAGCCCCGGCGGCTAGCAGTTCGGAGCGCAGGCGGGCGGTCTTCAGGATCCGCGTCCATTCCACTGAACCAGGGTTATGCAGAGGATGTTTCACAGCGCTGCATAGGTGATGGTGCGTAGGTATTCAGCAAGCTTACTAGCGGGATTAATGCAGGCTAGGCCTAAAAATGGGGCGTTGATTCGGAGTGATATATAGCCGGTGCCGTTGCGAGGGCTGTCACTTTCTTTGGGGAATTTATAAACTGCTCATCTATACTGATTTGATAATCAAATAGGAGAGAGAGTGCGCCTTCCCATCCGTATCCAAGCCTTACGCACGGCCGTGCTTGCAGCAGGCCTTGCTTTTTCACATGTCTCCAGCTGGGCTGCGCGCGATTTCACGCCGCAAGCGGGCACCTGGATCATCAGCGAAGAGCTCGATGGCAAACCAGGGCGCGGCCTTGCCATTGATGTGCAGGGCAATACCTTTTTCATGCAGGTATTTGGCTATGAGAAAAATGGCGATGCCACTTTCTATATGGCCACTGGCCAGATGGACGGCAATACCATCACTGCCCCGCTGAACCGCTACAGCGGTGGGCGCAGTTTTGGCAGTGCCGCAAGGGATGCCGTGGAGGATGGATCGCCCGGCAATGTCACCGTCAGCTTTGCCAATGGCCTGCAAGGCACGGTGCAGTTTCCTGGCGAGGAGGAGGTCGCCATACAGCGCTTTCATATGCAAAGTGCTGAATTTGAAGACCGCTATTGGATCCAAAGACGGTCCCGCAGATTCATTGTTTCGGCGGTAGATGCCGATCGCCAGGTGGCGTTTTTTGCAAATATGTCTCTGAGTGCTTCTGCCACCCCGGGTCGTGGAATGCTGATGACCTTGCGCGACATACCCGGTGATTTGCGGCAGCGAATGGATTGCGAGCGGCTGGATGGCCGGGATGTTTATACCTGCAAACCCATCGATGGTGGCATCCCCACGGAGCAGGCAAATATACAGTCGCTGCGTCTGCATATTGCGGGTATCGATGTCTACGGCACGGTTGATATTCTGAGCAATGGTGTCAGTCAACAACTGCCGCTTCAGGGCATCACGGTGGCTGGTGGCGGAGAGGTGTCCATCACTGGCTGTGGCTCCTTTATCGACGCATATGTTGGCTATCCGCGCAACTGCCACCCGGTGACCAGCCCCAGCAGTGGAACCTGGGTGGTAGAGGAGGAACTGCTCGGTAAACCGGGGCGGGGTTTTGCCATCGATGTGCAAAACGGCATGGTGCTGGCCCAGGTATTCAATTACCGGCCAGATGGTGCACCGACCTTCCATATGGGAAGCGGTCTGTACCAAGGCATCAATGCCAGTTTTCCGCTCAACCGATACGCTGGTGGCCGCGCTTTGGGTGGACCGCCAGCGAGCGGACATTTGGTGGATTCCGCAGGCGATCTGTCGATTCGCTTTTCTGAGAATGCGGTACGACAAGGCTACGATGACAACCGTTTGGTGGGCATTGCCTCCATCCCCGGTGAGGAGCCCAAGCGCATTGTGCGTATGTCGCTGGAGCCGGATGCTGCCAGCTTGCAAGGCCTGCTGGGCCAGTGGTGGATGGGCTTCTACGGTCAAAGCCTCCCGGTATTCAAGCTCGTGACACTGACGACCTTGGATGGTGACTACCTGACCAGCGAAGACGGACAGGTCGTGTGCAACCGTATCGACGCCGAGTTTCCGTCGGTGCGATGCCTGTGGACTCGCGATGGCGTGCTGATGACCGGCTATCTGAGTAACGAACCCAACAATCGCTTTGGTGGGCAGCTCCAAGTCAAGGATCGCCATGGCCATGGAATGGGCTTGGGGAATGTTCCCCCTGGATTGACACAAGCCTGCGCTGGCATTTGGCAAGCGCTGGCCTCTGCTTTGCCGTTTAAAAAGACAAGTTAGCGGCTAGCAGTTCAAATCATTGAAGCGCTTGCGCGCCTTGTACAGATCGACCTCGGCCTGGGCCAGGTCGTTGGCTGCAGCTGCTTGCACAGACTTTTTGAGCCCGGGCAGGCGGTTGTCCAAACGCGCGCATTCCAGCTTGTCGGCGGGGCTGAGTTTGAAGCGGCGCTGGTGGACCCGGTATTCATCGGCGTTCATCCCTGTCAGGGGCTGGATGGCTTCTGCGAAGGCAGCGTTGCGTTCGGCGCGCTGCACGTCCTGGCCCTTGCGGCTCTTGCCTGTCATCTTGTCCATGCCCTGGGTGGGCGTGGCATCGATTTCCGTAGCGCCCACACAGGGCGCATCCGAGTAGCTCACGCGGCCGGCCGTTTCGCAGCGGTAGACCGGCTTTTGCGCAAAGGCCGGTGCGGCGCAGCAGACCAGGGCCAGCAGCAGCAGCGAGCGCGTGGATGGGCAATGGCTGGCATGGCGAGGGGTGGAGAACAAGCGCATCGGCAGACCTTCAGCCATCCATCACGCTGCCGCAAGCGTGCCACGGCAACCCGGGAAGGTCGAGCAGCCCCAAAAGGACTTGCCGGCATGGGCCCCCTGGCGCGCGGTGCGCAGTTCCATTGCGGCGCTGCAGCGTGGGCAGCTGGGTTGGGCAGGGGCAGGGTTGGCTGCAACGGGGGCGGCAGCCGAGGCCGTCGCAACGTTGGTGCGCGCGGTTGCTGCAGCCGAGGTGCCGCTGGCTTGCGTAGCCTTGGGGCCATTCACCAGCGATTGCCGCGCACGCTGCACCATTGCAAACAGCTGGTGGCCATCGACCAGGCTGATATTGCGACCCCGTGCAAATTCCTGGGCGTCGCTGCTGAAGCGGCCGGAAGTGACCACAAAGCCGCCCGTCGCGCCCCTGGCGGCCATCACGCCATAGAGTTCGCGCACGGTGGCAACGCCCACGCGCTGGGCCTTCCACTGCTTGCATTGCACGAGGAATTTTTCGCTGCCCTTGAGCAGCACCAGGTCTACGCCGCCGTCGGGCCCATTGCCGCCCAGCTCAATGATGCGAAAGCCCTGCAGGCGGTAGGCCTCGCCCACTAGCAGCTCAAACTCGCGCCAGCTGATGTCGCCCAGCGCGGCCACATCTTGCGCCTGCGCCACCGTGCTGACCAGGGCCTTGCGCTGCTTTCTGCGCCAGGCCGACATGGCCGCGGCTATCAAGCACATCAAGGGCAGCAGGTATTGGCCGATGGAGGCCAGCCCAAAGATAAGCCCCTTCTGGACGACAGCTGCCATCATGTCGGCGGGGCGGCCTGCCAGCTCTGCCGTTGGGGGCACCACGGCCCAACGGTGCAGGAAGACATAGCTCGCTCCCGCCAGTGCCACGCAAATCCACCAGGGGAGCAGCGCCAGCAGATCCAGCATGTCTTCGAACCCGCTGCTTTTCTTGCGTCTTGCCATGGTCTCCCCCTGTCCTGGTTGGCTGATGGATGCCTGTCTCTGTGCGGCTGGCTGACGGCGGCGCAGTGCTGCTGGAAGCGCCACGCACAGACCGTTTGCTGCTTTATATTACAAAATGTATCTGCATGGTCTTACGCTTTGCTGACGGGCGTATTGGGGGCATCACCAGAGCGACAGGGGCGTTGCTGGGGTGTGCATGGCTGGCCACCACAGCCGCAGGTTCTGCAGCCACCGCTGCTTGTCTTGCGGCCGCCGCTGCTTGTTTTGCAGCCACCGCTGCTTGTTTTGCAGCCCGCTGCAGCCGTTTTTTGCCACCGCGAAAATTTTTCCCACTATTTTTCGCTTCAGGTGATCACTTTTTGGATCTCGTTCGGTGTACAGGGCAATGGCGCTATGCAGTGCCGCTCTTTTCTTTCCAGATCACCAGGACGACGAACCATGACTCTCTCTTCCCACCGCCGCAGCCGGCACCGCGAACGCTTTGCGCTGGCTTTGTTGCATGGCGCGATCCGTGCCACCTTGGTTGGGGGCAGTGCCGCAGGCCTGGCGCTGGCAGCACCTTGGGCCCTGGCGGCCGAGCCGGCTGCCGGCGCCAAGAGCTATGCGATTGCCGCGGGCCCGCTCTCAGATGTGCTGGCGCAGTACGCGGCCACGGCGGGGGTGCAGCTGGTGTTTGAGCAGTCCACCCTGGCGGGGCTGCGCAGCGGTGGCCTGCAAGGCAGCTATGGCGAGGCGGAGGGCTTTGCCCAGTTGCTGGGCGGCAGCGGTTTTGAAGTGGTCAAGCAAGGGGGCGCGACCTATGTGCTGCGCAAGCTGCCGGCGGCCAACCCTGCGGCAGCGGGCAGCGCGGCTGGGGCATCGGACATGACGTTGAACACGGTCACCGTGACGGCCGCGGCCCAGCGCAGCGGCACCACCGAGGGCAGTGGCAGCTATGCGGCGGCGCATTCGAGCACCAGCTCCAAGCTGAACCTGAGCCAGCGCGAAACGCCGCAGACCCTGACGGTCATCACCCGCCAGCAGATGGACGACGCCGGCATGACCTCGGTCGATGATGCGCTGCGCGCAGTGAGCGGCGTGTTTGCGGTCGATGGTGGCAGCATTGGCGCCAACTACTACAGCCGGGGCTTTAGCATGCAGGCCCAGGTCGATGGCATGGCCACGCCTTCGGGCATCGACAGCGGCAACCGCTCGCCCAAGTTCGACAGCGCCTTTGTCGACCGGGTCGAGGTGCTGCAAGGCGCGGCTGGCCTGATGGCCGGTGCTGGCAGCCCGGGCGGCACGGTCAATATGGTGCTCAAGCGCCCGACCGACACCTTCCAGGCGCAGGGCGAAGTCCAGCTGGGTTCCTGGAAAGAGCGGCGCCTGGTCGGCGATGTGTCCGGCCCGCTGATCGACTCGGGCGTGATCCGGGGCCGCCTGGTGGCCGTGTCTGATAACAGCGAGTCGTTTACCGACTATGTCTACCGTGACCGCTATGCGGGCTACGGCATTGTCGAGGCCGACCTGGGCCCCACAACCACCTTGAGCGCCAGCGTGCAGCTGCAAAAGGACACGAGCCGGGGCCACTTTGGCGTGCCGCTGGCGGCCGATGGCAGCGATGCCGGGCTGCCCCGCTCGTCCTTCTGGGGCGATGCCGACCACCGTTCGGTGCGCGACTACAACATCTACACCGTGGGCCTGGCCCAGCAGCTGGCCGGCGCCTGGAGCCTGAAGGCCAACTACTCCTGGCAAAAGACCAACAACGATATCGAGAACTTCAGCAGCCTCTCGGGCAACCTGAACCCGGTGACCGGCGATGGCCTCTTCATCGGCAGCCGCCAGCGCAACTACACCTCGGTCATGCATGCCAATGTGGTCGATGTCTATGCCACGGGGCCGTTTGATTTTCTGGGCCGCCGCCATGAGCTGACCCTGGGCGTCAACGGCACCAGCTACCGCGACGAGAATGCCGGCACCGGTTACTCGTCCACCACGCCAATCAATGTCTACACCTTTGATCCCGAAGGCCTGGGCCCCATCCCTGATGGCCTGCGCGCATCGACCAGCAAGACCAAGACCAGCAATATGGGTGTCTATGGCGTCGCGCGCTGGAGCCTGACCGACGCGCTCAAGCTGATCACCGGCACCCGCATCAGCAATTACGAGCGCAAGAACAGCTTGACCGGTGTCGTGGCGCCCAAGGAGAAGGGCGTGGTCACGCCCTATGCCGGGCTGGTGTATGACATCAACGCCCAGTACTCGGCCTATGCCAGCTACTCGGACATCTTCAATCCCCAGACCAACCGCAGCCAGGATGGCAATGTGCTGGACCCGGTCGTGGGCGCCAACTACGAAGTGGGTATCAAGGGCGAGCTGCTGAACAAGCGCCTCAATGTCTCGGCCGCCGTGTTCCGCCTGGCGCAGTCCAACCTGGCGGTGCTTGATTCCTCCGTGCCCAACAACCCCAGCAATGCCTGCGGCGGCGCCTGCTACACCGCAGCGGGCAAGGTCGTCAGCCAGGGTATCGACCTGGGCGTGAACGGCCAGGTGAGCCGCGAGCTGAACCTGGCAGCGGGCTATACCTATACCTCGGCCGAGTATGTGGCCGGCCCGCAAAAGGACCAGCGCTTCCGCACCGAGCAGCCGCGCCACAGCATGCGCCTAGCCGCCAACTACCAGCTGCCGGGCACGCAGTGGTCGCTGGGTGGCAATGTGGCTGCTACCAGCAAGGCCTATAAAAACGGCGGCTCGGGCGCCAATGCCTGGACCATCGAGCAGGGCGCGCTGGTGCTGGTGGGCCTGAACGCCAAGTACCGTATCACCCCCAAGACCCAGCTGAACCTGGTCGTCAGCAACCTGACCGACCGCAGCTACCGCCACCTGTATGGCCGCGAGTACGCGCCGTTTGGCGAGCCGCGCAAGTTCAGTGCTAACCTGCGCCATGATTTCTAAGCTCCCCATGCGCTTGTCCACCCTCTACCCAAGCGCCTGCGCGGCGCTGCTGGCCGGCTTGCTGGCCACGGCACCGCAGGCGGGGGCCCAGACCGCCCCGCAGGGCGCTGCAGCCGGTGCAGCTGCTACGGGCGTGCCCAGCACCGCAGCCACCCCCGCCAGCCCCTATGTGATGCCCGCCACCCAGGTCTGGGACATGGCATCGGACAACGGTGAGGTCTACCGCATCTTTGTTTCGGCACCCGACAAGGGCGAGCCCCCCAAGGGCGGCTACCCGGTGCTCTATGTGCTCGATGGCAATGCCTACTTTGGATCCTTCGCGCAGGCGCGCTGGGTGCAGGACTACCTGCCCGTGGGCAAGGCCATCATCGTGGGCGTCGGCTACCCGGGCGACAAGCCCTGGGATGTGCGCCGCATGGCTGATTACACGGCCCAACTGCGTGAGCCGCTGTCGCCCGAGGTGCGTCCTTTTGCCAAGTACAAGAGCGGTGCGCGCGCGCCGTTTTTGGATTTTCTGACCGGCAAGCTGCGCGGCGAGATCGCCCAGCGCTACCCCGTCAACCTGGAGCGGCAGTCGCTGTTCGGCCATTCCTTTGGCGGGCTGTTTGCGCTTTATACGCTGTACGAGCGCCCGCAGGCCTTTGAGTCGATTGTGGCCGCCAGCCCCTCGATGGAGTGGAACGGCCAGCATATTCTGGAGGAGGAGCGCGTGTTCCGCGACAAGGTGCAGGCCGGCAAAGTCGGCGCCACCAGCCGCCTGATGGTGGTCGTGGGCGACCGCGACGCCGATGGCGATCCGGAATCGGCCCGCATGCTGGCCGAGCGGCTGGAAGCGCTCTCCGGCTGGGGCCTGCGCGTGCGGCTGCAGCGCTACCCCAATGAGGTGCATGCCAGCGTGCCGGCGCAGGCGGCCAATGACACGCTGCGCTTTGCGTTTACGCTGCGTTAGCTTGTCTTGCCTTGGTGAATTGGCATGCCCGGCGTGACCATGTTCGCCGTCAAGATGCGGCCATAGGTCGAATCGGTGACAAACAGCTGTTTGCGCTCTGCACCCCCAAAGGCCAGGTTGGTGGTGGAGCTGCCCTTGATGCCGCATAGCACCTGCACCGGCTCGGCCAGGTGGTTCAGCACCCAGATATAGCCCAGGCCCGGGTTGGCCACCAGCACATGGCCCTGGGCATCAACGGCCAGGCCATCGGGGCCGCTGGGCCCATACGAGGTGAAGAACTGGCTCACCTTGGCAACGCTGCCATCGGGCAGCAAGGGCACGCGCCAGACGCAGTTGCCCCGCGTCACCGCCAGATAAAGCACGCGGCCATCGGGTGACAGCGCCACGCCATTGGGGCTGGGCACATTGCTGAGCAGCAGATCGAGCTGGCCATTGGGGCGCAGGCGGTAGAGGCGCCCGCTCGGGTCATGCAGGCCGCTCTGGCCCTGGTCCGTAAAGTACAGGTTGCCGCCCGCATCAAAAATCAGGTCGTTCACGCCCTTGAAGCTCTCGCTATTGCGGCGCTCCAGATAAGGCGTCACTACGCCACTGGCCACATCCAGCTGCATCAAGCCGTTCTTGTAGTCGGTGATCAAGAGCTTGCCGGGGGCCAGAAACTTCAGGCCATTGGGCTCGCCGTCATACTCTGCGACCAGACTCCACTGGCCTTGCGCATCGATGCGAAAAATGCGGCCCCAGGGGATATCGCTGACATAGAGGTTGCCGGCCTCGTCGAACACCGGGCCTTCCAGAAATGAATCGGTAATCGTGCCACCCCTGTTGGCATCAGCCCAGGCGCTGCGCTCGCGGCGGCGAAAGGACTCGGGCATGGCGCTGAAGGTATCCAGGGTGCGGACTTCAGGGGATTGCAGCAAAAACATAGGGCAGCCTTCTTGGCATCAAAAACGGGAGGGGTGTGTGCAGGATCTTGCCAGGGTTCAGAGAGGTGTGAATCCGTAGAGCTTAGCGGGGTTGTCCACCAGAATGCGGTCCATTACCGCATCGCTCACCGACCAGGCCTGCAGCAGATGGACCAGGTCCGTATCGTTGACGCTGCCCGGCCGCTCGGTGGTGTGCGGCCAATCGGAGCCCCATACCAGACGCTCGGGTGCGGCCTGCACAAGCGCGCGGCCTAGCGGCACGGTATCGGCATAGCTGGGGCCATGTACCTGGGAGCGCATATAGGCGCCCGAGAGCTTGACCCAGCAACGGCCGCCATCGAGCAAACGGCGCAGCACGCCATAGGCCTGGGCCGATGCGCCTTCGGCCGGGTCCATGCGGCCCAGATGGTCGATGACCAAGGGTACCGGCAACTGCTGCAGCACTGGCTGGAGTGCGATGATCTGCGCGGGCTCGGCAAACACCTGGATATGCCAGCCAGCGCAGTCCGGGTGGCGCGCCAGCTTCTGCGCCAGGGTCTGCAGCATCTCGGGCGTGGTCGTGCCCCAGGACTGGGGCGAGACAAAGTTCACCCGCAGCCCGCACACGCGCCGCGCCGCCAGGCGCGCCAGCTCGGCATCGCTCACCGCCGCATCCACCACCGCCACGCCGCGCGCATTGTCGCCCAGTTGGTCAAGCGCATCCAAGGTGCAGGCATTGTCGGTGCCATAGGTGGATGGCGTGACTACCACCGTGCGTGAGGTGCCCAAGCGCTGCTGCAGTTGCCGGTAGGCCGCCACGGGTGCATGGGGTGGCGTGCGCGGCCAGTGTGCCGACGGCGCAAAGCGCGTGTCAAAGATATGCATATGGCTGTCGCAGGCCAGCGCAGGCAAGCTGCGCGTGGGCCGGTTCAGGCCGACCGAATGCGGGACAGGGGTCGTGAGATCAGGCAAGGTCATCGCGGTGCAGGCGTTTTATGAAGGCGGGGCTGGCCGCTGCAGCAGCGGCGGCCAGCGGGAAGGGATCAGTCGAGTTTGATATTGCCTTTTTTCACCACCTCGCCCCATTTGGCATCTTCCTTTTTCAGAAAGGCGCTGAACTCTGCCGGTGTCGAGCCCACGGGCTGTGCGCCCAGGTCCGACAGGCGCTGCTGCACTTCAGGCTCCTTGAGCACCTCGGCGATCGCCTGGTGCAGTTGCTGGGAGATAGCGTCTGGCGTACCTGCGGGCAACAGCACGCCATTCCATTCATAGGCTTCGTAGCCGGGGATGACGGTCTCGGCCACCGTGGGCACCTCCGGCAGGCGTGCCGAGCGCTGGGGCGAAGAGACGGCCAGCGCACGCAGCTTGCCACCGCTCACCAGCGGGTAGGAGGCAGCCACGGTGGCAAACATAAAGTCCACCTGCCCGCCCATCACATCGGCAATCGCCGGGCCACCGCTCTTGTAGGGCACATGCACCATGTCCAGGCCCAGCTTCTGGCGGAACAGCTCGGCCGCCAGGCGCTGCACCGTGCCGCTGCCGCCCGATGCAAAGTTGATCTTGCCCGGTTCGGCCTTGGCCTTGGCGATCAGGTCGTTCACATTCTTCAGCGGCGACTCTGCCTTGACCACCAGTGCATTGGGCGCCAGCAGCACCAGCGACAGGGGCTGCAGCGCGTTGGCTGCATAGGGCATCTTGGCAAACAGGTGCGGGTTGATCGAGTAGGGCGTCGCGTCGTAGAGCATGGTGTAGCCATCGGCCTTGGCCTTGGCCACAAAGCTTGCGCCAATGGTGCCGCTGGCGCCGGCCTTGTTCTCCACGATCACGCTGGTGCCCAGCTTGCTGCCCATGCGGGTGGCCAGCACACGGGCCACCGCATCGGCCGCGCCGCCCGGGGCGTAGGGCACGACGATGGTGATGGGGCGCTCGGGGAAGGCGGCATGCGCGATGCTGGCGGCCAGTGCGCAGGCGGCGATCAGGGGTTGGATAAAGCGGGGCATGGTGTCTCCTAATGGTTCGTGTCAATAGATAGCAGATGCGTTGCCAGAATCAATCGGCTTTGAGGTCCAGGTCGCGCGCAATCTGGGTATAGGTCGTCACCTCGCGCGCGACCTGGCTGCCAAAGGCCTGGCCGCAGGTCGAGTCGGCGTCCAGGCCCAGGCTGTGCAGCTTGTCCACGGTGGCGGCGCTGTTGGCAAAGTCGCGCGCTGCTTTTTCCAGCTGCTGCGCAATCGCGGCGGGCAGGCCAGCGGGCGCCATCACGCCATACCAGGCATCGGCCGAGTACTTGCCGCCACCGGCCTCGGCAAAGGTGGGCACATCGGGCAGCAGCGACGAGCGCTTGGGCGAGGCAACAGCCAGCGCGGTCAGCTTGCCGTTCTTGATCTGCGGCAGCACCGAGCCCAGGGTGGCAAAGGAGCTGTCGAGCTGGCCGCCCATCAGATCGGTCACCACCGGGGCCGCGCCCTTGTAGGGCACATGGTTCAGCTGCAGGCCATTGGCGCGCGCAAACATCTCGGTCGCAAAGTGGCCGGAGCTGCCCATGCCAGCGGTACCGGCCGTGGTGCGGCCGGGCTCCTTGCGGGCGCGTGCCATGTAGTCGGCGAGGCTCTTGACCGGCAGGCCTGGCTGCACCACCAGTACCGTGGGGCTGGTTGCGACCGTGCACAGCGGCTGGAAGGACTTGAGCGCATCAAACTTGACCCGGC
This sequence comes from Comamonas sp. MYb69, assembly GCF_037479315.1. Classification (NCBI taxonomy): domain Bacteria; kingdom Pseudomonadati; phylum Pseudomonadota; class Betaproteobacteria; order Burkholderiales; family Comamonadaceae; genus Comamonas; species Comamonas sp. MYb69. Next base: position 164,922 of record NZ_JBBGZG010000009.1, read on the forward strand.
CGCTGTAGAGGCCCGGAATCATCGTGTGGTTGGTGGCAGCGAACAGCAAGGTATAGCCATCGGCCGGTGCACTGGCCACCGCTTGCGCGGCCAGGATGGTGTTGGCGCCGGGCTTGTTGTCGACGACAAAAGGCTGGCCCAGGGTGCGGCCGGCGTAATCCGCAAAGGCGCGTGCCACCACATCGGTGGGGCCACCGGCTGCAAAGCCCACGATGAGCCGCACCGGCTTGGCGGGGTAGGCGGGGGCCTGGGCAAAACTGGCGCTGGCCGCCAGCGCTGCCGCCGCCACCAGCGTTTGCACCGCCAGTGCGGGCAGATTTTTCTTCTTGAACATGTGCTTGTCTCTTTCTCAATCCATGCGAATGCCGCTGGCGCGGATCACACCGGCCCATTTGGCGGTTTCGGCCTGCACAAAGCTGGAGAATGCCTGCGCGCTGGAGCCTACGCCTTGTACACCCAGTTCGGCAAAGCGTTTCTGCATCTCGGGGCTGGCCACGATGGCGCGGGTTTCGGCCTCCAGCCGCTGCAGCACCGGCGGGGGCGTGCCCGCCGGGGCGAACAGGCCGTTCCATTCGTTGACCTCAAAACCGGCCAGGCCGGATTCGGCCATCGTCGGCAGCTGCTCCCAGCCTTCGCTGCGCTGGGCAGAGGTGATCGCCAGCGCGCGCAGTTTGCCGCCTTTGACAAAGGGGCCGCTGGCCGTGGTGGCGCTGAACATCGCATCGACCTGGCCGCCGATCAGGTCGGTCAGCGCCGGCGCACCACCGCGATAGGGGATATGCGTCATCTCCAGCTTGGCGCCTTGCTTGTACAGCTCCGCCGCCAGATGCTGCGCGCCGCCGTTGCCGGCCGAGGCATAGCTGAGCTTGCCCGGCGCGGTCTGCGCGGCACGGCTCAGGTCGGCCACGGTGTGCAGTGCCGAGCTGGCCGGCACCACCAGCAGCAAAGGCACCTGGTTGATCAGCGAGATCGGCGCAAAATCCTTGGCTGGCTGGTAGGGCAGTTTGGCAAACAGGCTGGGGTTGACGGTAAAGGCCGTGGCATCGAGCAGCAGCGTATAGCCATCGGGCGCAGATTTGGCCACCGCCGCCGCGCCAATGGTGCCGCTGCCGCCGGGGCGGTTGTCTACGATCACTTGCTGGCCCAGCCGGCTGCCCAGCTGGGTGGCCAAAAGTCGCGCGGTGTTGTCGGCATTGCCGCCGGGCGGGTAGGGCACGACCAGCTTGATGGGCTTGTCAGGCCAGTGGCTTTGCGCCTGGGCGGGCAGCGCGCCTGCCATGCCTGCTGCCAAGGCGATGCTGCCCAGCGCTTGGGCTGCAAGCGCTATCGGCCAGCGGTGGTTAAAAATCTGCTTCATCTTTGTCTCCTGTCTTTCAGGCGTTCCTTAACGGGCCGCATGCTTGCAGCCTCTTGGTGTTTGTAGGGGCCGGGTGCATGCCCGGCCCGTTTTTAGGCAAGGGCAAGCAACGCTGGCTTGCCCGTACGCCAGCCGGTGCTTTAGGCCGTGGCTGGCGCCTTGGCCAGCACGGCCAGCAGGTTCTGCGCTGCGCCCACGCCCATGTTCACGTAGGCATCGCTGGTCACACCGCCAATGTGGGGGCTGAGGACAAAGTGCGGCTCGCCTTGGAAAGGGTGGCCGGCGGCCATCGGCTCCACCGCAAAACTGTCCAGGCCCGCAGCCATCACCTGGCCGGCGCGCACGGCAGCCAGCAAGGCGGCCTCGTCGATCAACCCACCGCGCGCGGTGTTGACGACGATGACGCCCCGCTTGCACTGCGCCAGGGTGGCGGCATTGAGCAGGCCCCGGTTCTCTTCCGTCAGCGGGCAGTGCAGCGAGATCGCATCGGCCTCGCGCCAGAGGGTGTCCAGGTCCACGCTGTGCACATAGGCCGGCAGGTTCTTGGCAAAGGGGTCAAAGCCGATGACGCGCATGCCCAGCGCATCGGCCATCTTGGCAAAGCGCAGGCCGATGGCGCCCAGCCCTACCAGGCCAATGGTGCGGCCGCCCAGCTCCAGGCTCTTGTGCGTGGCCTTGTCCCAGTGGCCGGCATGCATGCGTGCATCGAGCGCCACGACGGACTTGGCGCAGGCCAGCAGCAGCGCCAAGGCCTGCTCGGCCACGGCGGCGGCGTTCGCGCCCACGGCGGCGACCACGTCAATGCCACGCGCCTTGGCCGCGACTTTGTCGATGGTGTCCGTGCCGCTGCCGTGCTTGGAGATGACCTTGAGCGACGGGGCCGCATCCATCACCGCCGCGCCCACCTTACCGTAGCGCACGATGATGGCGACCGGGTCATGCTGTTTGGCCAGCGCCACCAGGTCGTCTTCGGTCGGCGTTTTGCCGGCGTAGATGACGTCGTAGCCGCCAAGCAGGTCCAGCGCTTGCTGCGCCAGATCGGCGCCGGTGACGATGATGCGGGGGTTCACAGCGATTCTCCTTCTTTGAGCACGCCGGCCGCGCGCAGTGCAGCGGGCAGCCATTTCGATGCCGTGTCGCCCCGGGCAATGGCGTCGATGCGGGCGGCTTCGTCGGCCACTTTCTTGTCGGCCAGGGCCATCAACGCAGGCGCCTTGGCGCGCTCGATCACGACCACGCCATCGGCGTCGCCCACGACCAGGTCACCGGGGTTGACCGTGGTGCCACCGGCCGATATGGGGTGGTTGATGCGGCCGGGCACAAACTTGGTCGGGCCGGCGGGGTTGAAGCCGGCGCTGAACACCGGGAAGTCCAGGTCCAGGATTTCCAGCTTGTCGCGGATGGCGCCGTCGACGATGACCCCTGCCAGGCCAAGCTTCTTGCAGGCGCTCAGCATCAAGGTGCCCATCAGTGCGGCCGTCTGGTCGCCCTTGCCATCGATCACCAGCACATCGCCGGGCTTGGCCAGCGCAATGGCGGCATGGATCATCAGGTTGTCGCCGGGGCGCACTTCGACGGTGAAGGCCGGGCCGGCGACCTGCATGCTTTGGTGGACGGGTGCAACCCGTGCATGCATGGTGCCGCGGCGGCCGGCCACGTCGGCCAAAATGGCGGCCTGGAAGCTGCTGGCCTTGGCAACGACGTCGGCGCTGACGCGATCGATGTCACGGATGATGTCGGGAAGTTGGCTCATGGTGTTGGTCCGTTGGGAGGGATGAAAAAAGGGGCATGGCTGGCGCTCCGCGCCGCATGGGTCTTTCCGTGATGGATGGCCTGCACACCGTTGGCGGAGCCGGCGTTTTGCAGCGTGCCCAGCGGTTGAGGGCAGAGGGCTGTGCTGCCCGCCGAGAAACGGATGGGCATAGCCAAGCTGGCGCAGTGCATGGCGCGGTCTCTCAGCGGGTCGGTTGGAAAGGACGGTGGTGCGGGCCGGCTGTGCTGCGGCCTTAGTTCAGGCTGGCGCCTGAGTCCTTGACGATCTTGGCCCAGCGGGGCACTTCGGCATGCATCAGCTTGCCAAAATCTTGCGCGCTGCCGCCCAGGATATCGCCGCCTTCGGAGCGCAGTTTCTCGACCACATCGGGCTCGGCCAGCGCGGCGTTGATGGCTTTGTTGAGCTTTTGCACGATCGCCTCTGGCGTGCCTGCCGGGGCCAGGATGCCAAACCAGGTAATGGCCTCAAAGCCCTTGCTGCCGGACTCGGCCATCGTCGGGGTGGAGGGCAACTCGCCCGAGCGCTGCTTGGAGGTGACCATCAGCGGCTGGAGCTTGTCATTGCGCACCTGGCCGATGAGGGACGGAATCGATCCGACAAAGAGGTCGATCTGGCCGCCGGACAGGTCGGTGATCGCTTGCGCAATGCCTTTGTAGGGGACGTGGCGCAGCTTGACGCCGGTGGCCTGCTCAACCTGGGTGACGGCCAGGTGGGCGACGGTGCCATTGCCGGCATAGCCCACGGTGACGGTATCGGGCTTGGCTTTTGCCGCCTTCAACACCTCGGCGATCGAATGCAGCGGGGTGCCCGAGCCGCTGACCATCAGGATCGGCGACGAGGAGACCAGCGCGACCGGGGTCAGGTTTTTGAGCGGGTCGTAGGGCAGCTTTTTGTACAGCGCCGGGTTGATCGCCAGGTTGCTGGTCTGGCCCATCACCAGGGTGTAGCCATCCGGGGCGGCCTTGGCAGCGGCATCCACGCCCAGGTTGCCGCCGGCGCCGGGGCGGTTGTCCACGACGATGTTCCAGCCATTTTTCTCGGTGATCTTTTGCGCGACGGCGCGGGCAATCATGTCGGTGCCGCCGCCGGGCGGAAAGGGCACAAACAAACGGATGGGCTTGGCCGGGTAGTTGCTTTGGGCGTAGGCACCGGTGGCTGCTGCGGCGAGTACCGCCGTGCCCAGCGCCAGGCGGCACAGGCGCGCCGAGATCGAAATCGCTCGTGTCGTGATCGTCATACGTTGTCTCCGTATCGTTTTGTTGGTGTGGCCTTTTGGTCTGCTGCCAATCGGTGCGCCACTTTAAAAAAAAGTTTCAAGGGATACAATGCCGTTTCAACCAATGAAACACATTGCACGATGAGCAACCCTTCTCAGCGCCCCGAAAGCCCCCGGTCCAAGGCCAAAACCGCGCCTGTTGCTGCGCCGCACCCGGAGCCTGAAGCAGCCCCTGCCGAGGCGCTGCCAGAAGAGGGCGCATCGTCGACCAGCACCGTCACTGCGGTGCTGCGGGCCATGCAATTGATCGATGCGTTTGCGTTGGGAGAATCCCATTTGCCGCTGGCCGAACTGAGCCGGCGCTGCGGTCTGCACAAGACCACGGCGCTGCGCATTGCGCGCACCTTGGCGCAGTCGGGCTACCTGGTGCAGCGGGATGATGGCGACTGGCGCCTGGGCCCGGCAGCGGGCTGGTTGGGCGCGCGCTACCAGGCCGGTTTTGATGTGCAGAATGTGCTGGAGCCGGCGCTGCGTGCGCTGACGATGGCGAGTGGCGAAAGCGCCGCTTTTTATGTGCGCGAAGGCAATGTGCGCACCTGCCTGGTGCGGGTGGAGGGCCCCCAGGCCTTGCGCCACCATGCGCGCATGGGCGAGGGGCTGCCGCTCGACAAGGGCTCGCCAGGGCGGGTGATTCTGGCGTTTTCGGGCGAGCCGGGCGACTTGTACGAAGCCATCCGCCAGCGCGGTTTTCACTGGTCGATTGGCGAGCGCGAGCAGGGCGTGGCTACCATCTCCGCGCCGGTGTTTGGCAAGCACTGGCGGCTGCTGGGCTCCGTCTGCGTGTCAGGCCCGGCCTCGCGCCTGCCGCAGCAAAAGCTGGAGGAAATGTCCAAGACCGTCATCGCTGCGGCCAACCAGCTGTCCTATGCGTTGGCGGGCAATACCGGGCCGTCTGCGACCCTGGTGCGGGCCAGCCACTGGCACCCCTGAGTCCTGCGCGGGTGTGGCTGCGGCGTCCCTCGCGCGGCACGTCGAACAAGGGACTGCTGCAGCGGCTTAGCGCAGCATGCAAGGGCGCTTGTTGTCAAAGCGCCAGCCCGGCACCAGGTACTGCATGGCGATCGCATCATCGCGAGCACCCAGGCCGTGCTGCAGGTAAAGCTGGTGGGCGCGTTCGACGGCATCCATGTCCAGCTCAATGCCCAGGCCGCCCTGTTGCGGCAGCTCGATATAGCCGCCCTTGATCTGCAGCGGTTGCTTGGTGAGGCCCTGGCCGTCCTGCCAGATCCAGTGCGTGTCGATGGCGGTGACCTTGCCCGGTGCGGCAGCGCCCACATGGGTGAACATGGCCAGCGACACATCGAAATGGTTGTTCGAGTGCGAGCCCCAGGTCAGGCCAAAAGCCTGGCAGAGCTGGGCCACGCGCACCGAGCCCGAGAGGGTCCAGAAGTGCGGATCGGCCAGCGGAATATCGACCGATTGCAGCGACAGCGAATGGGCCATCTGGCGCCAGTCGGTGGCGACCATATTGGTCGCCGTGGGCAGCCCGGTCGCACGGCGGAACTCGGCCATCACTTCGCGGCCGGAGAAGCCTTCTTCGGCGCCGCAAGGGTCTTCGGCATAGGCGAGGATGCCGTGCAGATCGCGGGTGATGCGCACCGCATCCTTGAGCAACCAGCCGCCATTGGGGTCCAGGGTGATGCGGGCTTTCGGAAAGCGCTCGTGCAGCGCGCGGATCGCTTCGACCTCGTCCTCACCGCGCAGCACACCGCCCTTGAGCTTGAAGTCCTCAAAGCCATAGCGCGCATAGGCGGCTTCGGCCAGGCGCACGATGGCCTGCGGGTCCATGGCTTTTTCATGGCGCAGGCGCTTCCAGTCATCGGCCTCGTCGGGAAAGCTTTGGTAGGGCAGGTCGGTCAGTTCGCGGTCGCCCACGTAGAAGAGGTAGCCCAGCATCTGCACCGAGGTGCGCTGCACGCCTTCGCCCAGCAGCGCCGCCACCGGCACGCCCAGGTGCTGGCCCAGCAAGTCCAGCAGGGCAGATTCGGCAGCGGTCACCGCATGGATGGTGGTGCGCAGGTCAAAGGTCTGCAGCCCACGGCCTGCGCTGTCGCGGCCCGCAAAGTTGCTGCGCATCGCGTTCAGCATGGCGTTGTAGTTGCCCACCGGCTGGCCCAGGATCAGCGCACGTGCATCTTCCAAGGTGTTGCGAATGCTCTCGCCACCGGGTACCTCGCCCACCCCCGTGCGGCCTGCGCTGTCGGTCAGGATCAGCAGGTTGCGGGTGAAGAACGGCGCATGGGCGCCGCTCAGGTTGAGCAGCATGCTGTCATGCCCGGCCACCGGCACCACGCGGTAGCCGGTGATGCGGGGGGTGGAAGAGGGCGATGCGGATGTGGTGGCTTGCATGGTGGGCGGGGGTACAAAAGATAAGAAAAGCAGGCTGGGCAGCGGGTGGTTCTGTCCCGCCGCCAGGCCCTGGGTGATTATTGTGCGGTGATGTTGCCCGTGGTGATGACCTGCTTCCAACGCGCAAACTCCTTGCGCTGAAACTCGGTAAAGACCTCGGGGCTGTTGCCGACCACTTCCAGGCCCATGTCGGTGAACTGCTTGCTCACAGCTGGGTCATGCAGCGCTTTGGCAATACCGTCGTAGAGCTTGGCCTTGATATCGGCGGGCAGGTTCTTGGGGGCGGCAAAGGCTTGCCAGGCATAGACGTCCATGCCGTCAATGCCGGCTTCGGCCATCGTCGGCACATCGGGCAGCACGGCCGAGCGCTTGTTGCCCGTGACCGCAATGGCCTTGAGCTTGCCCGACTTGATGTGCGGGAACACGCTGTTGACGTTCTGGAAGGACATGTCCACCTGGCTGCCCAGCAAATCGGCGGTGGCCGGCGCGCCGCCCTTGTAGGGCACATGCAGGCCCTTGGTGCCTGTCTTTTGCCAGAACAGCTCGGCAGTCAGGTGGTCCGACGAGCCCGCGCCCGAGGTCGCAAAACTGACCGTATCGGGCTTGGCTTTGAGCATCGCGATGACGTCCTGCACGTTGTTGACCTTGGGGGCGAGGCTGGGGTTGACCACCAGCACATTGGCCGTTTGTACCGCCACCGTGATGTAGCTGAAATCACGCGTCGGGTCATAGGGCAGGCCCTTGATCAGATGGGGTGCCACCACGAGCGGTGCCAGCGACGAGACCAGCAACGTATAGCCATCGGCCGGGGCGCGCGCCACCTGGGCGGCGCCAATGCTGCCGGTGGCTCCTGCCTTGTTTTCCACCACCACCGACTGGCCCCACTGCTGGCCCAGGTTGTTGCCAATCGCACGGGCCACCGTGTCGGTCGCGCCGCCCGCGGGGAAGGGCACGATGATCGTGACCGGCTTGTCCGGCCAAGCCCAGGCACTGGGGCTGGCGGCCAAGGCCGCAGCGCTGGCGCAGACGAGGGCCGCTATCTTTTTCCATCCTGGTTTTGGGGTGGTGCTCATGTTTGTCTCCTGCTTTTAAGGCGTTGCTGAAATCTGGCTGAGCGATGTTTCGCTTCGACTAGTTAACGTTAACATTGGAATTTGTCGTATTGTTAACGTTAACTTTGGCTGAGAAATCAGTAATTACCCGATATTGCCAGTGCGGCAGGGCTGGGAGTTTTGCGGGGGTGGCTGTTTAGCCGCTGCTACGCTGGGTGATGGAAAAGCCGATATCGACACGCTGCGCATCGATGGGCTGGTCCAGGGTGCGGGCCACAATCATGTCGGCTGCGAGCTGGCCAATGCGGGTGCCATCCAGCCGCACGGTGGTGAGGGGCGGGGCGGTGTCCTTGGCAAACTCCTGGTCGCCCAGACCGACAACAGCCAGGTCCTCGGGCACGCGCAGGCCCTGGTGCTGCGCCTCGACCAAGGCACCCAATGCCAAGGTATCGGAGCTGCAGAAAACGGCGGTGACCTCGGGCCGCTGGGCGAGGATCTCGGCCAGACCGCGCCGCCCGCCGCCCAAGGTGCTGGGCGCCGGCGTGTAGGCCACCGTCACCTCGGGCAGGCCGGCAGCTTGCGCCGCCTGCGCATAGGCCGCCACGCGTACCCGGGCACGCGCATCGTCACCGCTGACCATGCCCAGCTGCCGGTGCCCCTTGGCGATGAAATGCGCCGCCACCGCTTGGCCAATCGCGCTGTGCGAAAAGCCCACCAGCATGTCGATCGCCGTGTCGGTCAGGTCCCAGGTCTCCACCACCGGAATGCGCGAGGCCTGCAGCAGCGCCCGGCCTTCCTCGGATGCCGCCATGCCGATCATCACAATGCCATCGGGCCGGCGCTGGATGATGGCGCGGATCAGGTCCGCCTCTTGCGCGGCGTCATAGCCGGTGCGGCCAATCATCAGCTGGTAGCCGTGCTGGTTGAGCGCATGGTCGAGCGACTGGATCAACTCCTGGAACACGGGCCCCACCAAGGTCGGCAGCAGGGCCGCCACCAGCCGCGCCCGTGACAGCCGCAGCCCGCTGGCCAGCGCATTGGGCACATAGCGCATGCTGGCGATGGCATCGCGCACACGCTGCAAGGTCTCCGGGTTGAGCCGCTCAGGGTGGTTGATCGCCCGCGACACCGTCATCGCAGACACGCCCGCAGCGCGGGCTACATCTTGGATTTTGGACGGTCGGTCAGTGGGTTGCACGGGCTGGTGGGGATGGTGGCTGAAAGTGCCGCTATCGTAGTCCATGCTAGGTGCTGCGGGGCGGTGCAGCGGGATTTGGGCGGTATTTGAGCCAGCTTTGGCGGGCGGTAGTCGCCCCCTGCCAACAAGACGCACTCAGAGGTTTAATGGCCGAGGATCCATTCACTTGCACTCCACGATCTACCTATGAAGAACGCCATCATCCCATCCATCTGCGTCGAGCCCGCTTTCCTGCACGAGGTGGAGCGTGTATTGGAGCCGAACGAAAGCCTGGCGTCTTTTGTCGAGACCGCTGTCCTCCGCGAGATTCAGCAGCGGCAAGCACAGGCTGGATGGCTGCAGCGGGGATTGGCCGCCAGGCGACACAACAGCGCTGCTGCTGGCATCCCTGCAGAGGTGGTGATTGCCCGCCTGGAGGTCAAGCTGGCTGCGGCCAGGCAGCGCAAATGAACCTCTCAATGTCAGACAGCTGGATCTCAACCCACCCGCCCCACCTGCAACGCTGATACCGCCCCACGCGCAGGCCACAGCGCCACCAGCACCAGCAGCACCGCCACCAGCAAATAAGGCGCGCCAGGGTGCAGGTCATAGACCAGGGTGCCCACCAGCGGTCCCAGGATCATGCCCAGGCCATGGGCTGCAGCAACGGTGCCGGCGGTGGCGCCTTGCTCATGCGCGCCCACGGCATTGGCGGCCAGTGCCATGACGGAGGGGAAGACCCAGCCCATGCCAGCGGCGCCTAAAAGGTAGCCGGCCCACAGCGCCCAGGGTGTGCTGGCCAGCAGCAGCGATGCAAAGCCCAGTGCAGACAGGGCGCAGCCGGCGCGGATCAGGCGCTGCGGCGTCCAGCCCAGCTTGCGCACGGCCAGCTGCGCGAGGATCAGGCCCACACCGACAACGGCCAGTGCAATGCCGGCGGCGCGTGCGGCGTCGCTGGCCTCCAGCTGCAGCCGGTCCAGCGCGAAGAAGCCCACAACGACCTGGGCAATGGTCACGCTGAACATCGCGCAAAAGGCGACGGCCATCGGGCGGCGCAGGCGCGGGTCGCTGATTTTGAGGTGGCCGGTGGGCGGGTTGGCATGCTGCTCGCTGCGCGGCAGCCAGCGCCACAGCACCAGCAGCGCAAGGGCAGGGAGCACGGCGGTGATCAGCAGCGGCAGCTCCAGGCTGTGCGCGGCCAACAGGCCGGTAACGCCGGGGCCCGCCACCATGCCGATACCGCTGGCGGCGCCCAAGGTGGCCATGGCCGCCGCACGCTGCGGGCCGGGCACATGGTCGGCCACCAGCGCTGCACCGGTGGCAGGCACGGCCGCATAAAAGCCCCCGGCCGTGCCGCGCAGCAGTACCAGCCCGGCAAATGCCAGCCACACCGGCGGCTGGCTGCGCAGCGCAAACACGATAAAGCTGCACAGCAATGCATAGCAGACCACAAAGCCGCTTAAGCCCCGCAGCAGGATGGGGCGCCGGCCCCAGCGGTCACTGGCCGCCCCCCAGCGCCTGGCCAGCAGCACCCAGGCCAGGCCCCCCACGGTCACGGCCATGCCGGCCTGCCAGGGCGCCAGACCCAGCAGCCTGGCGATGGGGCCGATCAGCGCCACAAAGGACATCATCGACAAGGTGCAGACAAAGTTCTCGAACATCAGCGGCCGCATGCTGAAGCTGCGCATGGGCGCCGTGGACGGGGCCGCATCGGATGGGCGGGCGGTGCTTGCCGAGGTAGATGGGACGGACATCAGACTCCTTCAATAACATGGTCTTTAAATGATAATCAATCTCATTCAATGATAGACTCGGTCCCTGTGATTTGCCCCTCTTGTGATGAACGTCATCCCGCCATGCGCCCCGTTTGCGGCGCTGCCAACGCCCCGGCGTTGTGGGGGCCAATGGGCAGCGGTGCTGAACCGCTCCGCTGCGTTTCTTCCATCCTTAGCGTGCAGCTGTCTGCATCTGCCTGACCACCTTCCAACCCGCCATGAGCGCCACCATGACCACTTTGCATGCCGCCACCAGCGCCCGCCGTACCTTGCAACTCCGCCGCCCAGCTGTGCCACAGCCGCAGGACGCCGCCGATACGCCCGCTGCCTGCGAGGCCGAGTCCCATGCTGGCGAGCCACTCACCATCGCGTTGCAGCCCCGGCCGCTGAACGATGCCAACCTGCAGGTGCGCAGCGTGAACAGTGCCAGCCTGCTGGCCGGCCACAAGACCGTGCAGATAGCGCATAACGGCTCGGTCTACACCTTGCAGGCCACCAAGCTGGGCAAGCTGATCCTGACGAAATAAAGCGCTCCATACCGCTGATAAAACACAGCCCGCTGGCATGTCCGTGCCAGCGGGCTGTGGTGTTTGTGGGCTCTGGCCATGGCCAGAGCCTTGGTTGTGATCAGAACGACACGGTGGCCGACAAGCGGTAGGTGCGCGGCGCGCCGGGCATTACAAAGCCATCGTTGAACATGCCGATCCAGTAGTTCTTGTTGGTCAGGTTCTCCACACTGGCGTTGAAGCGCACAGGCGTCGATCCGAACTTGGTGGCGTAGCGGGCCATTGCGTCAATGCGGTTCCACGAAGGCACCTTGAGGCGGTTGCCCGAGTCTGCCCATTGCGAGCCGGTGTGGAACAGGCGCCCGCCCACCGACAGGCCTTGCACGGGGGTGTCCCAATCGATGCCAATGCGGGTGCGCAGCTTGGGCACGCCATAGTTTTCCAGCCCGGTGTTGGTCTGCTTGGACTTGATGTACTCGACACCGCCCAGCAGCGCCACGCTCTCGCTCAGCTTGCCAAACGCGCTCCACTCCAGCCCGCGCAGGCGCTGCTCGCCATCGAGCACCTGGAAGTTGCCGCTGTTGGTGATGATCGAGGGCTTCTTGATCTGGAAGGCGCTGATCGTGTGCGTGGTCTCGCCCGCTTGCAGCTTGACGCCCACTTCACTTTGCTTGGTTTGCATCGGCGCGAGGGTGTCGCCGGTATTGGCGTAGCCCACACCCACGGTGCGGCCAGGCTCCAGGCCTTCGGTGTAGTTGGCAAACAGCGCGATGTTGTCACCCCAGGGGCGTAGCACGCCGGCAACCATCGGTGATGTGCGGCTTTCGCTGTAGTTGGAGGCCACGCCATTGACCAGCGGCGTCTTCACCGTCTGGTGGCGCAGGCCCAGGGTCAGCAGCAGCTTTTCATCCCAAAAGCCCATGGTGTCGGCAATCGCCACCGAGCGGAATTCGTTCTCCGTCGTGTAGTCCTTGAAGGTGGGTGCTGCGGGGAAGGTCGGCTCGGTCGGCCGGTACATATTGGTGGTGTAGCAGTAGTTGCAGGCCGTGTTGACCGTGCCTTCCTTGTGCTTGAGGATGTTGAACGACAGCTGCAGGCGGTGCTGCACGCTGCCGGTGTCGAACTTGCCGATGACGCCCGCCTCGGCCGTGCGGCGCTCCGACTTGGTGTGCACGTTGTAGATCGCGCCGCGCGTGGTGCCGTCTGCGCCGGTCACAATGGCGCGCGTGCCAAACAGCAGGCCCTGGCCTTCGGCCTCCGACCCGCCCGCTGCCACATAGCCCTGCCAGTTCTGGTTGAAGTCAAACTCGGCCCGGGCCAGCAAGCCGCTGTTGTCGTACTTGCCATGCGAGCCCTTGAACAGGTTCACATCGCCATCGGGCGGCGAGAGGAGGTAACCCACACCGGGGATGGCCGCGCTGCCCAAAAAGCTGAACATGCCGGGACTGCCGCCCTCGATCTTGTTGACGCTGTTGTACAGATCCAGGTAGAGGCGGAAGTTGTCGCCCAGGTAATCGAGGCCCAGCGCGCCCACATTGCGCTTTTGCTTTTCGTCCTCAGCGCCCATGTCGCCCGAGCCATAGACGCCATTGAAGCGCAGGCCCAGGCGCTGCTCGGGCCCAAAGCGCTTGCCCACATCGGCATGCAGCTGGTAGTACGAATCGGAGACATAGGTGGCGGTCAGATCGGCAATGGGCTGGGCCAGCGCGCGCTTGGTCACCATATTGACCGAGCCGGCCACGCTGGCGAGCGGCGGCATGCCAGACAGCAGCACATTGGGGCCGCGCATTACCTCGACCCGCTCAAACATCTCGATGGGCACCGAGTTGGCTGGCGCAATGCCGTAGAGCCCATTGGTCGCTATGTCCATCGCCGTCACATCGAGCCCGCGCAGGTTGAAGTTCTGCAGCAAATGGCCCTTGTTGGTGGTAAAGACCACCGCCGCATCGTTTTCCAGCACATCCTGGAGCGACAGCGCCGACCAGTCCTCGGCCAGCTCACGGGTATAGGCATTGACGTGCACGGGCGCCTCCATGATCGAGGTCGCCCCCAGAATGCCCAGCCGTGCCCCCTTGGCCGCCTTGCGCCCGGGCGCGAGCGCGGGCAGGTCTTCGCGCTCATAGCGGTCGCGCACGGTGATCTGGGGCAGGTTGACGGGTGCGCTGGTGCTGGCCTCGGCCGTCGCGCCCGCGTTTTGGGCTGACTCGGTAGGCTGAGCCTGCTGGGCCGATACCCCGGCGCTGGCGGCTGCGGCCATCCAAGCCAGAACGATCAGGTTGGGTTGGTGTCTGCGCGGTTTTGAATGTGACATAAGAGTGACGCTATGGTTAAAAATAAACAAGAATCATTCTCAATCGTATTCATCAAGCGCTACATATGCAACTTTTTGTTGTATTTCGGGGATTACCCTGTGTGAGACGGGGTGGGACACGCGTCTGCAGGAACGATATGCGCCAGGGTGGCGTGGGTGAGGCCCTGGTCGCCATCGATCACTCTGCCAAGCTGTGGTGCGTTCGGATTGAGCGCGAGTCAGCAACGCAGGTGGCTGCAGACTTGAACAGGTCCTCAAACTGACTTTTGATCTTGGCGGTGTTCAAGCCAGTCCGTGTGGCCTGCAGCAGCCAGATGCCGCTGGCGCAAAAGAAGAAACAGCGGCAATGCCAACGAGGGGCCCACCACCAGGCAGCATAGGGGCAGCCACAGCCGGGGCATTGCCAGCCTTCTGCCTTCGGCGACGATCCACACGGCAACCGTAATGCCCGAGACCAGAACATCCGACCATGCAAAAGCAGACAGAGGGCTGGACGTGGCCTGTTGCAAGAGCAGTGGCATATCCAGACCATATGCACAAAGCCATGGATAAATTGCGACAGCGGCAATACGGTGCCCGCGATACAGAGAAACAAGTAGAGGATTTGCACAATTTTTAATGGGGAGATTGAATCTTTGGATGAAGTAAGAGATCTTGGTAATTCTAGTTTTAGATGGCCAATTTACTTGCATCTATACTGGTTCAAAACCCAGGAGATCAAGTGAAAAAGATAAATCGCATTTCAGCACTTCGTCCCGCTATTTTGGCCTCCGTGTTGGCGCTTTGCAGCACCGCCAGTTGGGCCGCGCGGAGCTTTACACCGCAAGCGGGGACCTGGATGGTCAGCGAAGAGATTGACGGCAAACCGGGCCGTGGCCTCGCCATCGATGTGCAAGGAAATACCTTTTTCATGCAGGTATTTGCCTATGAAAAGAATGGCGATGCCACTTTTTATACGGCTACCGCACAGATGGATGGCACTACCGCTACGGCACCCCTCATGCGCTACAAAGCAGGCCGCAGTTTTGGCGGCCGTGCGCAAGATGCGGTGGAAGACGGATCGCCAGGGGTGGTGACCGTTTCGTTCTCGAATGGCATCCTGGGGTCGATCCGCTTTCCTGGGGAGGAAGAGAAAAAAATCGAGCGCTTTCTGATCAACGACCCCGATTTTGATGATGCGGTACTCGCTCCCTCACCAGACGCAACAAATATAGGTAAGACTGGCAAGTGGCTGCTGGTTGATCAGGGCGGTAATTTTGTGGATTTTTTAGGCGCTGGCTTTAGCAAAGCAGAGGGGGGAAATTACCGACTTTCCTTGTCATCACGCTTTAGCGGGTATCGAGCGTCGTATGACTGTCAGCGATTGTCAGGCGTCCAGTCATTTAGCTGCCAAGAGCTCGTTAGCGATGCAGCGACAAGCCCATATGCCGACCTGAAATTTCAGATGATAGGGCCGGAGGTCGTGGGCACACTGAAGAACAGCAGTGGCGATATTCTGGAAATTGCCGGAGTGCAGCGTGCAATGGGCTCCCTTGGCGGAGCCGTAGTTCTGTGCGGCATGTATGAGTATGCGTATATGCCTGCAGGCTGTGATCAATGGCAAATGCCATCCAACGGGACCTGGGTGTTTGCTGATGAGTTGACGGGTAGACCGGGGCGCGGCTTCAGTGTCGATATGCAGGACAAGGTGGCGATTCTGCAGATCTTCAATTACCTGCCCGATGGACGGTCCACATTCCATATGGGGAGCGCAGTGATTGGTCGTAACCCGGTGACGGGAACGACTAACCCGAGAATAGTGCCGATCCAGCGTTACCAGGGGGGAAGGTATTTAGGCGGGCCAGCTTCTGCTGCCGCCCCGGTGTCTGATGGCCAAGAGGCTGGGGCCGCTGTCATTGAATTCTCAGGCAGAAATGAAGACAGGATTGCCCCCTATGTTGAAGGCACGTTCCAGCTTCCTGGTGAAGAAGTGAAGCATGTCAAACGCTTGGATTTACAAGGGTTGACGCCGTTCAACCGCCTTGCAGGCGAGTGGGCGATGGCGTTTTCAAATGCAGTACCTCCAGGCGTACCCATCCTTAAGAAGGTGCGCTTTTCATCTACCGATAACGCATCTGCTACCAGCGATGATGGATTGGTGCAATGCACCAAGAATCCTTACGATCTCTCACGCTATGTCTGCCATCTCTACGCGGATTCGACGAGAGCCGTTGTCCAAGGCAGTCTGTCCGCGCGTTTCAATGGCTTTACCGCCGATGAGGATGCCATTCAGCTTAAAGACCAATTCGCCAACTGGCGTGGTGTGGGGCAGATCTCGAACGATTGATGCGGCTGAAGGGCACTCCATATTTCCACTGCGCATTTGCTTGCGAACCTATTGCTGAAGGGGATGGACGCGGATTTTCAGAGACCGCATTCAGACCCTGGCAGGAGCTTTGCAGCGGATTCCCGAGTAGGCGAGTTCTTTCCTGGCCGACAAGGCGGATCGTCGTGAAATATGGGCTATGACATCGGGCGCCCAAGCCTCTGCCCAGACCTGCCTGAGGCTAACTTGTGGCGCTGTCTGTGTCTGTCCGATTCAGCAGCACCAACTCCCGCAACATGCTGCTGGAGGATCCCAAAAATACTGATTTAAACCAGGAGACTACGTGAAAAAGGCAAGACGCATTCCATTTGTTGGCACCGCAGTATTGGTTTCGGCGCTAGCGTTGTCATGCACCGCCGCTTGGGCCGCTCGCAGTTTTACGCCACAGGCGGGTACCTGGATCGTCAGCGAAGAATTGGATGGTAAGCCTGGTCGAGGCCTCGCCATCGATGTGCAAGGCAATACCTTCTTCATGCAGGTGTTTGCCTATGAAAAGAATGGCGACGCCACTTTTTATACGGCTACCGCCCAGATGGATGGCACTACCGTTACGGCACCCCTCATGCGCTACAAGGCTGGCCGCAGTTTTGGCGGCGGCGCGCAGGACGCGGTGGAAGACGGATCGCCAGGCATGGTAACCGTTTCATTCTCGAATGGCATCCTGGGGTCGGTCCGCTTCCCTGGGGAAGAAGAGAAACGAATCGAACGTTTTCTGATCAACGATCCCGATTTTGACGATGCGGTCATGACGCCCAGGCCCAATTTTATGAATATCGGCAAAACAAGTCGCTGGCTGATTTTTGATCAGGATGAGAATTTTGTGGATTTGCTGTTAGTGACGCTGAAGAGAGGCGAGGGGAAAAACTACCAACTTTCAATGGGACCACGCTCTGCAAGGGCGCCGTCAACCTACGATTGTCAGCGTCTCTCAGGGCCACAGTCTTTTAGCTGTCAGGCGATTGCTACGCAAGGGGTGGTAAGCCCTTATCCGGAGTTGAAGTTCAGGTTGGTAGGGCCAGAGGTGGTCGGTGAGTTCAGGAACAGCAGTGGCAATACGCTGGAAATTGTCGGCGTTCAGAGCGCGATGGGTTTTGTCGGTGGAGCCGTGAGCTTGTGTGGGCATTATGACTATGCGTATATGCCTGCAGGTTGTGATCAATGGAGCATGCCGGCCAACGGTACCTGGGTCTTTTCTGATGAGTTGACGGGCAAGCCGGGGCGCGGCATCAGTGTGGACATGCAGGACAAAGTGGCAATCCTGCAGATATTCAACTACCTGCCCGATGGCCGCGCCACCTTTCATATGGGCAGTGCGGTGATTGGTTTTAACCCTGTGACCGGGACTATCAATAACGGTGAGGTTCCCATACAGCGCTACCAGGGAGGACGGTATTTTGGGGGGCCAAGTGCTGCCGCAATACCGGTGCACAATGCAAACGATGTGGGGGATGCTGTGATGGAATTCTCCGGCAGGAATGGAGATAGCTATGCGCCCTACGTTGAAGGGTCACTCAAGCTGCCCCATCAAGACAGCAAGCCACTGAAGCGACTGGATATGCAAGGCATGACACTGCTCAGCCGTTTTCGCGGCGAGTGGGTGATGACCTTTTTGAATGCCACGCCCATATATGGGTCTATCACGAGAGCCATCCGCTTTTCATCGGTCAGTGAAACCTCGGCCATCAGTGACGATGGCTTGGTGGAATGCGCTAAAGACGTTGAGGGATTCCAACCCTATGTCTGTAACCTCTATGTTGATGCGACGAGAACCGTCGTACTAGGCACGCTGCGCGAGGTATTCAATGGCTTTACGCCGTATAGGGATGCCATTCAGTGGAAGGACCAGTTTGGTAACAGGCGTGGTGTGGGAAAGATCGCCAGCGAGTGATGCACCTGGTTGATCTGTCGCTGCTTGGCGGCCCAGGCCGCTTGATCAGGCACGCGCAGAGCCCCGGCAGTGGGCTCTGCAGCATTGGCTGAGGCAAGGCGAAAACCGAGCGCAGGTCAGCGGCGCTTCTTCCGCGTATCCGGCAAGAACGCCGTCGCCAGCCCCAGCAGCGGCAGGAATGAGGTCAGGCCATACACCCAGACGATGCCATGCATATCGGCCAGCTCTCCCAGGCCAGCGGCACCGACGCCGCCAATGCCAAACATCAATCCAAACATCAAACCCGAGACCAGGCCCACGCGGCCGGGCACGGCCTCTTGCGCATACACCACCAGCGCGGCAAAGGCGGATGACATCACCAGGCCGATGACGATGGCGAGCACGGCAGTCCACACCAGGCCCACATAGGGCAGAGCCAGCGCAAACGGCGCAACGCCCAAAAACGAGATCCAGATGACGGCCTTGCGGCCAATGCGGTCACCGACCGGGCCGCCAGCAAAGGTGCCCGCTGCCACAGCGGCCAGGAACATGAAGAGAAACAGCTGGCTGCTTTGCACACTCAGGTTAAAGCGCTCGATCAGGTAGAAGGTGAAGTAGTTGGTGAACGATGCGATGTAGACAAACTTGGCAAACATCAGAATGCAGATCACCGTGACGGCGCGGATGACGCCCGCGCGGTTCAGGCCTTCACCCGCATGGTTCTTGGCCAGGCTCTTGGCCTTGGCGCTGCCGTTGTGGCGCACCCAGATGGTCAGGCGGTACAGCACAAAGATGGCGACCAGCGCGACCACCATGAACCAGGCCACCGCTGGCTGGCCATGGGGGATGACGATGGCCGCCGTCAGCAGCGGGCCAATCGCAGAGCCGGTATTGCCGCCCACCTGGAAGGTGGACTGCGCCGTGCCAAAGCGGCCGCCCGATGCCAGGCGCGCAATGCGCGAGGCCTCGGGGTGGAAGGTGGCCGAGCCCACGCCCACCACGGCGGCGGCCACCAGCAGCATCTCATAGCTCTGCGCGGTGGCCAGCAGGCCAATGCCGATCAAGGTCATGCCCATGCCCGAGGGCAGCAGGTAGGGCTTGGGGTGCTTGTCGGTGTACATGCCAATCCATGGCTGCAACAGCGATGCGGTGACCTGGTAGACCAGCGCAATGACGCCAATCTGCCCAAAGCTGAGCGAGAAGCTCGCCTTGAGCATCGGAAAGATCGACGGCAGCATCGCCTGGATCATGTCGTTGAGCAGGTGGGCAAGTGCGGCGCCGCCCACAATGGGCAATAAAAAGCCGTGCTGCTGGGTGTCTGCAGCTGCGGCAGGTGCTGCAGCCAGTGCAGGCGAGGGGTTGAGGGTGGCGGTATCAGCGGTCATGGCGTCGGGCGGGCAAACCTGGGCAGGCAAAGAAATCGGGCAAGCGGCAAGCGTACGGGAAGATGCGCTGGCGCAATCGCGCAAGCAGGACAAGAAATGTCGAATTTTTGCCAGTTGAGCGAATGACAGTCATTCGCGGGCAAGGTAGATGCGTGGCCAGCTGCCGCTTATGATGGCCATTCACTCCAATGCAAGGACGGCCCCATGACCCAGATTGCCCATCTTCGTGACGCGATAGCAGCGAGCCAGCTTTTGAACGACGTGCAAGCCGACGATGGCTTTGTGGTGGGCAGCGTGCGGTTTCAGGCCGCTGGGGCCGATATCCATGTCAATGTCGACCCGGAGCTGGCCGACAACCCGGACATGGATGCCGATGCCCTCATCGCCAATACCCAGCGTTTTTTGGCGATGCCGGCCGACCAGTGGACTGCGCTGGTCCACGACATTGCGCTGGAGGTAGAAGAAGCCGTTGAAGACGATGAGGTGCAAGAGCCCACCGATCTGCGCGATGACCTGCGCCTGCATTCGGTCGCCGTTTTTGCCGATGCGGTGCTGCTGTCATTTGTCGCACCCAAGCAGTTTCCGCAGTGCTGGGTGCGGGCCCAGCTGTGCGAGGAGCTGCTGCTGGAAGACATCTCCATTGACGAGAACGATGGTGTGGAGACCATCGAATTCAAATCGCTCGATGACCTGCTGGACAACCTGAGCGCCAACAACGACAAGTAGCGCCCCGGCGGCCCGGCGGCCCGGCCCACCGCAGCCCTCGTCCCAGGGCTGTCTGTGGGTTACGTGTCGCGCATCAGGCGGCCGAAGGCGCCGGCCCAAAATATTCCGGCACCCGCTGGACCAGCTCCTCGGCCGCTTCCCAGAACTGCTCGTCCAGTTCTTCAATCTGCTCAGACAAGTCACCGGCCACGGCGCGGTACACATCATCGATGCTGTTGACCTCGTCCGACTGGGCAATGGGGCCCACCAGGCGCCAGAACGCGGTGACTACCGCGAGCGTGGCGCTGGCCCGGATCTGGGCAAGCGCAGCCAGCGCCGCGTCCATCTCGGCCATGCGCCAGTTGCCCAGAAACTGCAGCAGGCCGCCGTTGTAGCCATCGGCCACCAGGCGCCACAAGGCCACCAGGCGCCACAAGGCCACCAGCGCCCGGCTGCGGTGATTGAGCTGGTCCGCCTTCCAGTCCAAGGCCTTTAGCTCGGCCAACGCCGCTTCAAACAGCGCATCCTGCTCCAGTGTCCAGACATTGAGTGCGCCGTCAGCCGAGGTCTGACCGGCGCTGGGCCAGTTGACGCCGCGCCTATCCGCGGTGGCCACCCATTGCGACCGCTCTTGCGCGTTCATCGCCACCACCTTGGGTCCCACCCAGGACAGCGGAGCGGCCAGCTGGCGGCCATCGTCCAGCAGCAGCAAAACGCGCTTTTCTTCAAAGATGACGTCGGTGATCGGAGATCCGACAACGGCATGCCCGTCGTGCTTCATGCATGGCCTTTCCGGGGCGCAAACCTGCCCTCTACAGCGGATGAGTTTAAGAGAGATCCCGTTTCGGCGAGGGTGCTGCCCGCGCCTTGTCTTGAGTGCCCACCAACCCGTAAAAGCGCCATCTGTAAACAGCAGGTAAACCTGGTGGTTTCAAATCGTTGTTGTGTAACAGCTAAATCAAATTCTGGTATTTGTTTTAATCGAAACATCTTTGCTTAATGCAGAAATGAATATCATTTTTCATTTATATATTTCATTATTGCAAGTCGCTGATTGTAATTTCTAAAATAGAATGTTGATAGCGTCTCTCGTACTATATTTGCCGTAAATTTCTGCATCCCCGCCATCTGGCTTGCCGCTCGCCGTTGCCGACATGGGCACCGGTCTGCGCTGCTGGTTGGGCTGGCTACGCCAGGCTGCCTTCAGGATCCCCGTGCGGTTGCAAGCGCAGAAAAGTCCACGGAAACCTGGCGTCCGATATGGAAATGGTTCTGCGCGCAATATATGAATAATAGTGAGATTAAAGTCCCACATGTAATGATCGTTGATCGCGATCTACAGCAACTTCGTCTTCTGGTCACCGCGCTGCGCAGCCGCTCTTACACCGTCAGCGTCATTGACAATGAGAGCCAGGTCTACACCCGCATTCTTTTACAGCCTCCTGATCTGGTATTGATGGATGTGCGCTTGCCCGATCGCAGCAATATCAAGGCGGCAAGATTGCTTCAGGAGAATGCATCGACCCGTAATATACCCATCCTGTTTATCTCTGCGCTGTCTGATAAAGAAGACCGGCTGCTTGGTCTTCGTGCCGGGGCTGTTGACTATATATTGAAGCCCTATTATGTGGATGAAGTGCTGGAGAGGGTTCGCATCCATATCGCGCTGGCGCGTAAAAGAACCGGATGGGAGCAGCTCACGGGGGATGCGGTGAGTGCATGGGAAACCCCTTCTGGAATCCTGCCGGCCAATATGAGCATCAAGCAGGTGGCGACCGAATTCATAATCCATCACCTCAGTGATTCGACGCTAAAAGGCCGTGATGTGGCTGCCAGCCTGGGCCTGTCCACCCACCGCCTGAATATGGTCTTTGAGGCCACCGTGGGCATGACCGTCTTTGAATATATCCGCAAAGAGCGGATGTCCAGGGCCGCAATGATGCTGGAGACCGGCCCACTGGGCGTTGCCGACATTGCGACCGAAGTCGGCTATGCGAACTCCGGCAACTTTTCCACCGAGTTCAAGAAGTTCTGGAAAAAGTCACCCAAGCAATACCGCATGGCATTCCAGGAGCAGGCGGCACCGGTGCCAAGCCAGCCTTCTGCAGATAAAGCGCTGGATTAGCGTGGGCAGGCGTGCAGCCCCGCTACCGCCAGCATGGCGGGGTGGGCGCGCCATGGCCGGCCCCGGGACCTTGATCATCCAAGCAGCTTGCGCCGGGGGCGCCGCACGCAGGCAATAGCTGCAATGCCCATGGCGAGCAGAGCGAGTGCATGCCACCCCAAGCTGGGAACCGGTGTGGCGCTGGAAATGGGTACATTCGGGGTGGTGGTGACAATGGGGGTGATACGCGCCCAGCCATTGGCACCCGGCAGCCCCTGCAGATTCTCTCCGGGCGGAAAGCTTGGCAAGGACGCCGGATCCACCACCGCGCCAAGCGCGCCGACTGCCAGTTGCGTGTTGCTGATTGTGTAGGCCGCAGCGGCTGCGTAATAGCAGCTGCCGCCGCCGGTGGCGCTGCTGGGTTTGGTGGCATGCACCCACCACCAGTTGCCGTTGTCCGACATGGTTCCTGCGCCAGAGGCGCCCCCGGCCCCGGCACCGTTCATATAGCCACCGCCGCCGCCAGCGCCGGTGGCGATGGTGGAGCCCCCGCCTGACATCCCATCTGCCGAGGCCAGGCCCTGGCCCCCATCTGCCGGCGTGCTGCAGTCTGCGGTGTTGTTGAGTGCCAGAGGCGCGGCCAGGCCCAATACACCCACATCGCGCAGCGACTGGCCATAGGCCGCGCTGCTGCCACCCCCGCCGCCGCCGGCCCGCAGGTACAAGCGGCCCGGTATTTCCAGTGCAGACGCACCGCCACCACCGCCTGCGGTGTAAATGGGATCGATGGCGGGGCTTTGGCCGATGGCGCCATCAGCACTGCGCCCACCGCTGCCCGCGCCCTGGCCGCCCAGGCCGCCTTCTGCCGGATCCAGCATCGTCTGGCGGTCAACCCCCGCGCCGCCGCCTTGCGCCACGGTAATGCTCAGCACATCGCCGGGAGATACCGCCACCCGGGTGCTGAGCTGCGCGCCATTGCCGCCGCTGCCTCCTGGGAAGCTGCCGTCAAACCCAGCCATCCCCATGGCCATCTCAATGCCGGTGCCACTGCCACCCCCGCCCCCGCCAAGACCACATCGAGCGCATGCACGCCGGTGGGGACGGTATAGCTGTGCACCCCTGGTGCAGAAAAATCCACCGTCTGTGCCTCGGCCGATACGGCTGCAACGGAGAGTAGACCTGCTGCCAGCAGCACCCCATGCATGCGGCCCAAGGAGCCAGTTTTTTGGGCGTAAAACATCTTCATAGCTTGTGCTTTCTTGGCGGTGGTGCCTTGGCAGCAAATGTATCTAAAAGATACGCGGGTATCAATAAGAGCTTACGCCGAGCCATGACCGTATTTTCTTGGTGCAATGCATGGACGCCTTGGCAGCGTCATTTGAGATCCTCACCGAACCACCTCCTATGCGATTGACGACGCTTCCCTACGGCAAACCCCGTGAGATACATCCCAACTCTGACGTGGAGAGTCTGCGCTTTTCATCCCAGGGGCTAAGCCTGCGCCTGGCGCTCGGGCTTGGCCCGCAAGACATGGTCGACGGTTTGGATATCTCCTTCGCCGATGTCTCCGCGTTCCGCTATCTCGGTGAGCTGGACTTGCAGAGGTACTGGAGTTTGAATGGCTTGGTGCGCGGCTACCCGGTGCTGGAAGTGCAGCAGGGCGGCTGGTTGGATGAAGAAGTCGCACTGCAACAGCGACATTACCACCAGCGCGAATGGCTGGTGGTAACGGGCAACGGCTGCGTCAGTGTGTTCGCGGCTTCCGCGCCCGAGGTCGTGCCAGTGCAGTGGCCTATTGGATAGGCATCGGGTACTGCCGATGCCTTCACCTGCTACAGCACCGTGTACAGGCTGTGTACCAGCCGAAGGCTGCAGACGGCCAGGCCTCCAGGCTTCCGGGCGTAACGGGAAAACCGTACACGCATTCAGCAAAGCCCGTCTTCGCCGCGTGACTCCGCATACGAAAGTCTGGACAAGCACCACCAACACGGCCAAAAAAATGCCAGTCAGCATGGCACTGACTGGCACCGGTTTGAAGGCCGATCAGCGATCAGGTACTGTGCTTGCGTGTACGCCCCATGCCGAGCATGGCCAGGCCTGCGGCAAGTACCAGCAGCGCCCAGGTGGACAGCGACGGAACCGCAGTGGGCACGGGGACCGCGCGAATCGTGATCTCGTGGCTCAGCTTGCTGTCAACGCCCGAAGCGCTGACGGCAGACGATCCCACATCCGTTGGCTTGCCCTCGACCACACAGGTGACCACAGCTCCTTCTGGGATGGCGGAGGGCGATGTCCAGCTGGTGGCAGCCGGGGCAGCGGGCGTGACGATGGTGCAAGCGCCAAGCCCTTGGGTGATGCCGGCAGGCAGGCCGGAGACGGCGCAGCTTGCGTCCGTCTGGTCTGCACTGCCCCGGTTACTGCAGCGGTAGCTGCCTTGGTAGGGCGTGCCGACCGTTCCCTTCGATGGCAATCCGCTCAGATCGATCACAACATCCGCAGCGCCCACCACGGTGATGTCCCGGGTCGCCGTGTTGTTGCGCAAGTCGCGGTCTCCCGTCGTGCCGGTGCTGCCCGTCGTTGTCGTCGTCTTCTTCACATTGGCGGGTGTGCCGGCCACCTCACAAGTGACGACCGCGCCTTGCGCGATGGGGTTTCCTGCAGTCCAGGCCGTGCTGTCGGGGCTTACGGTGCAAGCCTGGATGCTGAGCCCTTCTGGCAGCGGGCCGGTGGTGCAAGCCGTCGCAGACAATGCATCGGCATCGCCCAGGTTGCTGCAGCGCAATTGCCCTTGGTAAGGCACGCTCACCGTCGCGGTGGCCGGCAGTCCGGACAGGTCGATGGCCATATCGGGCGCCGTCACCGTCATCGTGACCACAGCCGTTGCGGACTTGGTCTGGTTGGGTGCAGGCAAGCAAACGTCGTAGCTAAAGGTATCGACGCCCACGAAGCCAATGGCAGGCGTGTAGATAAACTTCCCAGGATTTGCCGGATCAGCCGCAATCGTTCCGCCGTTGGCCGACGTGGTCTGTGCGGTGACCGAGCTGCCCTCCGGCACATGGGGATCGTTGTCCGTCAGATCCAATGAGGCCGAAGGCGTGTTGATCCGCGTAGTACCCGTATCGTTGGCCGTAGCTGGCGGATCCTCAAAAGTATTGGTGATCTTGGTGGGCACCCAGGTTTGGGGCAGTTCCGTTTCTGCAGGCAGTCCTGGCAGCTTTTCTTCGCGCACTGCGATGTTGTCCAGCTCAAAGCCGGCGCCCCAGAAGCGTATCTTCTTGATGGTGGTGGAGCCGA
The DNA here is from genome assembly GCF_037479315.1 of Comamonas sp. MYb69. Classification (NCBI taxonomy): domain Bacteria; kingdom Pseudomonadati; phylum Pseudomonadota; class Betaproteobacteria; order Burkholderiales; family Comamonadaceae; genus Comamonas; species Comamonas sp. MYb69. The sequence continues at coordinate 190,219 of NZ_JBBGZG010000009.1, forward strand.
AAGCGGTAGTGTCCTTGAGCACATAGTTCAGATACACATAGGGCTCAGCGTTGTTCCCCTCAATAAAGGGATTGCCGTTGTACTGCGCTCGGCTGTAGCTGATGTTCTGGTCCAAGGCCTTCATCGTGAGATTGGAGGGCGAGTTCAAAAACGCCATCAGATCGTCGGTGGTCATCGCCGTCAGCACGTTGTCGTTCTCATCGAGCAACTCCACGTTGTTGCCGTTGGAGCCTGCGGACCACCAGAAGCCGACATAGCGCGCAGGGTTGGTCAAGGTCACCGTGACGCCAACCGGTGTGCCGCTTGTCCCTGCATTGAGAAAGTTGGAACCACCACTGCCCATTACCGTGTCGGTGCCTGCGCCGCCATACACATTGGCAGCGGCCACATTGGTATTGCCTCCAACGCCCACCTCGTACGTTCCGATGGCCCAGTTGCCGGACGTTTTAGTGCCCAGGGTCTCGCCGTTGAATGTTTCGATGGTGTACGACTGCTTGTAAGCGTCGGACCAAGGCAGAGCGCCTTCGGGCACCGCTGCATTGAGATCCGCATTGCGGACGGGTTCAGAGATATAAAGCGTCAGCTCACTGGCCTGGGCATTCCAGGCGCTCATTCCAGCCAGGCAGGCAAGGGTCAAAGCCGCAGAAGTTTTTGTCATAGACCTTGTGAATAATGTAGAAAACAAAATCTTCGGTATGAATCGTCTTTGTCTTTTTTCGGGACGAGTCATTTCCCTCGCACATCAGAAGGCGAGTCGCGGTGGTTCGGGCTTTAGATCCGTGGATACGCCCCGCTGGCAGGGAGCAGGGGGCGGTTGAGGAGATCCATGGCCTGGGGTGGGCTTGCCGTCAGCGGGCGATGCTGTGGAGCGCGAGGGAGATTCGAAGCGATGGATTGTAGAACAAAAATAACATTTACTGACAAAGTTTACAATTTAGCGGGGTGGTGTAGATCGTGCTGCCCAGCGGTCATCTATCTGCCTTGCGCCAAGGCAGCGCAGGGGGGCAGACGCCGCCCACCGCAGGCCCCTTCAACGCCGCGCCGATGCCTGGGGATTGCCATGCATCCACACCACAAAGGCCTCCAAGCGTGCATTGAACCCTGCCGCCGATGCGCTGGGCACTTGGCACAGGTTTTTTGGCCTGCTGCACAAAGAAATCGGCTCGGCCGGCCATGTCTGGAAAGCGCTCCGAGGTATACCGCGCATAGTCATCCAGCGACCGGTGCCAGTACCCGCCTGGACTGCCCAAAGCCAGGGGGCAGTCCCTAGATAGGCTGATTTCGGCTACCTGGCCAAGGGCAGTCCAAGCAAAAGGCCCATGCAGGCCATGAAGCAGTGGCATCAAACGCATCCTGAACGGCTCAATAAGCGGCCCTATGCACGTCCGAGGTGCGCCAGCTAGCCCGGATAGGTGGGCCGATGGCTTTGCATTCCCAAGGCTGGCGAATGGCAAAAAGGCGCGCGTTTCAACCATCCGTGCACCGGCAAGAGAACAAAAATCGTCACCGCTTGATACGCATATCAGGCTAACAAGGGCTGAGGTTCTATCTATGGCCTAAGCGTGCTAACAGGGACGTTGCAAACTCAGCTAACTGTAGCCAGATGGCAGTTATGTTTTGAGAGTATCTATCGCGATTTTTGGGTAGTTCGCGGTGTTAGTAAATGCTGGGATCAGTAAACCTTCATTTCTAAAAGCGCTCTTAATGTTTGCCAGATGTAGCTGAAATTGCGCGTATATGCCCACTGCGACTAAGTATGCATCAGGGCAATGAGAATTTGTGCAACAGCATCAATTTATCTCAGAATTCGTTTGAGTCGATCACCTGATTAAGTATTTATAAATCCATATTGAAAATTCAATGTCAGTATCTAAGTTTTTAATCGACTAATGCTCATAGTCAATAATTATTGAGTGTTTGACGTTGATTGAAAATAGGTTTAAATTTTTGATCAGAGGGTCGATAAAAAACCATGAAAAGTTCTCGCCAGAATGTACATCAAAAAACCCATTGGGCTTGGAGCGCCACCGCTCGCAGCCGTTGGGCACATGAGCAAAGGAGGTGGTATGCCATGCTTAAAGTTGCTGCGGATAGATGAAAGAGAAATCTGATGGCTGGAAAATCAGATCGCCATTGCCTGTTTGCATTGATGGTGGCATACGCGCACTGCGGCTTTTCTCAAGAAATCATGCTGGATTTTTTCCAGGAACCCAGGTCTGTATCCCAGCCGTGATTATTTTGATAAGAACGTCAGTGGAAATATTGATCCACTTAATGGATTCCTGTTACGCCAATACGGGACCTTCATCTTGCCAGAAAAGATGGCTTGATCTTGAGAGACGATCTTCTGGCTGCAGGTGCATGTGTCGGTAGGTCATCTGTGCAAATGACCTGCGGCAAAGCACCTGGGGTGCAAATCACCTGAGGCTCAGGTGTTGCACTTCAAATTTGAGGTAGCCAAGGATAAATGCCCATGAATTCATATAATTACTTCATTTAAAAGTGCCATCTTCAATCAAGAAATTTTCTTTGCGCTATAGCGGGTGTACAGACTGCGCTAAATGGGCTTCGTATTATTTTCTGAAAAACATGAGAGGATTGTATGATAAGAAATCACATTAAATTTATTATTTCACCTCTTTTGATTTTGGCTGGTTGCATTTGTAATCATTCCGCTTTGGCAGCTCCAGGCGTGCCAGCTGATCCGTTGGTGGTATGGAGTGAGGATTTTCAAAATTTACCAACCCCGACGCTAACGTCGGATGTCACTGATTTGCTTGGCTATACAGGCTTGAATCCTGCCAACCAGGCTTACACGGCAGACCCGCCTTGGACCAGTCCATCGAAAATGTGCAATGGAATTTTGGCTGCATACCATCAAAATCCTAACTCAACAGTAGGAATAGCTGCCTGTGCAGGTCACAAAGGCAGTTGGAACTTCTCCCAGCAGCTGAGTCAAGCGCTAGGGATTTTGAGAGGCCAAGACATAAATACAACTTCGCGCAACAATTATGCAGTGACTGCATTTACGACTGGGGATCCCGGTCCTGACTTGATAATTCTCAGAACAGAAGGTAATATCCCCTTGGTTGCGAGCAAACGATTCCTATTGACTTCAATAGATACGGCTGCACTTAACTGTCAATCAGGGCGTCCATTATTGCGCTTTTCATTTGTTGATCAGGATGGTGTAGAGGAAAATATTTCACCTGATGCTGTGGATGTCTGCGCTAATGGTTCCAGAGTGCCAGTGAGCGCACTAGGAGGTAATGTTGCTGGTACTGCAGTTGCAGGAACTATGAATTCTCCCGCAGCATTTAAATTTTCCGGAAGATCAGTTGGGTGTATAATCCGGAATGCGCAGGGATCTGGAAATGGCAATGATTTCGCATTCGATAATCCAAAAATTTTGGATGCCACTCCTCAACTTGACAAGGCATTTGATCCGCCATCGGTAGCGATGGGTAATTCCACCAACATAGTCTTCACGATCACGAATACCAGTGATCTGCTGGCAAAGGAAGCTTGGAGTTTTACGGATGCACTCTCCCCAGGCCTCACGGTTTCAGGAGTTCCGACTACTAGCTGCCTCGCAGCTTCGACACATGTTTCAGCGCCAATAGGGGCTAATGTCATTTCTGTTACCAGCAGCTTGTCTAATGGGATGGCATCATGCACAATAACAGTGCCCGTGATGGCCTCTGCTGCTGGCATTTATCAGAATAACGAGAATAATATTAGCTTGCACGAATTTATTACCCCCCACTTCCAGATACATCGAATCATCTAGAAGTCACGCCCGCTGCCGACATGCAAGCAAGTTCTTCGCTGCCTGCGAATGTCACTGCTGGGCAGGCAGTTGCTGGCAGCATGACTTGCCTGAATGCAGGACCCAGTGCAGCAGACTCTGCAACATGTGGAATTTCTGGACTTCCAGCGGGTGCAACGACGAGCTGTACACCCGCCGTCCCCACTGCGACGCCACTCACTGCATCCAGCGCGATCTCTTGCGACGTTGGCTTTGTGGCTCCTGCCACGGGCTCCATTACAGCAACGATCACGGCGGGCAGCGCAACTGCAGATCCACTTCCTGCCAACAATGCAGTCTCCTATAACGCAGTGATCACGCCCACTGCCGATATGCAAGCAAGTTCTTCGCTGCCTGCTAATGTCACTGCTGGGCAGGCAGTTGCTGGCAGCATGACTTGCCTGAATGCAGGACCCAGTGCAGCAGACTCTGCAACATGTGGAATTTCTGGACTTCCAGCAGGTGCAACGACGAGCTGTACACCCGCCGTCCCCACTGCGACGCCACTCACTGCATCCAGCGCAATCTCTTGCGACGTTAGCTTTGTGGCTCCTGCTATGGGCTCCATTACAGCAACGATCACTGCAGGGAGTGCAACTGCAGATCCGGAATCGGCAAATAATGCCATTCCCTATGAGGCTTCAATTAACACACAGCCGATGATAAAACGCGTGCCTGCATTGAATCATTGGATGATTGCTACACTTTCGCTCATCCTTGGGGTAACTATTTTGTTTGGATTCAGGAAAAAATGAAATGTTGAATACCAAGTCGAAGCATATTGTTGCGCTTGGGAAACTCTGAAAATTTCCAACCGGCAACGGGGCTGGCACATGGCCATGCACAAAGGCCTGCGCAAGCAGCTCGCTGTAGGCACTCCGCTGAGACTGTTGAAAGAGAAATACGAGCAAACCAAAGCCAGCATGCGTGCCAAAGTGGGGTACCCGTTTCGGGTGATTAAGCAGCAGTTTGGAGTCAACAAGCTGCGCTACCCGGGCATTGCCAAGACACGACAACAAGCTGCAGACAATGTTGGCGCTGGTCAATCTGTGGTTGGTTTGCAGGAGTTTGAAGGGGGGGCAGGCATGGGTGCGCCTGCAGGTGCACCATACTGGCCAAAAGCCGTCAATGCGGCTTGAAATCTGGCGGCTAAGCTGCGTAATGGCAGGCAAATCGGCATCGAGCTGACAGGCCGATCTGAATGCCGTGGTGTTGCAGACCTTCCCCAGCGATGGATCTGCTGACCCCATGGCTTGTCAGCAGCACCATGTCAGCATGATTTCAGTTACCGCGTATCAGCTCGCCAACTCGGCGCTCCACTGGGCGAGCTGGCGCGCGGTAATGCCAACGCCGCCGCAGAGGATGACCACGACGGACTGGGCTTGCTGCAGCAGCGGCGACGCGCTGTGCAGCGCCGCCACCGATGCGCCGCAGGCGGGCTCCACCAGCATGCGATGTTCCAGCAGCAGCTCTTCGCAGGCGGCCACCGCGGCGGCATCGGGTACCACCACGCTCTCGATGCGGTGCTCCCGGGTCAGCGCCCATGCGCGGTCGCAGACCTGGCGTGCGCCCAGCGATGTGGCAATCGAGGTGATGCCGGGCAGCAAGGTGGGCGCGCCGGCTTGCATTGCCCGGGCCAACGAATCGGCGCCTGCGGTCTCGGCGGCAAGGACCGGCACGGCCCCCCAGCCATTGCGCTGCAGACCTTCGACCACACCGCATAGCAGGCCACCGCCCCCCACCGAGCAAACCACCAGATCGGGCCGCTCGCCTTGCCGCGCCAGCTCATCGATCATCGTGGCGTGACCGGTCCAGAGCAAGGAGTCATCAAAGGGGTGCAAAAAGGCATCGCTGGCCGTCATCAGCTGCTGGGCATGGGCATGGGCCTCCATCCACGATGCGCCGTGCACGATCACCTCAGCCCCTTCGGAGCGGATCAGGTCCTGGGCGCGCTGCGATGTGGTCGCCGGCACCACCACCGTCACCGGCATCTGCAGCATGCGGCCGGCATAGGCCACCGCATAGCCGGCATTGCCGCCCGACGAGGAGATAAAGCGCTTGGCGCCGCGCGAACGGTAGACCTCGCAGGCGTGGCCGATGCCACGCGTCTTAAACGAGCCGCTGGGCTGCAAGGTCTCCAGCTTCAGGCGCACGCTCTTGCCGGTGCGCAGCGACAGCGCGCGCGATGCGATGGTCGGGGTTTCGATATGGATGGCCATGGTGGATGTCCTTGCGTTCTGAATAGTGCCTGGGCGCTGCGTGCCGATGGGGCGGCCGAGCCGGTGCAATTGCCTCAGCCACCTTAGCCGCCTCATCGCATAGCGCGGGCGCGGCCAAGTAGTCGGTAATGGAGATGCCAGTGGCGCGGAATTGGGCGGGCAACAAGGCCGCAACCGCACAGCCAGCGCCGGCAGCAGGCCCACAGTGTAGGCGGCAAATCAGCGCATGGTGGCCAAGCGCTCGATGGTGGGCGACAAGGGCATGGTGCGGCGCAGTGCTCAGAAAAACAGCGGGCTGCGGGTGAGGGGAGGGCGATCTCTTGCGCCCCAGGTTGCCGTTAGCGCCTGGCCGCTGCCGCACACCACGTGCCCCGCCAAAGCAAACGCCACCCGAAGGTGGCGTGTGGCTTGTGGGGAGGCGGGCGATCAGCTGATCAGGCCGTTCTTCAATGCATAGTAGGTCAGGTCGCTGTTGGAGCTCAAGGTCATCTTCTCCATCAAGCGGGTGCGGTAGGTGCTCACCGTCTTGACGCTCAGCGACAGCTGCTCGGCCACATTGCTGGCGGTTTCGCCCTGGGCGAGTTTGAGGAACACCTGGAACTCGCGCTCGGACAGGTGCTCGTGCGGCGGGGCATCGTCCTTGCGGCCCAGCTGCTGGGCCAGCAGGTTGGCGACCATAGGAGTCAGGTAGCGCTTGCCCAGCGAGATGGTGCGAATCGCTTCCACAATCTCGCTCGGGTCGCATTCCTTGTTCAGGTAGCCGTTCACCCCTTGGCGGATCAGGTTGATCGCATAGTGCTCGGCCGGGTAGCCGCTCAGGATCAGGATGCCCATATCGGGCTCCTTGGCGCGCAGCATGGTCAGCGCATCGATACCGCTTTGGCCGGGCATCGACAGGTCCATCACCAGCACGTCAATCGATTCATTGCGCACCAGGTCAATGGCTTCGCGGCCATTGGAGGCTTCTCCCACGACGCGGATATCTACAAAATCCGCGAGAAATTGCTTCAGGCCGGAGCGAACGATGGCGTGGTCATCGACAAGTCCTACGTTGATCATTGGTCTTCCTTGGTAGCGGCAGTGCAGCTCTGGCTGACTGGCTCGCGGTCTTTTTTGAAACTGCACAACCGGATCGGATAACCACAGGTCACGGCACAAGCGGCCATGATTATCAAAATCATGCAGACCATAAATATATTATTCGCTGCGATAATATCCAGAGCCGTATTGCTAAATTATAAATTTGATACTTGGTATTGACCTGCCTCAATGGTCGGTTTAATACCTTTTTCAACAGCCTCAATGGCTAGAGCCTTAGTTTAACCATGGTTTGCAAATGCCTTGTGGGTGCGCGCAAACGGACACTGTCAGTGTAGGACTACAAAACGCTGAAACCGATTTTTTGACCTCGCCATCTAGCATGGGAATTTCCCCCGCTGGCACCATGTGGTATATTCCATCGGCATAAAAAGAAAATGTCCTACAAGGATAAATTCCTTGGTGCAAATCTCAGGTTGCAATAGTTTTATTGCAATAATCTTTTATTATTGGATTTGCAATGAAAATAGTCTATATAGAAGACAATGCAGAGCTGCGCGAGACCATCGGCTGCCTCATGGAAGGGCCGGGCCGCAGCATCACCTGCTGCGCCAATGCCGAAGATGCGCTGCAGCTCGATGCCCAGGCGCCGTTTGACCTGGTGGTGACCGATGTCAGCCTGCCGGGGCAATCGGGCACCGACCTGGCCCAGGCGCTGCTCAAGCAAGCGCCGCTGCGCTGGATTGTGCTGTGCACCGGCTACGACCTGGGCCACTACCCGGCGCAGTGGGGCCCCAATGTGCGCACCTTGCTCAAGCCTTTTGAGATTGAAGAGCTCGAAAACCTGCTCGGCCAGATCGAGGCACAGCGCGCCAGCGCCACGCTGCAATAAGCACTTCAGCACCCCCAGTGCCCTCGTGCGCTGATGCAAAAAAGGACGGCTTTGCCGTCCTTTTGCTTATGGGCTGGCGCAGCCGCCGGCCAGTCCGATCCATAAAAACTATAGCGCGCAGCAGCGCAGCGCTGGGGTGGATGAGCCGGTCAGTAAACCTTGAACAGGTCCTTACAGCACCGCCTGCCGGCCCTGCGCCAGCGGCTGGCGCGGCAGCCGGATCTCAAAGCGGGTCTGGCCCTCGGCCGATTGCACCTGAATGGACCCACCATGCGCCTGGGCAATCTGCTGGGCAATATAGAGCCCCAGGCCCAGGCCCTCGCTTTGACCCGGCTGGCGCTCGCCGCCCCGAAAGGGCTTGAACAGATCGGGCAGCAAGGCCGGCGGAATGGTCCCGGCGTTCTCGATGGCCAGCAGCACCTCGGCCGGCTGGCTGCCATCCAGCGTCACGCGGATCGGCGCATCGGCCGCGCCGTGCTTGACGGCATTGCCCAGGATATTGCTCACCACCTGGGCCAGGCGCTCGCTGTCCCAGCGGCCCTGGGTGTCACCCTGGGCCTGGTAGTGCAGCACGCGCTCGGCGCTGCACTGGCGGGCGTCTTCCACCGCCGCTGCGCACAGGGGGGCCAGGTCCATGTCAGCCAGGCTCAGGCGCAGGCCGCCGGCCTGGCGGATGCGGGTCACATCGAGCAAATCGTCCACCATGCGGGCCATGCGCTGGCTGTTGCCCAGCAGGCGCTCGGCCAGCTCTTCGTTCTTGCTCGCATCGGTCTGGCGCTTGAGCAAGCTGGCGCTCATTTTGATGGTCTGCAAGGGGTTGCGCAGGTCGTGGCTGAGCACGGCCATGAACATCTCGTTGACGCGCAGCGCCTCGGTGCGCTCTTGCAATTGCTGGGCCAGCTCCTGCTTGCGGCGGTGCAGCTCAAAAAAGATGTTCACCTTGGCTGTGAGCATGTCCGGGTCGATGGGCTTGTACAGAAAATCCACCGCGCCGCTCTCATAGCCCTGGAACTGCCAGTTCTGCTCATGTGTGCCCGCAGTCATGAAGATCAGCGGAATATGGCGCGTGCGCTCACTGCCCCGGATCAGCGCGGCCAGGTCAAAGCCGTTCATCTCCGGCATCTGCACATCCAAGAGGGCCAGCGCCACATCGTTGTGCTGCAGCAGCAGCTCCAGCGCCTCGCGCGCCGAGTGGGCTTTGAGAAACTGCACACCCTCGCGCTGGAGCAGCGCTTCCAGGGCGACCAGGTTCTGCGGAATGTCATCAACAATCAGGCATTTGATGCCGTCTATGGTCTTCATGGCGCTACAAGTCAAAAGCTAGGACCCATGGCATGCGGCGGCACGCCATCTGCGGGGCGGGTATGGTCAAACTAATCAATGCTGGGTTTTTTCTGGTATATCTTTTCCACCACCGCCACATCTTCAAATGCGGGCGCCTGGTTCGAAAATCGCAGCGATTCTTTCATGCCCAAACCCAAAAAACCGCGATGGCATAATGACTGCCGGAAAAGATCCAGCGCGCGGTTTTGCAAGTTGGCATCAAAATAAATCAGCACATTCCGGCACGATATCAAATGCATCTCGGCAAATACGCTGTCGGTCGCCAGGCTGTGGTCGGCAAATACCACGTTCTTGCGCAGCTCCTTGTCCAGCACAATATGGCCGTAATGGGCGGTGTAGTAATCGGCCAGCGAGCGTTTGCCGCCCGCTTTCAAATAATTCGCGGAGAACGACTCGGCCCGCTCAATGCCAAAAATGCCTTGTTCGGCCACGCGCAGCGCCTGCGAGTTGATATCGGTGGCATAGATCAGGCTGCGCTCCAGCAGGCCTTCTTCCTGCAGCAGGATAGCCAGCGAGTAGACCTCTTCGCCCGTGCTGCAGCCGGCCACCCAGATCTTGAGCGAGGGGTAGGTGCGCAAGAGCGGCACCACCTCGCGGCGCAACGCCGCAAAATACCCCGGGTCGCGGAACATGTCGCTGACCTGTACCGTCAGGTAGCCCAACAGCGCGGTAAATGCCGAGGGGTCGTGCATGATCCTGTCCTGCAGTTGCGACAGGGTTTTGCAGCCAAAGGAGGCAAGCGCCGCCTCCAGCCCGCGCTTGATCGATCCCTGCGCGTAACCGCGAAAATCATAGTGGTAACGGTAATAAATACCGTCGAGCAGCAGGCGCTGCTCAATCTCGGCAATCTCGGCCTTTTTGCGTAACGGCATGGGGCTTTATTTGGGCATCCAGACGCGCACCAGGGACAGCAGTTTCTCCACGTCCAGTGGTTTGGCGATGTAATCGTTGGCACCGGCGGCCAGGCATTTTTCCTGGTCGTCCTTCATGGCCTTGGCGGTCAGCGCAATGATGGGCAGGCGCTTCAAATGCGCGCGGCTGCGAATCTCGCGCATGGCGGTGTAGCCATCCATCTCGGGCATCATGATGTCCATCAGGACCAGGTCCACGCTGCTGTCTTCGCGGTCCAGTGCCTCGAGCGCTTCGCGGCCATTGCGGGCAATGTCCACCGCAATGCCGGTGGGCTCCAGAATGCTGGTCAGCGCAAACACATTGCGCACATCGTCCTCCACCACCAGCACCTTGCGCCCTTCCAGCGCGGCCTCGCGGCTGCGGGCCTGGGCCAGCATCTGCTGGTGCTCGGGCGACAGGCGCGACTCCACCTGGTGCAGGAACAAGGTCACCTCATCGAGCAGGCGCTCGGGCGAGCGCGCATCCTTGATGATGATCGAGTGCGAGAAGCGCCGCAGCTGCAACTCTTCATCGCGCGACAGTGCCCGGCCGGTGTAGACAATCACCGGCGGGAAGGACACGCCGTCTTGCTCGGACATGCGCTCGAGCAGCGCAAAGCCGCTCATGTCCGGCAGGTTCAGGTCCATGATCATGCAGTCATAGGTGCCCTGGGCCAGGTACTCCAGCGCCTGGGTGGCGGTGCCGGCACACACCACATCGACCTCGCTGTTGCCCAGCAGGCTGTGCACGCTGTCGCGCTGGCGCTCGTCGTCTTCGACTAGCAGCACGCGGTGGATGTTCTGGGTGAACTTGGCCTCCAGCCGCTTCAAGGCCTGGGCCAACTCCTCGCGCTGCACCGGCTTCAAGGCGTAACCCAGTGCGCCGCGCACCAGCGCTTCTTGCGAGTAATCGGCCACCGAGACGATGTGCACCGGAATATGGCGCGTGCTCGGGTTGCGCTTGAGCTGGTCCAGCACGCCCAGGCCCGAGAAGTCGGGCAGGTTGATGTCCAGCACAATCGCATTGGGCAAAAACTGCAGCGCGGCCGACAGGCCATCGGCCGCATTGCGCGCCACCTGGCAGCTAAAGCCCATCTCGCGCGCCAGCTCTTGCAGGATGTCGGCAAAACGCGGGTCATCCTCCACCACCAGCAGATGGCGGCCCTGGATGATGGTGGGCAGCGCCAGATCGGTAGCCGATGCTGAGGCAGCGGTAGCAGCGGTAGCAGCGGTAGCAGCGGTAGCAGCGGTAGCAGCGGTGGCCAAGGCGGTGGCATCGGCCAGCGTGGTTGCGGTGGCCGCACCAGCCGTGGCAACGGCGGTATTCGACTGCATCGGCGCCATGGCCCGGGGCGCAGCGGCCGTCGCAATCGTCTTGGTGGGCGCGCTCAGCGGCGCGGGCTGCGCCGGGCGCAGCGCGTCAGCCGCCTTGGGCGCCACCGGCACTTCGGCGGCCGGGGCAGCCGCTGCCACCAGCGGCATATGAAAGCTGAACACGCTGCCTTGGCCCGGCGTGCTTTGCACGGTCACCTGGCCGCCCAGCAGCTGCGCCAGATCCCGCGCAATCGACAGGCCCAGGCCCGTGCCGCCGTACTTGCGGTGGGTGCTGCCATCGGCCTGCTGGAAAGCCTCAAAAATCAGCTGCTGCTGGTGCTCGGGGATGCCGATGCCCGTGTCCTGCACCGCAAAGCTCAAGGTGCCTGGCTGGCTTTGCGACAGCTGCAGGCTCACGCTGCCCCGGTCGGTGAACTTGATCGCGTTGGACAGCAGGTTTTTCAGAATCTGGCCCAGGCGCAGGCTGTCGGTCTGCGCATAGGTGGGCACACCCGGGGCAATATGGCAGCTCAGCGCCAGGCCCTTTTGCTGGGCCAGCGGGCGCAGCGGCTCGATGAGCGACTGCATCGCAGTGCCAAGGTTCACCGGCTCGAGCACCACATTAGCCTGGCCGGCTTCAATCTTGGCCAGGTCCAGAATGTCGTTGATCAGCGCCAGCAAATCATTGCCGGCCGCATAAATGGTCTGCGCGTACTTGACCTGCTCGCCCGTCAGGTTGCCCTGCTTGTTGTCGCCCAGCAGCTTGGCCAGGATCAGGGTCGAGTTCAGCGGCGTGCGCAGCTCATGGCTCATATTGGCCAGGAACTCGCTCTTGTACTGGCTGGCCACTTCCAGCTCGCGCGCCTTGTCGGTCAGCGCATCCTTGGCGCGCAGCAGCTGCTCGCGCTGGTGCTCCAACTTCTGCGTCTGCTCTTCCAGGTAGACATTGGTCTGCTCCAGCTCCTGCTGCTGCTGCTCCATCTGCGCTTGCGAGCGCTGCAGCGCCTGGCTTTGCCGCTCCAGCTCTTCGTTGCTGGCGCGCATCTCCTCTTGCTGCACCAGCAGTTCTTCGGCCTGCTGGCGGGTCTCTTCCAGCAGCTTCTCCAGGCGCGAGCGGTCCAGCGCCGAGCGCACCGCCACGGCCAGCACGGGCGACGCGCCTGCGAGCAAGTCCAGCTCGGCCGGCAGCACCGGGCGGGCAAAGCCCAGCTCGATCAGCGCATGCACCTGGCCGTTTTCTACGGCGGGGGCCAGCACCAGCTCCAGCGGCTGCGACTGGCCCAGGCTCGAAGTGATCTTCAGGTGGCTCTGGTCCAGGCCGCCCACCTTCAGCAGCTTGCCGCTGCGCAGCACCTGGCCGGCCAGGCCTTCGCCGGCCAGCAGGTGGGCCTGCAGTGCATCTGGGGGCAGCGCGTAGCCGCCAAACAGCTGGTAGCGGTCGTCCATGCCATGGCGGGCGTAGCCGGCACCCACGCGGGCGCCCAGGTAGCTGGCCAAAAACTCCAGCGCGCGTGCGCCCACTTCTTCCAGCCGGTGGTCGCCCTGCAGGCTTTGGTTCAGGCCTGCCAGGCCATCGGCCACCCAGGCCTGGCGCGCCTTGGCGCGGAACTCGCGCATCGACAGCGCGGCCGACAGAAGCACCAGCACCAGCATCACCACCGAGCCGCCCCAGGTGACATAGGTCGAGGTGATGGCGGCCTGTTCCCAGGCGCGGCGGCGCAGATCGAGCTCGGCGTTTTGCAGCAGGTACAGGCTGTTGACCTCGTTGTTGAGGCTGTCCATCACCAGCTTGCCCTTGTCGGTGCGCACCAGTGCCATCGCCTCATCGCCCCGGCCCGCTTGTTTCAGGTTAATCGTCGCTTCGAGCTCGCCGAGCTTCTGGTGGGCCAGCGCATCAATCGCCTGCACCCGTTCCTGGCGCAGCGGCGCGCTGTTGTTGCTGGCCGCCAGGCCCTTGAGCTGCGCCTCCAGCGCATCTTGCGCGCGCTGGTAGGGCTGCAGGTAGGCCGGGTCGCCCGTCAGCAAAAAGCCGCGCTGCCCGGTCTCTGCATCCTTGAGCGAAGCCGAGAATTCATTGAGCTGGCGCATGGCCGCCGTCATGCGGTCGATGCTTGTCACCGCGCGGGCGCGCACATCGGCCGAGTAGACATTGACAATGGCGATGACCAGCGCAGCAATGGCGGCGGCGGCAAACCCCATCAGCATGGGCAGCGGCAAAGGGAACAGGCTGCGCGGCTGCGAAGAAGGAGATTGGGGCATGGAGGTGGCGGAGGTGAGGGCGGCTACAGGCACAAAAAGCAACGGCAAATTGTACTTGTACCTTTGTTAACAAATCTGTAGGCATGCTCCTACGGGGCGGCCTGATTGGCTGTGGGAAGCCAGAGCCATTTTCGTCCACCCTCGGCGGCATCGCGCAAACCCTGAGGCTCCCAGGTGTTACCGGTCGTTTGCGCAGCACTGCGCGCAAAAAAAGGGCCCGCACAAGGCGGGCCCAAGGGTCGTCTTCCTGAGAAGCGCTTTTCCTCCCTCCAGAGGAGTGCTGATCATAAATTAAAAGTATTAAAAAACGGGTTCGATAGCTAGGTATTATGTAAGTTTTTTGTAAGTCTTGCCCGGGCGCGCTGGGCGGGCTGCTTCGTACGGGCTCGCACCAGCCGTGGCGGCATTGCCTTGCCTCCATGTTTTTCGATCTGCCCCACCTGGCAACAAAAAGGCCAGCAGCCACCCTGTGGGGTTGGCTGCCGGCCTGTGGAGCGATTGACTGCGGGCCGCAGCCCGGGATGCCAGGAGGCATACAGAAGGTGCCCCTGGGGTGGGCCACGCTCAGCGGCGGTGATCCCGAGGGTTGCGCACCGTGGGCTGTGGCCTGCAGCGCGGGCCTTGCAGCGCCATCAGCCTAGCCAAGCTTGCATGCCTCTATATAGAGCGCCGCCTAACGCTCCACCCATAGCCATTGCGCCCAGGCTGGCAGTTCGGGCATGCGCAGCGCCCCCTCGGGCCAGTCGCTGTCGTTGTCGCTGCCCATGTCGCGGTCCGTGCCTTGGTCGGCTATCGCTGTCACCGTCATACGCACCACCGGTGTCACCGTGCCGTCCTTGCTCCAGTGAGTGCCGCCATCGAGGGTTCGCAGATAGCCAGTGGCCGCGCCCGAGAAGCCGCCTGCAAAGCGATAGGCGTTGGCAGGGCCTCGGTTGTCATACAGCTCCAGTGGACAACCGTCCTTGCTGGCAAGCACCAACGCGTATTTTTTAAACGCCTGGAGTGTGGTGCGGGCGACGCTGCCCAGCTGCACCGCGGTGTAGGTGTTGAGGCGCCCATCGTTGGGCGTAAAGACGGCGACATCGATGGTCGTGCTCGCCAGCGCCCCACCCTGGGGCAGCTCGGTGCTGTCATCGAGCTGGTAGAGCCGCAATACCGCAGCAATGGTCTGTGTGCCCCAGGCCCAAGATGCTGCGCCTGGAGGGGGGCGTGCCGACATGCATCTTTTGAAGTCCGCCGTGGTGGTCACCACAGGTGACGATGCCGCCACCGCCACCGCTGATGGCCAGCGGTCACGCTCAGACCTGGGCCACCAGCTGTCCAAGGGGTTGGCGATCGCTTTGGGGTGCTGCATGCCCAGCGAAATCGCACTGATCTGTGTCGCCACAGTCCCCGTATGGAAGGCCGGGCCCATCCAGCGCAGGGTATCGACGGTATGGCCATGGTGGCGGCTGAGGGCCGTGCTGTCCACCACCACCACGGGCAGCGTCACATGCTGGGCGCTGGCAGGCGCCCCGCAGAATGCGGCGCCTAGCGCGCCAGCGGCAGCGCAACAGGTTCTGAGGTGTTTTTTCATGCTGTTTTTAGGTGGAACCCTGGCGCCTGCCAAGCCGATGGTCACAAGGCCATGCAGGCGGGTAGGCTGCGTAGGGCGTAGGGCGTAGGGCGTAGGGCGTAGGGCGTAGGGCGTAGGGCGTAGGGCGTAGGGCGTAGGGCGTAGGTCTGGCAATGGATATGGCGAGGGCAGCCTGTTTGGCACCGTCGTGCCGCATTCGCCTCGCCGGGCGGCGGCGCACCATGTGGCGCCTCATGCGCGGCGGCGGCATCTGTGCAGGGCTGGCAGGCTGCGGCCAGCTACTGCCCATCAGCCAGCACCAAGCCCTGCCTGGCTGACAGCGCCTGGCGCCATCTGCCGCTTGCTCAGTGGGCCTCGGCAAAAGCCGTGGGCCGCCTCCGCTTATGCGCACTGCGCGCCAGCAGGGCAGCGCCAACCGATGGGCGGGTGCGGCGTCAATATGGAAAGGGCTGCTTTGGGCCTGCGCCATGCCGGGCAGCCGGCCGCTAACGCGCAGAACGTGGAGGAGGGAGGCGTATATTGCTTTTTCATAGTAGTTATTAATTATATGGTTGAGAAAAGCTATTTTTAAAGCGAAGTAAATGGCTGAGCCAACGCAGCTCCAGCGCCCGCGCTCCCGCCCCCGTACACAACGGTTCGCTGCTGCCAGCGCCCGCTGTGTCCTGCGCCCTTTACAGTGTTTTGCGGCGGCGCAGGCCCACGGCCGCCATCAGCGCGGCCATTGCGCCCAGGCCCAGGGTGCCCAGCGTAGGCACTGGGGTGGGGGCGGGCCCGGCCACTTCCGCCGGGTGGTCCGACTGCAAAAACCAGTGCTTGCCCACCTGGGTCAGCGTGTAGCGCCATCCACCTGCCTCCATATAACCCGGTGCGGGCAGGCGGAATGTGCCGTTCGAGACCCCATCGACCTGCACCACCATGATCCCGTCACCGGTGGTGGCAGCCCCCGCGCCGCCCAGGTTGTTGATGTGCAAAATGCTGTCGCCGCTGGTATCGCCCCGCACCACCAGCTGCGCGCTAGGCGATGCATCAGCGCCCAAGGCCGTGTGTATCTCGATCACACCGCCATCGCCGCTGTAACCCGGCGTGACGGTCAGCACACTGCCGGTGCCACCGGCGGCCAGGGTGACCCGCCCGCTGTTGTCCAGGCTCTGCACCGTGGGGCTGTAGCTGCCGGTATCGAGCGTGGCGCCAGCGGCTACTACAAAGTCCGAGGCGGGGCTCAAGCTGTTGGCAGCGCCTGCGCGCAGCAGGCCCGCGTTGATACGGGTGCTGCCCTGGTAGCTATTGTTGCCCGTCAGCACCGTGGTGCCCAAGCCGTTGACCTGGACCTGGCCGCTGCCATATATATCCGGCCCGAGCTGGTACTGCCCAGAGCCATCGCTGTGGTCCAGGGTCAGCACGCTCGATGCCGCATTGCCCAGTACCAAGGTGTGTGCGCGCAATGCGCCCGGGCGGATGCTGCCTTCAACCGTCAGCTCTGCGCGGCCGGCCGCGCCCGGTGCGGGGGACGACAGCCACAGCGTATCGCGCACATCCACGGTGGCGCCTTCGCCGATGGTGAGCGCGGTGTCGGCCAGGCCGGCAAAGCTGCCAATCTCCAAATGGGTGCCCACCCGCCATTCGGAGCCCGCGCCGCGCAGCGACAGCGTGCCAAAGTACAAAAGGGCGCTGACCTCGCAGTCGAGCAAGCCGCCATCGCGGATCTGCACCGCCGACATGCCTTCTCCCGCGAAAAGGCATTCCTCCCCCCGCAGTGTGGAAGAGGCGCCCTCCACATCGATCAGCGCGCTGGAGCCCGCCAGTGCTGTTGATTCCAGGGCCTGGCGGCTTTGCACCGTGGCGCCATGGCGCACCTGCAGCGTGGCCGATCCGGCTTGGCCCAGCAGCAGGTCGCCCGCCACCGTCCAGGACGATTGCGCGCCCTCCACCCGCACCGTGCCTGCGCTGCCGGCCTGCGCGCTGACCATTCCGCTGTCAGACACCAGCTGGCCACCGGCGAGAATCGCCAGTGCGCTTGTGCCGCTGTGGCCCACTGTCACATCGCTAGCGTGGTGGCTGGCCCCCATATCGCCCAGGGGGCTTGCATCACCGCTGAAGTGGACACTCTGGGCCTGTGCTCCTGCTGGCAGCAGGCTGCCCAAGAGCGAGGCGCCCGCGAGCAGGGCGCTTAACAGCGGCGTGTGCAGGGCCGATGAGGTGTATTGCTTTTTGGTCATCATTTTCCATTAGTTTGGTTGTAAGAAGCTATCAACTAGCGGTGGCATGGAACAGGCGCGGGCGGGGCGGCTTACGCAGTGCGGGGGCACCCGTTCTGTGCGCTGCTGCCCTGCGCCGCAGGCAGGGCGCCATCAGCCTCTCATAATTGATAGTTTTACGCAATCAAGAAATGAAAAAGTGGTGATTGGAAATGGTGAAAGGACAGGGCAGAGGGCGCCAAGCATGCGGGTTGGCTGCGCCAAAGCGGTGCACATTGGTGGCGCTTTCAGCGACTGCGACCGTTGCCGATCGCGCTTGGGCGCGGCGCCTAGCCGGGGGCGCCTAGCCGGGGGCGCCTAGCCGGGGTCGCCTAGCCGGGGGCGCCTAGCTGGGGGCGCCTAGCCGGAGGCGCCTAGCCGGGCGCACCTCGCCGGCCGCCCAGCCAGGCCCCTAGCTGGCCCCCCGCCCGCCAACCTGCCCCCAGGCCAGCGCCCAAACAACACAGCCCCAGGTGGTGGCACCTGGGGCTGTTCTCTCAGCGCTAAGGCAGGCTTAGCGGATGCGTGCTTTTACACCGTCTTGCGGCTGCGGCGCAGGCCCACAGCACCCATCAGCGCCGCCAACGCGGCCAAGCCCAAGCTGCCCAGCGTAGGCACCTGCTTGAGGGTGGCAGGCGGCTGGGTGGTGGTGTCACCCGCGTCCTTGATCAGCACCTGCGCGGCAGGGCCGGCGGGCGTGTAGGCATCGGCAGTAGTGGGCGGCGCAATGGCCAGCTCCAGGCTCACATCGCCGTCACCCGCCGTGGTGTTGGGCGTGGCGGTAATCGTGCACGATGCCTGGGTGGCATTGGCGGCTACTACCAGCGGCGATGCGCAGGTGGTGGTGAAACGTGGGTTGGCCGCCGGCAGCACCAGGTTAATGGGCAGGTCGGCCGTGGGCGCTGCTGTCAGCGTGACGGTGCAGGTGGCGACCTGGTTGGCCGTATCGCTCAGCTCGGCAGGGGTGCAAACCACGCTGGCCTCGGGGCCGCTTGCTTCTACATGCGCGTCCGACTGCAGGTACCAGTGATTGCCGACCTTGGCCAGCGTGTAGCGGTACCCCCCAGCCTCCACATGGCCGGGCGCGGGCAGGCTGAAGGTACCGTTCGAGGCGCCATCGACCTGCACCACCATAATGCCGTTGCCGGTGGTGGCGGCTCCGGTTCCGCCCAGATTGCTGATATTCAACATAGTGTCACCGCTGGTGTCGCCTTGCACCACCAGCTTTTGGGTGGGCGAGCTGTCTGCGCCCAAGGCGGTGTTCATCGCTACCACACCGCCATTGCTGGTGTAGTTTTGGCTGACGGTCAGCACATTGCTGGTGCCGCCTGCTGCCATCGTTACCAGGTTGCTGTTGTTCAGGCTTTTGACCGTACCGCTAAAGGTATTGGTGTCCAGCGTGCCATCCGCGGCCACCGTAAAGTCAGAGGCGGGGCTCAGGCTATTGGCAGCGCCTGCGCGCAGTAGCCCTGCATTGATCACCGTTTCATTCTCGTAGCTGTTGTTGCCGCTCAAGGTCGTGGTGCCAAAGTTATTGACAAAGACCCTGCCATAACCCGTGATGTCGGAGGCAATACGGTAATTGCCCGAGGCATCGCTGTGGTTCAGCATAAGCGCAGCAGTGGTGGGTTCTTCAAAGCCGATGGTGGGCACAATGACTGCGCCCGGGGTGGTGGTGCCCTCAATAGTGAGCATGGTCGGGCCAGTTGGGTCTCCATCAAGGTAGGTCGACACGCGCAAGATTTTGCCCGTCTCGACGGTCGCGCCCTCACCAACGGTGAGTGAAGCATAGCCCGGTAGTGGGCGTTTCAAGTTGATTTCGTCACCCGCGAGCAATTTGGAGCCTGCGCCGCTCAGCGACAGTGCGCCGTTTCTGAATATTAGGCTACCCTCGCAGTGCATCAAAGCGCCATTGTTGATCTGCAGGGTTGAGACGTCAGAGCCATCGAAATCGCAGTTAGCTCCCCGCAAGCTGGAATTGGCGCCATCGACTTCCACGGTAAAGACGGTGGACTGGGTAGAACCCAGTGTCGCGTTGGTCAATACCGTGCCACCATTGCGCACCCGAAGACTGGCTGCTGCCCTATTGCCAATCACCAGGCCCGCACCGGTGGCCGAGGTCAGCAGCCATGAAGATCCCGTGTCCTCCACAACGACGGAGCCTCTTCCAGTGTTCTGCTCGCTGATGCTTCCGGTCTGGGACGTCAATTGCCCGCCATTTTGAATGCTGAGCGCGCCAGTAGCGCTGTCGCCGACGATTACCTGGGTGGCGGTATGGCTGGCGCCCAGGCTGCCGGTAGGGTTGGTGTCCCCCGTGAAGTCAATGCTCTGGGCCTGCGCAAAGCCGCTCAGCAGGCAGGCGGTCAGCAGCGCGTAGCGGGCGGGAGGGATGAATCGGTTTTTCATAGGAATTTTGAATTTATAGGTTGTATAAAGCTATTTAAATAGCCAGCGAAGAGGGGCGATAGCACGGAAACAGGCACTTGGTATTGGGGAGCTGGCGATGGAACTAGCCTGCAGCTGGTAAAACGTCTCCGGTTCAACGGGTGCGCTTTGGCAGCGTACCTGCCCAGCATGTGTGGTACGCCGGGCAGGTGCTCCCGGTGGCTTACACCGTCTTGCGGCTGCGGCGCAGGCCCACAGCACCCATCAGCGCCGCCAACGCGGCCAAGCCAAAGCTGCCCAGCGTAGGCACCTGCTTGAGGGTGGCAGGCGGCTGGGTGGTGGTGTCACCCGCGTCCTTGATCAGCACCTGCGCGGCAGGGCCGGCAGGCGTGTAGGCATCGGCGGTAGTGGGCGGCGCAATGGCCAGCTCCAGGCTCACATCGCCGTCACCCGCCGTGGTGTTGGGCGTGGCGGTAATCGTGCAGCTGGCCTGGGTGGCATTGGCGGGTACCATCAGCGGCGATGCGCAGGTGGTGGTGAAACGTGGGTTGGCCGCCGGCAGCACCAGGTTAATGGGCAGGTCGGCCGTGGGCGCTGCTGTCAGCGTGACGGTGCAGGTGGCGACCTGGTTGGCTGTATCGCTCAGCTCGGCAGGGGTGCAGACCACACTGGCCTCGGGGCTGGCGGCTTCCACATGGTTGTCTGACTGCAGGTACCAGTTGGCCCCCACCTTGACCAGCACATAGTGCAATCCACCGGCTTCTACATAGCCGGGCGCGGGCAGGCTGAAGGTGCCGTTCGATGCACCGTCGACCTGTACCACCAAAATGCCGTTACCGCTGGTTTGTGCACCAGTGCCGCCGAGATTGCTGATGTTCAGCGTGGTACTGCCGCTGGTGTCGCCTTGCACAACCAGCTTTTCGGTGGGCGAACTGCTGTCCCCGAGCGCCGTGTTCATTACAATCTCACCGCCATTGCCGGTGTAGTTTTGGGCCACCGTCAGCACACTGCTGGTGCCGCCGTCCGCCATGGTTATCGTCCCGCCGTTTTCCAAGCTCTTGACGGTAGAGCTGTACGTGCTGGTGTCGAGCGTTCCCCCCGGGGCCACTACAAAATCGGAGCTAGGGCTCAGGCTATTGGTGGCACCTGCGCGCAGCACGCCGCTATTGATACGGGTGATGCCGCGGTAGTTGGTGTTCTCACCGGTCAACGTAGTGATGCCATAGTTGTTGACGTTGATCTGGCCGTCACCATCCAAATCGGGCGTGAGCTGGTAATTGCCAGAGTCATTCGAGTGGTTCAGGTTCAGCAGACCCTTTCTAGAGCCCTCAAATCGCAAGCTACTCGCGGTGACCACACCTGGGTTGGTCCTGCCTTCAATATAGATAAGAGGGGAGTCAGGAATGCCCGGCGCGGAATCATGTAGCGTGATCACGCCGCCTGCGTTTAGGGCACCACCTTCAAAGATGTTAACGGTTGTACCGGCTTGGGTCGGTCCCTCTCCGATCGAAAAATTATTGTCTGCGAGAAATTTGGAGTCAGTTCCGGTGATTCGCAGCTCGCCATTGCTGAAGTTGGCGCTGCGTTGGCAGTGGAGCAATCCACCTTCGCTGGTCATGACATTCGAGAAGGAGGCCGGCCCGAAAAGGCAGTCGCCCGCCTTCAATATTGAGTTGGGGTTATCGACTGTCACCGCAGCACTGGAGCCTGGCCATCGTGACAATTGCAGCGTCCACATAACGGATACGGTGGCACCCTGACGCACGAACAAAGCGCCTGCTCCGTAGTTGCCAATGGTTAGGCTTTTAGGGGCAGCGGATGCAAAGTTCCATACGGAGTTGCGGTCACTCACCTCCACGGCTCCCTCACCGGCGACGGCATCGCCGATGGTCGCTTCTTCGGAAGTCAGTTGTCCACCCCTGATGACTGTCAGCGCGCCCCTGCCTGTGGTGCCTACGCTGACCGACGCTGCGGTGTAGCTAGCGCCCATATTGCCTGTGGGATTGGTGTCATCCGTAAAGTTGATGCTCTGGGCCTGCGCCCAGCCGCTCAGCAGGCAGGCAGTGAGCAACGCATAGCGGGCGGGAGGGGTGAATCGTTTTTTCATATGGATTTATGATTTATAGGTTGTATGAAGCTATTTAAACAGCCAGCGAAGGGAAAGGAAAAGCGCAGAGCCAGGTACCTGGCATCAAGCACTGAGCTGTGGTTAAACCATGGGTTGGCGTTGCCAAGCCGCATGGCACCACCATCGTGGCGCACCGATAGCCGAGGCGGGTTGGAGAGAGGAGAGGGGCAGCGTCATCCACTTTCTGCTTCTGAGGTTGGAAAAAATGGCACCTATCTTGCATTCAAGCGTGGTATGCAATAAAGCGTCTATCAATAGCATAAAGCAACTAGAAATTTGTGATTCATAACAAATGTCTAACAAAAATTCAGCGACCAAAGGCATGGCGGTGCGTTTCAGCCATTCAATGCGAATCAGATGTATGGATGGTGCTGACCTCCTCACAGGGCGTTGGCATGCGCGTTCTGAAAGTTCGCAAAATGTGTGCAAGCAATGTATGCAAGATTGATTTAAAGCATAGCCTAGCACGATCAATTCATATAGTTTATAAAAACTAATCTATTGATAGGTTTTTGCCAGAGCCTTGGAGCTGATGGAGCCAGGGCTTATAGCGGGCAGCAATGGCCTTATTGCGGGGGCGTTTTGCACTGCAGCAGCGCGCAGGCAGCGCCGCTGTACGTAGGGGCGCTGTTAGAGGGGATGCCTAGGCATGGGTGCACGGCGAGCGGCCGTTAAAAATGGGGCCATGCCGCGTGACCAACCCGCATCTGTGTGAGCCTCTCCATGTCATTGTTATGACAAAAGAAAAGGCATGTAAAAGCGGGAACGCTGGCTGACAGTCGTATAGATGAGACAGGGTGGCGTATATGCGCAGCCGCCTCTGCCCTGGTCGGGTGGGGAGCGAAGCCAAGGCTATCGCCGTGCAGGGCCGGCCGGTGCCGCTTGCGAGCTGATCGTTACGCTGGGCGATTGCGTGAGCGGCAGCCCATCTGCAGCCGTCGGGAACCCAAAGAACCGTTGCCTCTGCTGCGCCCTGCTCGTTATGGCCAATACGGGGCAGCGCCTGGCGGCGCTACCCCCTGGATGCTGCCTTAGGCAGCGGACTTGCGCGAGCGGCGCAGGCCCAGAGCCGCCATCAGCGCTGCCAACGCAGCCAGGCCCCAGCTGCCCAGCGTGGGCACTGCAGTAGGGCTGGCAGGCGGCTGCGGCGCATTGGCATCCTGGATAACGACCTGCGCAGCAGGGCCCACGGGCGTATAGGCATCTGCGGTGGTGGGCGGTGCAATGGCCAGCGTGACGGTCACATCGCCATCCCCTGCCGTGGTGTTGGGCGTGGCGGTAATCGTGCAGCTGGCCTGGGTGGCATTGGCCGCAACCACCATGGGCGATGCGCAGGTAGTGGTGTAGCGCGGGTTGGCCGCAGGCAGCACCAGGTTAATGGGCAGGTCGGCCGTAGCGGCAGTGCTTAGCGTGACCGTGCAGGTGGCGACCTGGTTGGCCGTATCGCTCAGTTGCGCAGGCGTGCACACCACGCTGGCTTCGGGGCCGGCCGCTTCCACCTGGTTTTCTGATTGCAGGAACCAGTTGTTGCCGACCTGGACCAGTGAATAGCGGAAACCACCAGCCACCACATAGCCGGGCGCGTGCAGGCTAAAGGTGCCGTTGGAGTCCCCATCGACCTGCACCACCAAAATACCGTCGCCGGTGGTTTGCGCCCCTGCGCCGCCCAGGTTGCTGATATTCAAAATGGTGTTGCCGCTGGTACTGCCCTGCACCACCAGTTTTTGAGTGGGCGAGCCGCTGTCTGCCAGCGCTGCGTTCATCGCAATCACTCCCCCATTGCCGGTGTAGTTTTGGGCCACCGTCAGCACGGTGCTGGTGCCGCCCGCTGCCATCGTTACCAAGCCGCTGTTGTCCAGGCTCAAAACGGTGGGGCTAAAGGTATTGGTGTCCAGCGTGCCGCCAGCGGCAACGACAAAATCGGAACTGGGGCTCAGGCTATTGGCAGCGCCAGCGCGCAGCAGCCCGGAATTGATGTTTGTGGCGTTGTAGTAGCTGTTGTTGCCCGTCAATGTGGTGGTGCCGGCGCTGTTCACATCTACGCCGCCATAGCCCAAGATATCGGGCGCGAGCTGGTAATTGCCTGAGGCATCACTGTGGTTGAGGTTCAGCACGCCCCCTTCGATAGATTGAAAGTCGATGGAGGGCGTCACAACGGCACCGGGCGTGATCGCGCCTTCGATTTTGAGCGCGGTAGGGCCAGTGATCCCCGCCGCATTGCTTGCAGGTATCACGTAGCTGACCGCTTCGATGGATGCTCCTTCACCAACGGTCACCACCGCATCAGGCCGGCCTGCAGGGGCGCCCCATTCGAGTTGCGTGTCCGAGACCCATTTGGAGCCCGCGCCGCTGATATTTACTTCGCCATTGAGCAGCAGACCTCCCAATTTGCAAGAGATCACGCCGCCATTGGTAATGCGAACGACCGAGTTGCCATTGTTGCCAAACTCGCAGTAGTCACCTTCCACGATCGAGTTGGCGCCATCGACTTCCACCAACGCGCTCGATCCAGGAAGCTGGCCTGATCGAAACATGACGTTGACGTTGCTGACCGTGGAGACGCTGGCACCGTTGCGCACCTGCAGGCTGCCGGATCCGCCATTGCCCACCGTCTGGCTGGTAAAGCCCGGAGAGGTCAGCGTCCACGAGGAGCCCGCGCCATCGAGCACCACGGTGCCCGAGCTGCCCGCCTGCTGGCCGATATTGCCGCCCTGCGAGGCGAGTTGTCCGCCACTGAGGATATTGAGCGCGCCGGTGCCGCTGTCGCCCACAATCACCTGCGTGGTGGTATGGCTGGCGCCTTGGTTGCCGGTGGGGGTGGTGTCCCCGGAGAAGTTAATGCTCTGGGCTTGGGCCAGGCCCGCGAACATGCAGGCGGCGAGCAGCGCGTAGCGGGCGGGCGGCATAGTTTGCTTTTTCATCAGAATCCTCATGCATTGAAGCTGTAGAAAGCTATGGACAGTGCAGGCAAGGGGCTGGGCCTGGTCGCCCACATGCGGTTGTGCCGCGATGGACGGTACCCGACCCTGTCTGCTTGCCCATCGGAGCAATGGCCATCTGCAGGAGATAGGCCATAAAGCGATGGCCCATGGCATTGGCGACATTGCCATTCGCCATGAATGACAAATGTCTAGCCAGGCATCGGTAGCGCAGGGCGTATTGGCTGCTTTTCAGCAGCCAAGGCAAAAAGGGTGTTGTGTATGGGTGGTACTACCTCCTGACCATGCCTGGGGTTGGCTGTTTGGTGCGGTCTGTGAATCTGGGGGAATGGCGAGCGCTGGCTATTAACGGACGGCGTTAGCCTGCCGATTTGCGCGTACGCCGCAGGCCCAGCCAGCCCATCACGGAGACCAGCGATAGGGCGCCCACGGCGCCTAGCGTCGGCACCGGGGTGGGTGCAGTGGGGGGAACCACAATCGGGTCATCGACGGGCACCACCGTCAGCTTGATGGCGGGGGTGACCTGGTCGTTCTGGGTCCAGGTGCTGCCTGCGTCAAGGGTTTGCACATAGCCTGCAGCCGAGGTTGAAAACCCACCTGCAAAGGTGTAGGCATTGCTGGGGCCGTCGTTGTCCGACAGGCCGATATAGCCACCTGAGGGGCTGGACACCATCAATGCGTACTTTGTGCCCGCCAGCAACGTGGTGTTGGGGATGGAGCCCAGCTGGGCTGCTGTGTAGGTATTGGCGTTCAGGTTGGCGCCATCATTGGGAACGACGATGGGCAGCGTGGCCGAGGCCAGCGCGGCGCCCGTGGGCAGTTCAGTGCTGCCGTCGAGCTGGAACAGGCGGAGCAGGGCGGTGGTTGCCGGGTCGGTGTTGGCCAGACCCAAGGTGATCTCCGTGATCCGCGTTGGCACCGTGCCGGTGGTGAACGCGGGGCCGCGCCACTGGCTGTCACTCACGGGATACGCCGAGTAGAAGTCAAAGCCGGTGCTGTCGATCACCACCTGCGGTGGCTGGCTTTGTGCCGATGCGATCGGTGCCCAGGATGCCGCGCAGGCTAAGAGGCCGATGGCGGCGTAGCGGCGTAAAGCGTGGCGGCGAATCGTTGGCATAGCGCTTCCTTTAAAAAATCGAAGGTCGAAAACAGCTTTGCGATTGAAATGTTGGAGGTCAAAGAACGCTTTGGTTATTGAATGGATGCATTGACATTGATTAATGATTGATAACCAATGTAATTTTTAATATCTATTTCTGTGGAGAAAGAAATTAATGAGTATTTGCAATTCCATAGCGGTATTTGGTTTTTTGTATATCAAGTTTGCGCTGATCAGCGGCGGAGTTTGAACGCTGCTGCTGGCTCGGACTTGCCGGATTGGCGCTCGTAGCAAGGCTCCCCGACCTGGGCGCTGGTTAAGCAACGGCGCACGCCGCGCAAGAATCAGCATTGATGAGGGGATATGCCGCCCGCCGGTGTTTGGCGGTGGTTGGCAGGGGCTGGGGGCCCACGCTAACGCGCAACTGGCAGCGCCGCCAATCGCTGGCGCAACCCGTGCACAGCCACGCCCGGCCGTTGCAGTCAGGCGACAACGGCGGCTGCTGGCAGTGACCCGCCAAGGCGCAGGGGTTTAGGCGCTGCGCGCCAGCAGCGTGAACCTTGGCGGTGCGTTAGACCGGCGCAGTCAGGCAACCCATAAGCGCGCTGGGCCAGCGCTGTGCATTACGGTGCGGTGGGTGCGTTGCACTGCCAGTTGCCGCCCATGCTTTGGCAGCGAATGCCATTGGGCCCCACCAGGTTCTGGGGGCCGGAGCGGGTGAGAAAGTGGCCCTGGTTGTCAGTACAGCCGCTGGCATTGCAGCTGATGATAAAGACCGGCTGCTGGGGGGCAGATGGCGTTGTTTCCGTACTGGCGGGCTGAGACGAGGGCGGGCGCCGGGGCGTTTTGTCGCCATCGGGGCGCTCGTCAGAATCACTGTCGCGGTCGCTGGCACAGACATTAGCGGTGGCGGTTGCTGTTGGGGGCTCGCTGCGTGCGGCTTGGGGCACCGCTGCCGCAGCGCCCGCCGCCGCCCATGCCGGTGCCAGGCCCAGCAGCACCATTGCCAAAGTCATCGAACCACGCATTCTGTTTTCCTCTATCCCAACGTAGGGGCCAGCTTTTGCTACCGACAAGCCCCGCGACTCAGCGCTGACCTGCTTTCTGTCCTTTGTCCGACGCGTGCGCGCCAGGCCAATGGATAGATTGTGAGCTATGAACCCACCTGACCCCAAACCTACCAAGCCCACCAATCCCAACACCCGCGCTGGGCGATTCGCCAACAAGCGTTTTGCCATCATCGGCGGGATTGTTTTGGTGTTTCTGCTGATCGCGATCTTTGTGCCCCTTTGACGGCACGACCGCATCCCAACACCTTGAACCGGGCAGCCCATAGGGCTGCCCGTGTTGTTGGTGGCGTTTGGGGCGGCGCACGCAGCAGTGGTGCTGGTATATAGGCGCATCTCGGTCTGTGCCGGTTTGAGGGCACAGCTGATTTGCAGCGCTGCCTGCTGCTTTGGCAATGTTGACCGATGGCAGGGCGTGCGCAATACCTGCCCTCTGCGCTTGGCCGCCTTGGATGAGGCGCCTTGGTACGCAGCGTGGCTGCAGGCCTGGCAGACCGAGCTGGGAGACCAAGCTGGGAGCCTGAGCTGGGCGTGATGGCCGAGACGATGGAGCCAAGCTTGCGCAGCCCCGATGGGGCAAGGCGCAACGCCGCTGCTTAGTGCCGTTTTACGATCGGGATGTCGTAGATATTGCCATCGTAGGAGCCGGCCAGAAATTGTGCCTTGTCGCTGTCAAAGCACAGCGACGAGATGCCCGCTGAGGTGGGGCGCATGGTGGGCTGCCATTGCCCTGCAGCATGGTCGTAGATGGCGACGCAGCCATGGTAGGAGCCCGTGGCAATCCATTGGCCATCAGGGCTGGCGGCAACACATTTGATGGAATGCTGGTGGGGGGTGTTCAGGTCGGTCGATGCAAAGTCGTCCCAGATCCGCAGCTTGCGATCCCGGCTGACGCTGACAAAGCGGTCGTTGGGCAGTGCCGCGCAACCATTGGCAATGCGGCTGTGGGCATCGCGTTTGCTGAACAGTTCGTGCAAGCTCGCAATCGACCACCAGGCGGCGCTGCCATCCGCACACACGGAAAACAGCCTATGGCTGGAGGCGGCGATGGATTTGACGGCGTTGTCATGCAGCTGCAGCGTAGCGACATGGTGCACAGCCCCATCTTGCGCCAGGGCAAACACGAGGCCTTCACCTGTATAGCTGCCAATGACCATATGGGCAATGCCGTTGCGCATGAATGCCGCGCCGCAGTTGAGCGGGGATCGGTGTTGGTACAGCGTCTCACCTGTTGCGGCATCGAACAGCGCCCCAGTTTGGCCGCCGGTGCATATCTTGCCGCCGAGGGGCGTGAGGAAGTTGCACAGGCTGCGCAGGTCGCGGATGGGCTCGCCATGGGCTTTGAGAATGCCGGCGTCGCCAATCGATACCACGCCCCAGGGGGGCTGCAGGGTGGCGGTGGCATTGATGCCGCCTGTGGCGCAGACCTTGTCGAGATTCCATTCGCCCGTTGGGATGTGGAAGAGCGCGTAGGAAGAGCCAAAGGTGGCAAAAACCAAGGTGTCCTTGTCCAGAAAAGCGCAAGACCTGGGCCATATCGGTGCAGGAATGCTCGACTGCGCCATGGGGGTGAGGGCGCTGGATTGCGCTTTCCAGACGCGCAGCAGCCGGTCATAGCTCAAGCTCACCAGCAATTGCTCGTTGTCCTGGTAGACCAATCGCTTGATGCCAGCCTGGTGTGCCGGTGTTGCCTGGCGATGGCTGCCGTCGATGGTCAAGATCATGCCGGCATCATTGCCCGCATAGACGGTGCCATTGTTGGCGATGGCAATGGTGTCGGTCTCCACCCCGCCAAGGTCAATGTCCTGGAGCAGGTCTCCCGTTGCCAGTGACCATTGCTTGAGCGTGCCGTCGTCGCTGGACGATAGCAGTGTCTGGCCATTGGCGGACCAGGCTATCGAGATCACATCGGCGCTATGGCCTGCGAGGCAGTGCCGGAGCCGGCCTTGGAAGTCGAAGACCCTCACATGGTGGTCGCGCGAGGCAGTGGCGATCAGCGCCTCGGTGGGGTGGAACTGGGCCATTTCAACATCATCCCCATGGTCGGAGAGCACGCAGATGAGCTTCATGCCAGGCACGGACCACAACCGGGCCGTGTGGTCGCTGGAGGCGCTGATCAAATGCTGGCCGTCGCTGCTGAAGGACAGCTGGTTAGCCAGATGGTCATGCCAGGCACGGGCCAGTGCGATTTTCTGGTGGGCGTCCCACAAGATCACCTGGTTGTCGTATACGGCGCTTGCAATATAGCGACCGCCATGGGTGGCAACGCCGCTGATGGGCGATAGATGGGAGATCATGGAGCTTCCTTTTGCAGAGCCGGAACGTCGATGGAGTGGCGTGAGTGCTTGACCTTGGTTTCCAGGTAATGGCGATTATCGGCATCGACAAACACCCCGGTAGGGATGCGTGACTCCACGGTAATGCCTGCCATGCTGAGTTGCTTTTGTTTGTCGGGATTATTGCTGAGCAAGCGGATGGTTTGAATGCCCAACGCTTGGAGCATGTCAGCGGCGACCTGGTAACTGCGCTCGTCGTCTTTATGGCCCAAGGCCCGATTCGCGGCAAAGGTATCCAATCCTTGATCTTGTAATAGGTAGGCTTCCAGTTTTCGATAAAGGCCAATGCCTCGGCCTTCTTGGCGCAAATACAGGAGCAGGCCCCCTTCGGTATGCAGGCGTTGCAGTGCTTCCTGGAGTTGGGGACCGCAGTCGCAGCGTGCGGAGGCCAGCGCGTCGCCCGTGATGCACTCTGAATGCAGGCGCACCAGCGGCGCTTTGGCGTTTGGGCGCTTGAACCGCACCGCAAAGTGCTCGCCGTTGTCGCTCAGGTTGCCAAAGCTGATGATTTCTGATGCGGCCTTGTGCCCATTGGCCAGAATGATGGGCACCCGCACGATGCTGCGAACCCGGGGTTTGGCTAAGGCATTCTCTCTGTCTTTTGAAGCGCCGTTTATGCACTGATCTGTGTCCATGATGAATCCCCGCTGGTATGGTATTTGTATACAAGATTCGAATGAATTTTTAACCACCGAGGAAGAAAGATACTACGTGCTTATGCCGTAGTCACGGCTTCAGTTGTTTCTGCGGAGAGACAATATTGATAATTTGCTTTTTATTTTATTTTTAAATTATCTAATTGAGGGTGTTAATAATTTTAATTTTATGCGATAAGTCCTGATGTGCGAGTGATGGGTTTTCGTTGATTACTGGAAATTTTGAAGTGTCTAGCGGGTTATAGGGTTCTGGCGGATATATTGGCGGGATTTTTGGGCTTGGTGGCGTTACATCCCCAGGCTGGGTTGTTTGCAGGCGTTGCTGCAATGGCTGGCGCTGGGGCTGCGCTGCACGCCGGCGCTAGCCCCGCCTGGTGCACCGCAGGCAGGGCGACGCGTGGCGCTTGTGGCGCAGCCCTGCCAATGCGGTGTGGCAGCTGCTCGCCCATCCAAGACGGCGTGCAGGAGCTTCTGTGGTGGGCGAGCCCACGTGCGCAGGGGCTTACGGGAGACGATGCGCCCCGCAGCAATGGGCGCTTTTTCCAGTCCTGCAAAACCGGTGCGGCCCGTCCTACGGCTATCGGACGGCGATGACTACCCGGCTGGACCGCGCCGCTGTTTAGCATTGAATCCAAGGCCGAGACATCAGGGACGCGCTCTTACCGGCACCCCGCATCGGCCCCTTTGCAATCCCGCTTTCCAACACAGGAGA
Source organism: Comamonas sp. MYb69 (assembly GCF_037479315.1). NCBI lineage: Bacteria > Pseudomonadati > Pseudomonadota > Betaproteobacteria > Burkholderiales > Comamonadaceae > Comamonas > Comamonas sp. MYb69. The sequence continues at coordinate 221,115 of NZ_JBBGZG010000009.1, forward strand.
ACCCTATGAATACGATCAACACAGCATCGAGCGTGATCTCTTCGGACAAGGTGCAAGGCACCAAGGTGTACAACCCCAATGGCGACAAGCTGGGCTCGGTGGAAAGCCTGCTGCTGGACAAGCTCACGGGCAAGGTCCGCTACGCGGTGATGGAGTTTGGCGGCTTTCTGGGCATGGGCACCGATGTGTACCCTCTGCCTTGGGAAACGCTGAAGTACGACACGGGCCTGGGCGGCTATGTCGTGTCGCTCACCAAGGAGCAGCTGGAAGGCGCGCCGCGCTATGCGCGTGAGACGACGCAGGACTATAACGACGAATACGGCCGAAAGGTGAATGAATACTACGGCGTCCCTTGGATCTGATCGGGGCGGGGCTAATACAGCCCTTGATACGTCGTTGCCCGGGCTTGTCGTACTTGCAGTACTGCCTACGCCCGGGACGCCTAGTCTCAAGAACTGTCTTAGCCCCTTGAATGGGTACGTTGCTGGGGGCAAATTCCCTACTGCAATGGCCCTTGAATGTGTAGCGCAGTTCGTTGTGCAAATACAAAGCAGCCCTCTGGTTATTCAGCGGGCTGTTTTTGCGTTGTTGGTATGGGGCGTGATCTGTGCCCTGCCTTCGGACGGGCGCCAGGTTCGGGGCTGTCTTAGTCTCATTTTGGACTTGCTGGGCCGTGTTGGTGACTTATCGACCTCGTGCCGTTTCCAGCGCCCGGTTTATTTGTCCGCCTACAGAACCACCGGCAGCCTGATCGTGAAGGTGGTGCCGGCATCTGAACAAGATAGCACGGTCAGGCTTCCCTGGTGGGCTGCGACGATCTGCTTGCAGATGCTCAAGCCCAGCCCCATGCTGGTGGCGGCAGACTTGGGGCCTTGGAAGTGGGGGTCGAACATCTGGGCGATCACTTCATCTGGCACCAGTGGGCCTCGGTTGTTGACCAGAATGACGATGTCTTTTCCTTCCAGGCTGCCGGTGATCTGAATCGGAAAGTCCGAGCCGCCGTAGGCCACCGCGTTTCCCAGCAGGTTGGATAAGAGCTGCTGGATACGTGGGATGTCGACACGTACCTCCGCTGGGAGCTCAAGCGTTGCGATGAACGCATGCTGCGGATGCGCTTCCACAAACTCATCGATGACGGTGTGCAGGGCCGCCGCGAGGTTTTGCGTGGGTTCGGGGGCCACGGATATGGCGTTACCGGCCCGGCCTTTGGCGTAATCGACCAGATCATCGATGAGCTTGCTCATGCGGCGGGCGCTGGTTGCGATGCGCTCGCCGAGCTTGGCCGCCTTGGGCTCGTCGCCCCGCGCGAGCATCTTTGCGCCCATTGTGATCGCCTGCAAAGGGTTGCGTAGATCGTGGGCGACAACGGCCAGAAACACCTCGCGGGCGTTGCCCGTCTCTTTAAAGCTCTGAATCTCGTTGGTCAGCTGCTGGGATATCAGCTGGTCTTGGAGAAGCTTGCCGAGAATACCGGCGCAAGCGGTAAAAATGGCGCGGTTTTTCTCGCTGGTGATGGGCCTGGGCTCTGCATCCAAGGCAAACAAATTACCGAAATAGCTGCCATCGGTGAGCAGAATCGGTTCGCTGATATAGGCGCGAAATCCGTAGAGCTTGGGCGTTTTATGGTCGCGAAAAACGGGGTGGTCCAGCGCGTCATCGAATGCAATCCCGAGCTGGGATTCCATGACGTCCTTGCACAGGGTGCTGTCCACATCCAGTTCGTCACCGGCTTTCATGCCCAGGCCCATGTCGTCCACCACAGCGCATGCACGCCACATGTTGGAGCGGACCCAGGCCATGCCCACCAGCCCCATGCCAGTCTGCGCTTTAACGATTTCAAGAATGTAGTGTGCGGCCCTGGAGTTCGTCGCAGTGAGGACGCTCAGGTCGATGTCAGCTGGGGTGTTGATGGCGGCTCTCCTGCGAGTGCGCGGCAGTATAGCAAAGGCTTCGAGTTGGGAGAGTCCCATTTGACTCTCGGGGCGCTAACGCGCGGGTGCTGAAAATGTGTTTCCTCAGCCGGTGGGACTGCTGCCCCAGATATTGGGAATTTTTGCAAAGGACCTGGGAATGGATCGATCAACCGCTCGCACTGATTCTGCAGATGTTCTTGGGTTTTCAAGCCGCACGTTTGCTGGACCCATAAGACCCAGCCATAGGGCAGAGCAGCGGTTCTACGACCCCTCCACCAAGCCTGTGGCCAGCAGCCCGCTGGGTTGAGCAGCGGGCTTTGTCGTTGCTGCTTGGTGCCGCTTAGAAATCGTACTTGGCGGTCAGCGTGAACTTGCGCGGCGCGCCGTAGTAGATCTGGCTGCCGGCAAAGTCGAAGTAGGTCTTGTCGAACAGGTTGTTGATGTTGAGCTGCAGCGACAGCTGGCGCGAGATGTCGTAGCTGGCCATCAGGCTGGCGAGGGTGATGGAGCCCTGGTCGCGGCGCGCTTCCACGTCCGTCGACGTGGTGGTGGTAGCGTAGGTGGCGCCGCGCCAGGTCAGGCCCCCGCCCACCTTGAGGGCGCTCCAGTTGCCGGGCAGGCGGTAGCTGGTGTAGAGGTGGGCCATGTTGTTGGGGCGCTGTGACTGCAGGCGCGAGTCGTCGGCCGCGCGGGCATCGGCCCGGGCAAAACCGGCGATCAGCTGCCAGCCCCGGGCCAGCTCGCCGGAGACCTCGGCCTCAAAGCCCTTGCTGGTGACACCTTTCTCGCCCCGGTAGGCGGGGTTGCCGGTGCCGCCAATCATGTTGTCGCCGTCTTGCACGGCAACATTGTCCTGGGCAATGCGGAACACGGCCAGGGATGCATTGACCTTGCCATCGAGGAACGCGGCCTTGATGCCGGCCTCGTAGGCTTTGCCAGTCACAGGGTCCAGGTAGCGGCCCTGGGTGTCCTGGTAGTTTTGCGGCTGGAAGATATCGGTATAGCTGGCGTAGACGGTGTAGGTGGCGTTCAGGTCATACAGCAGGCCGGCGTAGGGCGTGAAGACCTTGTGCTTGCGCGTCTCCGTCAGGCTCTGGCTTTCCCAGCGGGTTTCGCGACCGCCGACGATGAGCTTGAGGTCATCGGCCAGCGACAGGCGCAGCGCGCCATAGACGGCGGTCTGGCGCGTGCGGTCATCGCCCAGCGGGCGGAAGGCGCCCCAGACCGGCTCGGGGTAGGAGCCATCCCAGTCAAAGATATTGCCCACGGGTGTGGCGGTGTAGGCATGGTTGCCATAGGCGTAGTTGGACTGGCTGCCGGTCAGGCCCAGCACAGCCTCATGCTTGCGGCCGAGCAGATCAAATGGCCCGGTGGCCTGCAGGCTGCCGCTGTTTTGCGCAAAGCTCTGGCGCGAGTAATTGGGGTAGGGGCCCAGGCCCAGACCGGTGTTTTTGTCCGGCTCGTTCAGCAGATAAAAGAGCTTGGAGGTGTAGTCGGCATCGAGGCGGCTGGCGTTGGCCTTGATGGACCAGCCATTGTCAAAGCGGTGCTCCAGCCCAGCGTAGGTGGTGCGGCTGGTGGTGTTCCACTCGGTCCAATCGGCGCCAATGCTGAACGAGCGCGGCCAGTGCGTTGCGCTGCCATCCTGGTAGACCATGGGCAGCCCTCCCCAGGTGACGCCGGTGGGGCGCTTGGCCTGGTGCTCCAGGCCGATCCAGGCGGTGGTGTCGGGCGTCAGATCGGCCTCGGCGGTGGCGAGCAAGGCGCGGTTGCGCGTGTGGTAGCGGTCCAGGTGCGAGTCGCGCTCGTCGGCCATCGCGGCCACGCGGGCGCGGATGCGGCCGTCGTCGGTCAAGGGCGTGCTCAGGTCCAGGGTGGCGCGGCGCTCGTTCCAGGAGCCCAGGCTGAGGCTGGCCGAGCCGGTGAAGGTTTTGCTGCTGGCGCGTTTGCGCACCAGGTTGACCGAAGCACCGGGGTTGCCCGCGCCGGTCATCAGGCCCGTCGCACCACGCACGACCTCGATGCGGTCGTACAGAATCGGGTCGAGCATCGAGGCGCCAAAAAAGTCATTGGCGACATAGGTGGGCACGCCGTCGTACTGGTAGTTGTCGATGTAGAAGCCCCGGGCGTCCAGATCGGTGCGGTCGCTGTCGGAGCTGATGGCCGAGATGCCGGTGATATGGCGCGCGGCCTCGCCAATGCTGGTGATGCCCTGGTCCTCGATCTGCTGGCGGGTGAGCACGCTGACCGATTGCGGGGTTTCGCGCGGCGACAGCTGCAGGCCGGTGGCGGCTGCCGTGCTGCGGATGGTGTAGCTGCCGGTGCCTTCGGTAGTGGCACTGCGCTCGGCCTGGGCGGTCACGCGCAGCTCAGGCAGGGTGATGCTGGGCGCGCCTTCTGCAGCGGCTGAGGCAGCGGCAGCCGGTGCTGCGGCGGTGGGTGCCACACGGCGCACCACATAGCTGCCACTGGCATCGCGCTGGGCCTGCAGCGGCAAGCCCGCCAGCAGGCTGCCCAGCGCCTGGCCCACATCGGCCGCGCCCTGCACGCCGGGGCTGTGCAGGCCGGCCACGGTATCGGGCGCGAACGAGATCAGGGTGCCCGATTCCTGCCCCAGGCGGTTAAGCGCCGCAGCCAGCGGGCCGGCAGGGATGGAGTAGCTGCGCGCCGCAGGGGTGTTGGCTGGCTGCTGGGCCTGCGCATGCGCAGATGTGGTTGCCAGTGCGGCCAGGCTGGCACAGGCGGCCAGGCCCAGGCACAGCAGATGGGCGCAAAGCGCGGTGCCACGGGGCGTGGCGGGGGCAGAGAAGCGAGTGCGGTACATGCGAATAGGTCCCGAGTTTGACAAGCTGGTGGCAGCGCGCCGCCATGGTTTTGCGGCGCTTGTGCAGGGCTTGACACGCGGGTTGGGCCAATTGGCCACCTTTTTTTCAATACGCTGAGGGATGCGCTTGCGTGATCAGCTTTTGTCCACCGTGACCCACCAGCGCGTGCGGCTGCTGATGCGCAGCGGCAAAGTCTGGCTGAGCGCCGCCAGCACCTTGTCGGTATCTGCCAAGGGGTAGCTGCCCGATACGCGCAAGGCGGCGGCCTCGGGCGTGCAGTGCAGGCGGCCGGGACGGTAGCGGGCCAGCTCGGCGATAAAGTCGCCCAGGCGCATATCGTCGGCCACCAGCATGCCCTGGGTCCAGGCCAGGCCGGCAGCGGGGGCGGGCCCCTGGCGCAGCAGCCCGCTGGCGGCGATGCGGCCTTGCTCGCCAGCAGCCAGGCGCAGGGTTTGGCCCATGTCGTGGCGCAAATCTGGTAGCAACTGCAGCTCTACCTGGCCTTCTTGCACCTGCACCAGCGTGTCGTCCGCATACTGGCGCACGCTAAAGCGCGTGCCAATGGCGCGCGCCCAGCCCTGGCTGCTGCGCACCCGCAAGGGGCGGGCCTGGCCGGTGGCAGGGTCGGGGCTGGGGTCGGCGGCGCTCTCGATCTGGATCTCACCGGCGCGCAGCACAATCAGCCGCTCGCTGCTGCTGTAGCGCAGGTCCACGGCCGTGGCGGTATTGAGCAGCAGGCGCGTGCCGTCGGCCAGCACCGTGCGCTGTTGCTCACCGGTGGCCGTTGATAGATCGGCGCTGGCGCTGAGCCAGGCCTGTTCGCCCAGCGGGCTGTGGCCCAGGGCCAGCAGGCCGCCGGCACCGGCCCCCAGCATGACCGCCAGGCGCACCGCATGGCGGCGCGACAAGGCGGGCGAGGCGAGGGTCTGCACTGCCACTGCCGTGGGCACGCCACGCAACTGGCCATCGATCTGCGCCATGCGCTGCCAGGCCTGGGCATGGAGCGGGTCGGCATCGAGCCAGCTTTGCCACTGCTGGCGCTTGCGGCGGGCTGCGGCGCTGTCGCCGGGCTCCAGATCGAGCAGCCAGCGCACGGCGGCCTGGGCAACGGCGGGGGGGATGGTGGGCGGCAGCGCGCCTGGCATGGCCTGCGCGCCCAGCGGCAGGCCGCCGGGCAGGTGTTCGGGCGCGGCCATCTCAGGCCTGGTCCGCAAAGTAGCAGCGCTCGGCCGCTGCGGCCAGATGGCGGCGCACGCTGGTGCGCGATATGCCCAGCTGCTGGGCAATTTCTTCCTGCGTCAGGTCCTCCAGCCGCCACAGCAAAAAGGCCTTGCGGGCAACCACGGGCAGGCCGCCGAGCAGGCGGTCAATAGCGACCAGGGTTTCGAGCACCATCAGCTGCGCATCGGGTGGCGGGGCCACGGGCTCGGGCAGCAGCGCAAGCGCATCGAGGTAGGCGCGCTCGATCTGGCGGCGGCGCAGGTGGTTGGACAGCAGGCGCTGCGCAATGGTGGTGAGGTAGGCGCGCGGCTCCAGCAGCGCCTGGAGTTGCTGGCGCTGAGTACCCAGCACGCGCACAAAGGTGTTTTGCGCCAGATCGGCCGCATCCCAGGCGCAGCCGAGCTTGCGCCGCAGCCGCGCAACCAGCCAGCTGTGGTGTGCCTCGTACAGGGCCTGCACCGGATCGACAGAAGGTGAGGGCGGAATGCCGGGGCCTGGGTGCATGGTGTTGGGGGTGACGCGATGAGAATGGTTCTTATTATATGTAAACAGTAGTCAAAATATGGATAATGCGATTCATTCGCGTTATTGCATGGCGCCATGGCTGCACAAGCACTGCACAGGCACCGCGATAGCCCTGCGATCCCCCTGTCTGGCCGCTGCCCCCGTGTTCGTCCACTACTACCGAGAACTGCTGAACTTCTGCCTGCGCCAGGTGCGCGACCGCGATGCCGCTGCCGACATCGTGCAGGAGAGCTATGCCCGGGTGCTGGCGATGGAGCAGGCGCGCGCAGCGATCACCGAGCCGCGCGCGCTGCTCTACCAGACGGCGCGCCATGTGATGGTGGACCAGTACCGGCGCGCGCAGCTGCGCACGCACGAGGACCTGCATGCGCTCGATGAAACCGCCCAGCCCCCGGGCCCCGCGCATGAGGAGCCCGACGCGCTGCTGTCGAGCGCGCAGGCGATGGCCGCCTATGCCTCGGCCATTGAGGCCTTGCCGCTGCGCTGCCGTGAAGCGTTTATGCTGCATGTGTTTGACGACATGCCCTATGCCCAGATTGCCCAGCGCATGGGCATATCGCTGAGCATGGTGGAAAAGCATATTGCCCGTGGCCGCCTGGCCTGCCGCGCCTGCGAGCTGCTGCAGCAAGGCGGGGCGCCCAGCGCAGCCCAGCGGCCAGATGCCGCCTTGCCTGCCACCCGCCAGCCTTGATACCGGCACGACGACACCCCCCAGCGATGACCTTGCCCCGCCCCCACACCGCCGATGCCGACCGCCAGGATGCTGCCGATGAGGCCGCATTTGCTGCGTTTGCGCAGGGCCAGGATGTCCTGGGCCTGCAGGCCGCCCTGTGGGCCACGCGCCGGCGCAGCGGCCAGGCACTGCCCTCCCAGCAGGCTGCCGCCTTGGCCGACTGGCTGGCGGCCGACCCAGCCCATGCGCAGGCGCTGGATGCGCTGGAGCACAGCCACGCCCGGCTGCGTGCGATGCCGCCAGCGCTGCAGCATGCGCTGCGGGCGGGCTTGGCGCGCGACAAGGAACAAGCACAGGCGCAAGCACAGGAGCAAGTGGCGGCTACCGCTGAAGCTGCCGAACCCGCAGCGACCGTTGCGGCCGCTATCCCGCCCAGCCCCCCAGCCGCACGGCGCCAGGCCCGCTGGTGGTTTGCCAGCCACTGGCTGCCCAATCTGGGTATGGCCGCTGCCGTGCTGGTGCTGGTGGTGGGCGGCTGGCTGGGCTGGTCGCACTGGCGCAGCCAGCCGCTGTTCAGCGAACACTACGCCACCGAGCGCGGCCAGGCGCTGCAGATACGGCTGCCCGATGGCTCGCAGATGCTGCTCGATGCCGCATCGCAGGCGCAGGTGCAGCTGTTCCGGGGCCGGCGCGAGGTGCGCTTGCTGGAAGGCCAGGCGCTGTTCCATGCCAGCGCCGATGCACAGCGCCCGTTTGAGGTGCGGGCGGGGCACACCCTGGTGACGGTGCTGGGCACCAGATTCTCGGTACGCCATACCCGCGCCGGGTTGGATGCGGGCCAGACGGTGGTCGAGGTCGAATCGGGCCGGGTGCGGGTGGCGCAGGTGGGTGTGGAGGCCCAGACCCTGGCCGGGCCAGCTGCGGTGGAGCTGGTGGCCGGCCAGCGGGTGACCGCGCAGGCCGAGGGCAGCCTGGCGGCGCCGCAGGCCCTGCCGGTGGGCCATGTCGCTGCCTGGCGCAAAGGCCGGGTGAATTTTCAGGACGCACCGCTGGCGCAGGCACTGGCCGAGTTTGAGCGCTATGGCGATACCCGCCTGGTGGTGCGCGACCCGGCCGTCGCTGCGATGCGGGTGGGCGGCAGCTTTGACCTGCGCGAGGCGGCCAGCTTTGCCCAGGCGCTGCCGCTGCTGCTGCCGGTGCGGCTCAAGACCGAGGGCGGGGTGACGGAGATTGTGAAGGCGCGCTGAGGTGGCAGTGCGGTGCCTGGCGCGAAAGGCTGGACATACGTCCGCCGTGCATGCGCCTTCTCCTCCTGCAGAAGCGTACCCACGACCCTGGGCAGCAGCGAGCGGCCCAGATCTATCGCCGGCTGCCCCGGGCCGGCTGCCCCGGGCCGGCTGAACGCGGCGCACTGCAGCGGAAAAGGGAGGAACGGCTAAGAGGCCAATGCCCGTGCCGCTCACTGCAGGGGACGCAAATCCGCTTGCGTATGCCCTATTTACCGCATGCCTGCCGCAAGACGAGCCGCATCCTTGGCGGGCGGCATTCCGAACGCTCTGGCGTATTCCCGGCTGAATTGGGTCGCGCTCTCGTACCCCACCTCGTGAGCGGCTGAGGTGACGTTGTGCCCTGCCGTGATGAGCAGCGTTCTGGCCTGGAGCAGGCGGACCTGCTTTTGGTATTGCAGCGGACTGAGCGAGGTCACCGCCTTGAAGTGGCGATGAAATGCAGAAACACTCATCGCCGCGTCGGCCGCGAGCGCCTCCATCCGCAAGGGCTGCGCGAACTCATGGCGCAGGCGCTGCACCACCCGGTTGATGCGTGCCAAGGCGGTGTCCGGCGTGGCAATGTCGCGCAGCATCCAACCCATGGGACCCTGGAGCACGCGGTAGAGAATCTCGCGTTCGTAGGCGGGGGCCAGCACCGCAATGTCTGCCGGAGCCTTCATCAGTCGCAGCATGCGAACCCAGGCGTCCAGCAACTGCGGCGTCACCGCCGCAACGGAGAATCCCGACTCCCTGGCGGGTTCTTGCGCAGCATGGGGCAGATCCGCCAGCAGCGCAGGCACCAGGGTCAGGCTTACGGCCAAATAGGGCTCCCCGGTGCGGCTTGGGCGCACGATCCCGGCCGCTGGAAGCTCGATGGACATGACAAAGTAGGTGGCAGGATCGTAGTGCAAGGTCTGGCCGCCTACGGACATCGATTTGCTTCCCTGAAGAATGAGATTGACCATCGGTTCGTACACGGCGGCCAGCTGGTGCTCCGGAATAGCCCCCTGCACCATCGCCACGCGCGGGATACCGGTCTCCGTCCTCCGGTTTTCGGCATGGGCCGCCAGCGCGCGGAGTTCGTTCAGTTGCTCATTCATGCGACATTGGACCGCGATCTTGGCAGCGATACAAGCGAACAAGCAGAAATGGGCAGGAGTTAGGCAGGAACAGGTGGGCGATATCGCGCGTGAAAGCCTATCGTTGAAGCACTGGAACTTGTTGGAACTTCATATGGACATCGTCGTTATCACCGGAGGCAGCCGAGGCATCGGTGCAAGCACCGCCATTGACTGCGCTCGCCGCGGACAGGGCGTTATCCTGACGTACCACCGAAACCCGGAGGCTGCGCAAAAGGTGGTTCAGCACATCGCCACTGACGGGGGACAGGCCGTTGCCTTGCCCCTAGACGTAGCCAACATCAGCACGTTTGCGTCCTTCGGGCTTGCGGTGCAGGAGGCCTTGGCCTCGACCTGGCAGGCTGACAGGCTATCAGGCCTCGTGAACAACGCGGGTTACGGTATCTTCAACCCCATTGCGGCCGTCACCGAGGACCAATTCGACGGCTTGATGAACGTGCACTTGAAAGGCCCGTTCTTCCTGACCCAGACTTTGTTGCCGCTGCTCAGAGACGGCGCCAGCATTGTGAACCTGACCAGTGCAACGGCGCGCGTGGCCACGGCAGGGGTGGCGCCTTATGCGTCGTTCAAAGGGGGCCTCGAAGTGCTGACACGGTACATGGCCAAGGAGTTTGGCGAGCGCCGAATCCGCGTCAACTCGGTGTCACCCGGGGCCATCCGCACGGAGCTGGGTGGCGGCCTCAATGCTGAGTTTGAGCGTTTGCTGGCCGCGCAAACTGCGCTGGGCAGGGTCGGCGAGCCCGACGAGGTCGCGCGCGTGATTGCGATGCTTTTGGCCAGCGACGGCGCCTGGGTCAACGCGCAGAACATCGAAGTCGCGGGCGGCTACACCATCTGAAAGGAAGCATTGATGCTCGACCATGTATTTCTCACGGTGAACCATATCGACCGCTCGCTCACCTTCTACGAAAAGGTGCTCCCTGTCCTTGGCATCAGCGCCCGCCACGACTACGACGGCGCAGACGGCCCTGCGGGACATCCTGATTTGAAGGGCTTTGGCGCGAAGGGGCGTATGTTTTTCTGGCTTCGGCAGGGCACGGCAGCTCCCGGGGCGTTGCACATCGGCTTGGTGGCCGAATCCGAGGAGATGGTCAGGCGCGCCCACGCGGCAGCACTTGCCGCTGGCGGAACCGAGATTCACCCCCCTGGCGCGCAACTGCACTACGACCCCCGTTACTTCGCCGCCCAGGTCCGGGACCTCGATGGCTACAGTCTGGAGTTTGTCTACAAAAGCTGGCAGCACGGTAGCTGACTGGCGAACCACCATCAGCACTGAATGACTTCAATGACGTCATCGAATTCGATGGGGTGCCTGAAAACCTGGATGCGCTATCGGGTGGATGCCAACCCCTCCACCGAGCGGACTTGCCAGCATGGAGTCCGCTGTAGTCCATGCCGCTTGCGGAAGCGCTGAGTCTTCACGGTGTGCAACCAGGAGGCAACTGTCATGCACCCGCCGTCTGCTCGCATTTATTTTGGGTGACCCTGGTCGGGCGCGGCCACTGGCCGGGGGCATGGCCTTGTTTCCTGGGTTGAACGTATTACGAGCATTGACAGATTTGCCGGTTTCGACCCGAAGCCGAGGGTGTGCAGAATTTTGTGTAAACGGCCAATTCACTGCAGGCGACAGCCTGCTTGTCCGTAAACACAATGACATC